>NZ_CALZFS010000207.1 GCF_945649885.1 uncultured Corynebacterium sp. | reverse complement strand
GGCTGTGAGTTCTACCTGGAATCCAACAATGGTCTCTACGGAAGTAAGGGCTATGAGGAAGCCGGCGATGCCCTGCTCGGACGTCTGGCTGAGGAAAAGGGCCTCGATCCGATGACCACCCGTGACTTCTACCCCAAGATGATCTGGCGGGAGAGTCTCTACCGCGATGATGTGAACAAGATCAGTTATATCCTCAACTCCTATGAGGATTTTGAGGCGACACGTGAACATTTCCCCAAGCTGGAACACACCACCTGGGGCAATTTCGGCGAGGATAATCTCTTTGGCTCCGTCAGCATGGGTGGCGTGTCCAAACATGAGGCTGTGGCCCGTCTGCTGAAATTCCTCAATGCCCGCCAAGAGGACACCATTGCCTTTGGTGACAGTAACCGTGACATCTCCCTGTTTGAAGCAAGCGCCATGGGAGTTGCCATGGGTGATGCCTCTGATGATCTCAAGGAGATCGCAGACCTGGTCACCGAGAGCGTCGCCGAGGCTGGCCTGGCCAAGGCATTCCTGGAGCTGGGGCTCATACGGAGAACACAGCTGTGACCTTCAGCGAAGGGGAACTGGTCGCAATGCGACAGCGCGCAGCTGAACTGCGCGCTGAAGCCGGTGGCAATGGTTCTGCGAAAAAGCTGCGGGAAGCCAAGCTTTGCGAGGAAACAATCGCTGCCCTCGACGGTCTCGACCGAGACATCGCAGAACTCCTCCACCGCGTGGTGGCGGATGAAGCACCGCACCTGGATGCCAAAACCTGGTACGGATTTCCCTCCTATGCCCGTGATGGCAAGGTGGTGGTGTTCTTCCAGCCTGCATCCAAACATGAGACCCGTTATGCCACCATAGGTTTCAATGAGGAGGCACTGTTGGATGAAGGGGAGTTCTGGCCCACCGCCTATGCGGTGGTGGCGTTGAGCGATAAATTCGAAGCGAAACTCCGCGGCCTGGTCCACAAAGCTGCCGGTTGACCCTCTAGGTTAAAGCTCAAAGAAGTCGGCGATGACCTCGGCGGCAATGAGTGCATCGGTGGAGGGGCCTAAAAAATCAGGGTATTTCTTGTCACTGGGAACCAGGTGGCCGACCCCAATCAGTGTCCACAACTCCACCGGGGCCTCACCCTCCCAGCGATCCACCACCACCGCGCCGGAAGGACGCGTGCGGGTGGTTTTCGCCCCGGATAAGCCATTGCGCCTGGCGAAGTAGGCCGCTGAATCCGGTGCCGAGAGCCCCTGTCCCCGCCGGTGCCGGGACCCGATGCCGGCATCCCCACCCGTATAAGGGGAGAAGGGATCCGCTGTGCCAGCCATGGCCAGGTAAGGGATGGGGTGGGGTTTCATCCGGAGCACCTCCGGGAGTGTGTTATCGGCAGTGGGAAGGTTGGCTGCGATGGTGGCCGCCCCGGAAATCATCTTCGGAACCTCATGCATCAAGCGCAGCACCATCTGCCCACCATTGGAATAACCAGCGATGAACACCCGGGTAATCCCATGATGCTCATGCATGTAGCTGAGCAATTTGATGAAGAATCCGACGTCATCAATATCAAGGTGTCGGGTCTTTTCATCCAGCCCGAGACGCGAATCATTGAAGTGTTGTTCCACACCATCGGGATAAACCACAAAAGCACCACGGTTGGCCAGATTATCAAAGGTGAAATTGGTGAATTTCCTGGTGACAGTGCCTGATTGCTGTGACCCGTGGAAGAACACAAAAAGCTCCCCACTGGGGTTTTCCGGCTCGATGATGGTGAATGTTCGTTCCCTATCCTGGTGTTCCAACGTTCCCCTGATCATGTTTTCAGTATGCACGGCAGTATGCTCGGGGGAGAAACCCACCCGCACCATCCTGGAGGATAGGAAATGACAAAGATCCGCGCAGCAATCGTCGGTTATGGAAACCTGGGTAAGAGTGTGGAAAAGCTCATCGCCAAGGAACCTGACATGGAACTGGTGGGAATCTTCTCCCGCCGCGACACTCTTGACACCGCAACCCCAGTGTTCAATGTTGAGGATGTTGAGAAGCACACCGATGACGTGGATCTTCTCTTTCTCTGCATGGGCTCAGCCACCGACATCCCAGAGCAGGCTCCAGGCTTCGCCGCATTTGCCTGCACCGTGGACACCTATGACAACCACCGCGATGTCCCACGCCACCGCCAGGTGATGGACGAGGCAGCCAAGGCAGCCGGCAACGTCTCTGTTGTCTCCACCGGTTGGGATCCAGGCATGTTCTCTATCAACCGTGTCTACGGTGCTGCCATGCTCACCGAGCACCAGCAGCACACCTTCTGGGGTCCAGGCCTGTCCCAGGGGCACTCCGATGCTTTGCGACGCATCAACGGTGTCCAGAAGGCCGTCCAGTACACACTGCCGTCTGAGGAAGCGCTGGAGAAGGCCCGCCGCGGTGAGGCTGAGGGCCTGACCGGCAAGCAGACCCACCAGCGCCACTGCTATGTGGTGGCCCCTGAGCCCGAGCAGGAGCGCATCGAGAATGAGATCCGCACCATGG
>NZ_CALZFS010000206.1 GCF_945649885.1 uncultured Corynebacterium sp. | reverse complement strand
TCAGCACCACATGGTGGGAGGTGACGTATTCAGCGCTGTTGACGCGGACACCTTCAGGAAGCCCCTGGATTGCCGGGTAGGTGACTTCACCTTCCGGCAGTGCTTCATCGCGTGGCTGCAGGTAATCAGTCATGCCACGGGTGATGCTGTCAATCAGTTCGGGGGATACGCCTGATGACCCCACTGAGGACTGAGCCATGGCCACAGGGCTTGCCAGCGAGAGGCTGAGGGCAATCGCTGTGGGCACAGCGCCAGCTGCGATCCAGAGGGAACGGCGCCTGGACTTTGTGGAACGTGATGCGGTGTCGCGCATGAAGTTGTCCTTCTCGTTGTTTGTGGTTGCTGCCTGCACAGACTGTTAAGCATAGGCCTGATGGTTCCCTTGTTCCGGGAGTTCCCCGCTCTCGGAGTGTGATCCATCAGGTTATGACAGTCTGCGTTTCATGAGAATGTTCAGTTCTTCACTGTTTGTCGTTGACCAGTTTTAAAGGGTTACACATGTGGGTGTGCCAGTCCTTGAAATCCGCTCTCTGACTTCAGATTGCTCTCAAGTTTAAGTTCAACTTGAGACTTTTAACAATGACACACCGAAGAATAGCGCTTGAATAGTGTTTTTGCAGGCCCCCCGGTAGACCCCGTGACGGTGGGGACGCAGCTCCGGCAGCCCCCAGCAGGCTGTGGAGATAGACAGGATCGATGCTGACTTCCAAACGACACAAGCAACCGGCAGGTTCGCCAGGGGCTCTCAGGCGGAAGCCGTCACTCAGGTCAGAGGTGGCGACAACAACGCTTTCACCTGGATCAGGGAATACAGACCACCTTGGATTCCGGGGTCAGTTTCCTATAGGAGACACGGGGGTGTCCTGGCCCATCTAGGTCAGCCTCTGTGGGGTCTGCGGCCTCCTCCCCCATAGCCGCTGTCCATGGCGCTGGCGACGACATCCACAATGAATCAGGAACCGAGACCAGAAAATAATTACGTTGCCCGGGTCTTAAAAGATGCAGAAAACCCTTGAGGGGCATTCGGGATTGGGATGCCCCTCAAGGGTTTCACTGTGGCTTTCGCGAAGGCGTTGTTACCAGGCGTTCATCACGTTGAGGACGCGGTCCTTGGTCTTGTGCAGCTGGTGGTTGAACTGGCCCCAACCGTGGATACCGGTTGCCGGGTAATCGGCGGTGACATTCAGTCCTTCAAGGCGTGCCTTGGCTTCCCAGGCGCGGGTGGAGGCCATGGCGACGAACTCCAGGAGAGAGCCGGTGAGTCGGTGATCCACACGGGTGCCATTGTCCTGTGGACCCCACAGGCCGGAAGCTGCGGAGACGTAGACATCCTTACCGCGCAGTCCGCCCATGTTCCAGAAGGGGTCATTTTCAAAACGACGCGGGCTGATGACAGAGCCGTACATTGCATTGACGTTGAATCCACCAACATCCAGCATGGCCAGGCGCAGCATGGTCTGCATGCCTGGCGCGGTGGTGTTGAGGTAACCGGAGTAGGACAGTGCCTGGCGGAACTGGTGTGGGTGCTTGGCTGCGAGGTTCAGTGCAGCGGTGCCACCCATTGAGAGGCCGGCAACGGAGTTGTTATTGCGTGCTACGCCGAAGTGTCGCTCCAGGTAGCCGGGCAGCTCAGCGGTGAGGAAGGTTTCCCACATGTAGACAACCGGGTCGGCTGAGGAGAGGGAGGCCTGGTGGTTCCAGTCAGCATAGAAGGAGCCTGCACCTCCCACCGGCATCACCAGGGTGAGGTTGTGCGGAGCGTAAAGTGCCGCGGCGTTGGTGTCCACCAGCCAGGCATTGGAGTGCTGGGTCGCGCGCATGCCGTCAAGCAGGTAGAAGCCGGCATTGCCACCGCGCTGGGAAGGCTGGATCTGGACAGTGATATTGCGTCCCATTGCAGGGGAGTAGACATCACAGCGCTGGACCCAATGGCCCTTGCCGTCCCAGTCACAGTGACCGGTTGCATCAGGGCGAAGCCAGTCACGGTTTGCCGCAGCAGCGGTTCCAGTGCCAACGACCATGAGACCAGCCGCGGTTGCGAGTGCCACCAGCAGAACAATGAGCTTATGGCTCATTGCGCCAGCACGCGAAATTACGGACATGTTTCTCCTCCGGCAGTTAAAGATAGGTACTGAGTCGACGTCGTTTTATCGACCATCTTTATTGCCTATCTAGTTTTCCGTCCGACACGTTACCAATACGTAACAATCTTGGGTAGTTATCAGAGGGGACTGGCCGTTATTTTCATGCCTACTGGGAGCCGTATAGAGGTTCACCACGAGGCTCATCCAGGCCTATTTCCACTGGCCAGGCAATTGTGGGCAAACCTTCCTGGATCTCTGCGGGCATGGCTGAAAATTCTTTCAACAGATCCGCAGGATCATCAGAAATCTCCAATGTTCGACCCTTAGTGAGGGAAAACTTAATATTGTCTATGAATCGGTGATATGACATTGGCTCCCGGTAGACCTGGAAGAGGTGGATCAGATCCGGATGCCTCAATGCCTGTCGGGCTTCATAGGTCTTCTCCGGATCAATCCACCCCGGGG
>NZ_CALZFS010000205.1 GCF_945649885.1 uncultured Corynebacterium sp. | reverse complement strand
GACATCGACAAGCGCATCATCGTCCTGTCGGATTCTGGCAACGGTGATACCTTCGCTGATCTCTTGGAGCAGCGCACCGGTGATCACCGCATGCAGATTCTCCGCAACCTCGGCCAGTCCCTGGGTAGCCTCCACGCAGCCACAGCTGACCGTGAGGCAGACTTCGACATCCTCATGTCACGCATGCTCTCACGCCACCCCTCGACTGCAGAGATGCAGAAGCAGCGCGACACACTGCTGCCTACCGCCATCCAAGTCGGTATTCAGATCCTGGCAGGCAGCGGTATCACCATTCCGAAGGTGGTGGAGGACTTCTCACGCGATGCCCAGCGCCGCTTGATCTCCGGACAGCACAGGGCATTCACCCCCTTCGACCTGTCGCCGGACAACATCATCGTGGCGGAACGCACCCACTTCCTTGATTATGAGGTCGCCGGTTTCCGGGATGCCACCTTTGACATCGCCTGCGTGATCGCTGGTTTCCCACAGTTCGTGTTCAGCCATCCCATCACTGATGATGAAGCTGATGAGCTCATTGACGCCTGGGTCCAAGAGGTCCGTGGCATCTGGCCGAATGTGAATAATGAGGACCGTCTGCATGCGCGTATTGTCACAGCCCTGATCGGCTGGGCCCTGTCGAGTGTGACCCTCATGCACCTGGGTTCCATCGCCGCGGTGGCCACCTACCTGGACAACAGTGATTCCGCGGGGGAGATCGAACTGGATGAGTTCGCCTTCCCGCGGTCCCAGGATGATGATGAACTTGTCCGCCAAGACCTCCACGAGACCTTCACCGCCCTGCAGCGTTTTGCCGCCAGAGGAGCGGACTCCCGTTTCCCTGGGGTGGCCCGCTTCGCCGGCGATGTGGTGCAGTCAATGATCGGTGTTGAACACTAGGGACTACTGTTGCCTCTATGGCACAGGACTCCCTCTTTGAAACACCCGGAACCCCGGACAATCAAGGTTCCACACCACCACGTGCTGCGGATAAGTACTTCCATCCGGGTGGACATGCTCCACTTGCTGCTCGGATGCGGCCCCGCACCCTTGATGAGGTGGTGGGGCAGCAGCACCTGCTGGGGACCGGCCGTCCGCTGCGCCGCCTGATCGAGGGATCTGGTGAAGCCTCGGTGATTCTCTACGGCCCACCGGGAACCGGCAAGACCACGATCGCCTCATTGATCTCCTCTGCCACCGGTGACCGCTTTGTCGGATTATCCGCACTGTCCTCTGGTGTGAAGGAGGTCCGCGAGGTCATCACCCGGGCACGCACCGACCTGCTCCACGGCGAACGTACCGTCCTCTTCATCGATGAGGTCCACCGCTTCTCCAAGACACAACAGGATGCTCTGCTTGCCGCCGTGGAGAACCGCACCGTCCTCCTGGTCGCCGCAACCACAGAGAACCCCTCCTTCTCCGTTGTGGCACCCTTGTTGTCACGGTCTCTGCTCCTGCAGTTGGAGCCACTCACCGATGCTGATGTGAGCACCGTTTTAGAGCGGGCGCTTATCGACGACCGCGGCCTCGCCGGACGTATCACCGCCAGCGCGGAGGCAATCGAGCAGCTGGTGTTGCTTGCCGGCGGCGATGCCCGCCGCGGACTTACCTACATCGAAGCCGCCTCCGAGGCAGTGGAGGATGGGGGAGAACTCACCCTGGATGTGGTGAGAGAAAACGTCAACCGCGCGGTAGTCCGCTATGACCGTGATGGTGATCAGCATTATGACATTGTCAGTGCCTTCATCAAATCCATCCGGGGTTCTGATGTGGATGCTGCCCTGCACTATCTGGCACGCATGGTGGAGGCCGGTGAGGATGCCCGCTTCATCGCCCGTCGACTGGTGGTCCACGCCAGTGAGGACATTGGCATGGCGGATCCCACGGCCCTGCAATCTGCAGTGGCAGCTGCACAGGCGGTCCAGCTGATCGGTATGCCGGAAGCCCGCATCACCCTGGCGCAGGCCACCATCCACCTGGCTACCGCACCCAAATCCAATGCTGTGATCAATGCCGTCGATGCAGCACTCAGCGATGTGAAACAGGGTCACATCGGTCCGGTGCCTGCCCACCTGCGCGACGGTCATTATGAGGGGGCGAAGAAGCTCGGCAATGCTGTGGGCTATGTGTACCCCCATGATGATCCCCGTGGTGTTGTCCGCCAAGACTATCTCCCGGATAACCTGCGTGAGCGTGTCTATTATCAGCCCACTGCACACGGGGTGGAGAAGCGGATATCTGAGTACCTGGGCCGATTGCGCAGAATCATTCGGGGAACCAGATAGCCCTGGGTTGCCGATACCCCACCCGGGGCGGGTAAACTTAGGGATTGTCCCATAACGGGCACCATTTTGGTGTGCCCGCTAACAATCCCGAGTAGTTCTAAGGCAGGATACCGCTGTGCAGACCCATGAGATCAGGGAACGCTTTACCAATCACTTTGTTGAGGCTGGCCACACGGCGGTTCCCAGCGCGTCGCTGATTCTGGATGACCCGAACCTGCTCTTCGTCAATGCAGGCATGGTTCCATTCAAGCCCTACTTCCTCGGCCAGCAGAACCCGCCATTCGAAAATGGCACGGCC
>NZ_CALZFS010000204.1 GCF_945649885.1 uncultured Corynebacterium sp. | reverse complement strand
TTCCTGGGGATGGGCACCTTTGTCTCCCTGTACAACTACCTGGGCTTCCGCATGATTGAACAGTTCGGACTCAGTGAAGTGCTGGTAGGTGCGGTGTTCCTGATGTATCTCTCCGGCACCTGGAGTTCCGCCCAGGCAGGCAGGCTGCGGGAAAAGATGGGCAATGGTCCAGCGGTGATCTTCCTGGCCATCACCATGATTGTGAGCCTGGTACTGATGGCAGTGGACAATATGTGGCTCACCTTCATCGCGCTGTTTGCCTTCACCGCATCATTTTTTGCCATCCACTCCTCAGCTTCTGGCTGGATCGGCATCATCGCCACCAAGGACCGTGCTGAGGCTTCCAGCATGTACCTTTTTTGTTATTACATCGGTTCATCTGCCGTGGGCTGGTTCTCCGGTGTCATCTTCACCCACGCCAGCTGGCTGGTGTTCATTGCCTACCTGACGGTGTTGCTGGGTGGACTGCTGGCCATCGCAGTGACCTTGGCGCGGCTGGAGAAGGTCAGCTGAACTGTTGATCTGGCCGGTTCCTTAATTCTTGAGGGGTGATATGGCCCGGCTTATCCGCATCGGGCAGGGTCAGTGGCAATAGTCCTTTGGTGCTACGGCGCTCATTGGCGGAGAAGACATAACCATCAAAGTGTGAAAGTATTTCCACCTCGGGGAAGAGCTTCTCCAATTCAGCCACAATCTCTGCGCCTTCCCGGTGCCAGGCCTCAGGGTCAAAACCGTCTTCCCAGCAGGGGCGGCGATCGAAACCGTCATGGGCCTCGATGCAGAAGGTGTGGAACTGCTCAGTCCATTCCAAGATGCGGCTGTTCAGGGGTTCGCCAATACCCAGCTGCCAGGGCATGGGCATGAAGTGCTCCCCTTCGTGGAGGACCAGTTCCGCTGACACCCACAAAGAGCAGAGATTTCCATAATCCGGATACACCCTGATAACCAGTTCCTCTTCCACACTCCCAACACTAACCAGAATTATTTATCCCGGCTTTGTCCGTACTATTAAGGGGGACTACTCTTGAATTCATGAGTGACACCAGCACCACATGGGATCGACGCACCTGGCACCGCAAGGTCAGCAAACCGGTCACCTACTGGTTCATCGCCTTGATCGTGGCCGGCATTATCCACCCGGTCCTGCCTGAGTACCGTTGGGTACTCATCCACCTCTTCACCCTTGGCGCGGTCACCAACTCCATCGTGGTGTGGTCACAACACTTCACCGAACGCTTCCTCCACCAACGCCTGGCCGACGAGAAGCGTCCCTGGCAGCTGCGCAAGGTGTGGGTGCTCAACGGTGGCGCGATCATCACGATCCTGGGGCAGCTGCTTTCCAACACCTGGAACGATCACTGGATAATCACCAGCATTGGCGCTGCAATAGTGGGCCTCACCATGCTATGGCATGCCTTCTCCCTGGCAGCGCAGTTTCTCACAGCCAAACGCGGCCAGCCCTATGCCACAGCCGTGGTGGCCTATGTGGCCAGTGCCTGCTTCCTCCCGGTGGGCGCGGTGGCCGGCGGATTCCTCGCCGCGGAGCTTCCCGGCACCTGGCATGAGCGGGTGTTGCTGGCCCACACGGTGTCCAATATCTTAGGTTTTGTGGGATTCGCGGCACTGGGTTCACTCTCGGTTCTCTATGCCGCGACCTGGCGCACCCGCCTGCCCTATGACCACACCAGATACTCCGTCGGCTTGATGCTTTTCGCCCTGCCGGTGATCCTCGGTGGCGTATTCGCCGACAATGGCTACATCGCCGCAGGTGGATTGGTGCTGTACATCCTGGCGTGGTTGGTGCCCATGGGGGCGTGGATGAGGGCGTCGATAAGCGTGCTGGCTGCACCTCGCGATCGCGTGGGTTTTAGCGCTGCTGCGGTGGGCACCGCTCCCCTGTGGCTGGTGGGTTCACTGATCTACATCGCCGTGGAAGCTGTGGCGCACCACGGGGAGCTGTACCAAATTAGCTTGCCGACGAATGCCGTCCTCGTTGGTTTCGCCGCCCAACTGCTCATCGGTGTGATGAGTTCCCTACTGCCTTCCACCATGGGTGGCGGGCCCGGTGCCGTGCGGACCGGCACCGACATGATCGGGCGTGCGGGCCTGTTCCGTTGGACGCTCATCAACGGTGGTCTGGCCATCTGGCTGCTCACGGACAACAGTTGGCTGCGTGTGGTCGCGTCATTACTCTCCATCGGCGCCCTGACAGCTTTTGTGCCACTGATGCCCCTGGGCGTGAAAGCTCAACGTGAGGTGCTGATGAAGAAGCGCGACCCGATTGAGCCGGTCACCGCGCCGCGCTATAACCAGGTCACCGCAGGCATCGCGGTGTTGGCCCTGGTGTTGGCGGCCTTCGGTGGACTGGGAACCTCTGGCGGTAATACCACTGGTTCTGTGGTGAGCACTGGCGATGTTCATGCCATCACCATTGATGCCGGCGACATGGTGTTCTCACCCGATGTGATCGAGGTACCCGCCGGCAAGACACTGGAGGTGACCATGATCAACACCGATGACATGGTTCATGACCTGAAGTTTGCCAACGGCATCCAGACTGGCCGTGTTGTTCCCGGTGAGGAAGTCACCATCACCGTCGGAGAGATCACTGAAGCAATGGAGGGTTGGTGTACCATCGCCGGCCACCGTGCCCAGGGAATGGATCTGATGGTTGTGGTTGGTCAAACTGAAAAATGAGAAGAATCTGCA
>NZ_CALZFS010000203.1 GCF_945649885.1 uncultured Corynebacterium sp. | reverse complement strand
AGCTTCTGGGTCTACCCCCGGATGACCAGGTGGACTGTTGAACACCAGACCTTCGAACAGCCTCAGGTGGCATTTGCCTAGTTGTTGTTTTCCTTGCGTCTGACAAGATCCAAGGCGATCATCGCTCCGATGATCGCCTTTCTCAGCTCCGGAGAAGTCTCTGGTTTAAAGATGAGCGCATAGGTGCTGCGTCCCAACAGTCCTTTGGCCAGACCCGCCCACTTCCGGGACACCCTGGCCATCACACTGCCCTGCATATTGAGATCAAAATCCAGGCCCAGCAGGTTGCCCTTCAGCTCAATGGTTTCCCCGGTGGCTAGATTGATATCTAGGCGTTGGTTGAAGAAGGTGAAGCGTTTACGCACCTGCCCGAATTCTGTGCCATCTGGGTTCTCCAGGACAAAGGTGTCCCGCACGAAGTTCAGGGGATCACGCACCATCAGGACAGGCTGATCATCAGCATCCGTGATGGTGAAATGGCGGCTCCCCTTCGCCAGCAGCGAGCCGAGGGAACCGTGGGTGTGGACATATCCTGCCACTTCCCCTTCGCCATCCTGGATGGCGAAGTCATTGCTCATCATCGCGGTGACCTGCTGGAAGAGCAGGGTGTGTGCAGTCAACAGGGTCATGAATGATCGATCCTTCCTTCGTGGATATCAAGCATATAGGGGGCTTCAGAAAAGTTGCTCAACCTTCTTCTGTTTGGGAATAAAGATGATGATGGAGATCAAAGCAGCAATAGCCATCAGCGCGTTGAAGGCCAGTCCAATCGTTCCTGCTTCACGGACTGCCAGATTATCCTGTCTGCCGGTGAACTCCACCGCTGCTCCAATGAGATCCAGCCCTGATTCAGAGAGTGCTGTGAACAGCGCAGCAGATGCCGCCACACCGAATGCCGCGCCGAGCGACGAGGCCATCTTGTAGATTCCGGATCCGGCACCCGCCTGGTCCCCCCGGCAGGTTGGTCAGGGCGGCATCAGTGGATGGGGTGGCATAGAAGGCCAGCCCCAGGCCGAATAATGAATAGGCTGCCACGGCCAGCACGGTGTACTGCCACTGGAGGGTGTGGGTGGCCATGCGCATCATGATGGCTGCCAAAACGATGAGCGAACCCCAGATCATGGGTTTGCGGGGCCGAACTTCTGTAGGAGCTTCTCACCAACCCGGATGAAGGCGATGATGAAGATCGCATATCCTGCGGTGAGATATAACCCTCCCAAAACAAAAGATGCGTCTAAAAATTAGATCGAGCAATAGAAAGAGCAGCTCATTAGAGTTCAAGCCTGGCACTCTATGAAGCTTTTGTTTTAAGAGAGCTATAGCCCGCTGTGGCTGCGGACATTCCGGCTGCGCCCTGCAGGCCCCACAGTGAAACCGTCAGGGCGCCGGCGGTGCTGTTGATGAGGAAATTCGAGATTGTCGCCCCGGTAAATACCGTGTTCTTGAAGAGGTTGAAATCAACAAAAGGGTTGCTGGTGTTCAACTCGGCGTTAATGAAAACACCAGATGCAATGATGAATACCGCGATCAGTGCCCAGGTCATCAGGTTGGCCCATCCGATAGCTGAACCCTGGGTGACCACGATCAACAGTGCAGCCAGGGCGATGGCCAGAGAGGCAATTCCCACCCAATCCGTCCTGCCTGTCCTGCCAGCCAGGGGAGCAGATTCAGGAATCTGACGCATGAGCGTGATCGATGCCACTGATACGAATGCACAGATGATGAAGATGGAACGCCAGCCCAGCACGGTGGAGGCCATGAAACCACCGAAGATGGCGGTCAGACCCGATCCTCCCCAGGAACCGATGGACCACATGGAGACAGCACGTTGCCGTGCGGGACCGTCCCAGTAGACCTTCAACAGTGCCATGGTGGTCGGCATGATCGCACCGGCGGCCAGGCCCTGCAGGATGCGCCCAATGATGATCATTGGGGTGGCCAGCCCGCTGAAGGCGAAGGCGATGAGGAGGGAGCTGACAATGTTGAGGATGTTGCCGACGAGGACGATCTTGACGCGACCGGTTTTATCGCCCAGGCTGCCGAACATCACGATGAACATGCCGGAGAATAACGCTGACAGGGAGATGGCGATGTTCATCACCGGCATCGGCATCCCCACATCATCAGCCATCAGTGGGCCGATGTTCATGGTGGTTTGTGCAAACAACCAGAAGGTGATGACTGCGAGGACGATGCCCAGCAAAGCGGAGTCATTACCTTTGAAGGTGGGCTGATTACCTCTGGTGGTTATGGGAGTGCCCATTTGTGCTCCTTGATCAACCAGGAGGCGGCAGCGACGATGCCGGTCTCACCGATGCACAGTACCTCGTTGATACCAAGCGTCAGAGTTCTGATTCAAGGCGGTCGGCGGTTTTGAACTCTTGGAGCGAAAGCTCAGGGTTCTGGTGGAAGTGCTTGTACAACGCCTCCCGGTCTTCCTGGTTGTTATCCAGCTCGGAGAGGATGGTGGAAATCTTCATGTGGACCTCCATATGAGGAGTGAGAGAACCTTTCACCGCCCAACGTAGACCCCTAAACATAGATTTTCATTGATTGTTATGACTCCTTAACAATCACCGCTCACCGGAAACAGAAAGAAAAACACGTTCCCCTGGACCAACCAGGGGAACGCAGAGGTGGGTGAGATCAAAGGAGGGGGCTAGTCCCTCACACCACAGGGGATACCGGTGGAGTGATGCGGGCAGTAGCCATCA
>NZ_CALZFS010000202.1 GCF_945649885.1 uncultured Corynebacterium sp. | reverse complement strand
GTCTGGCCTACCAGATCAACAAGAAGGAAGAGGGCATCTACGCCGTCGTCGATCTCAAGTGTGAGTCCGCGACTGTGCTGGAGCTCGATCGTGTTCTGAACCTGAACGATGGTGTCCTGCGCACCAAGGTTCTGCGACTCGATAAGTAAAGAACTTTAGCTCTAGAGAGGTAGTTGAAGGACATGGCACAGGGAGATACCACCATCACCGTTGTCGGCAACCTAGTTGCTGACCCGGAGTTGCGCTTCACCCCATCGGGTGCGGCGGTCGCTAACTTCCGAATCGCATCCACCCCGAGGACCTTTAACCGGTCCACTAATCAGTGGGAGGATGGCGAGGCTCTGTTCCTCACCTGCAATGTCTGGCGCGAAGCTGCCGAGAATGCAGCTGAATCCCTGACGAAGGGCATGCGCGTTATCGTGCAGGGCCGTCTCCGTCAGCGTTCCTATGAAACCCGTGAGGGTGAGAAGCGCACCATCTTCGAGGTTGAGGTCGACGAAGTCGGACCATCCCTGAAGTACGCCAAGGCAGAAGTCACCCGTAATGCACGTGGTGGTGGCCAAGGCGGCGGCTTCGGTGGCAACCAGGGTGGAGGCCAGGGCTTCGGTCAGGGCGGAAACCAAGGTGGCAACCAGGGCGGATTTGGCCAGAATTCCGGTGGATTCGGTGGACAGCAGGGAAATCAGGGCGGCTTCGGTGGCAACCAGGGTCAGTCCGGAAACAACTTCAACCAGGGTGGATTCGGCGGAGGAAACAGCAATCAGGCTGCGACCCCCGACAATGATCCCTGGAATTCTGCACCACCCGCCGGTAGTGGTGGATTTGGTGGCGCAGACGATGAGCCCCCGTTCTAACTTTTCTTCTATTTCCAACATCACATACTTACACCACGAAAGGCAGGGATCATGAAGCTGATCCTCACCGCCGCCGTTGAGAACCTCGGTGTCGCTGGCGACATCGTAGAGGTCAAGGACGGCTACGGACGTAACCTGCTGCTCCCGCGTGGCCTGGCCATTCCGGCTACCCCGGGCGCTGAGAAGCAGATCGAGGGCATCAAGCGTGCCCAGGAGGCTCGCACCATTCGCGACCTCGACCATGCTCGCGAAGTTAAGGCTCAGCTTGAGGCACTTGAGGGTGTCCAGGTTGCAGTCCGCACCTCCGAGAGCGGTAAGCTGTTCGGTTCCGTGAAGGCTGACGACGTCGTCGCAGCAGTCAAGGCAGCCGGCGGCCCGAACCTGGACAAGCGTGCCATCGTTCTCCCGAAGAACCTGGTCAAGACCACCGGTAAGTACCAGGTAGAAGCAAAAATTCATGAGGGCATCGTGTCCCGCGTGAAGTTTGAGGTCGTCGCAGCGTAACGACAACGCGCATGCGACGGCGGTGCACACAACCAATTGTGTGGCACCCAACGACAACAGCATTTTTCGACCCCACACCAAACAGCAGGTGTGGGGTCGAAATCTATTTCCACACCCGTCTGGGAACTGTACGGTGGTGCAGTTTAGATTGCTTGACGGGTGCTTGACGGATGCTTGGCGAGGCCCCCTGTTTTTCAACCCGGTGTGGGGTGAGGCACCATTGTTTCAGCGCTCTTTTCAGGATGGTGGAAACCCTGTGGACAATGGTTTGAAAATAGTTATCCCCTGCCTGTGGATAACTTCGGGTGATTGTGGATAGTTAACCTGGTGTTATCTTCTCTCAAAAGCCCTGCATAACCATAGTGTAGGGAAATCAGCCCTCACATAACCGCAGGTGAGAATAGTTATCCACTGTTTCTTCCTAGTTGTCCACAGTTATCCACAGGGAAAAATGCTTGCCTGACCTGCATTGATCTAAGTGTGATGAAGGATACGTCCGGAGTTGTCCACAAGTTATCCACAGGCTGGAGGCCTAATTGTGAGAAACTTGCCCAGACTGGGGAAGAATTAGTGAATGACAGCATTTGTTAACCAAATGTTCTGTGGATAGTTTTGGCATTTCTGTCTCAAAAACAGTGTGTCTCTGGACAAGAATGTGGGAAGTCATGACAGTGGCAACATGGACATGACTAAACGTGAGGAAATCATTAAAGTGATGCACGCCAAGAGAAAGGGGATCAGCGATGTCAGCTGATAGTTCAGCAGCGAGTTTTGACGATGACTTTGTTCCCCCAACGGAGCCGAGTGAGTCCTATCCACCGGAGCCTTCGGATATGCCGGCCCCCGCATTTGATGATGTGGATTTCGGTCCTGCGATGATTGGTGGTGGCCCTTCCCGTGACAAGGACCAGGGTGGAGCCTTCAACCAGGGAAACAGTCGGGGTGGTGGCCGTAAGGGCCGTGGTCGTGATGACAACAACCCCCGTGAATACCGTGATTTCCGCTCCCCGCCCTATGACAATGATGCCGAGATGGGCGTGCTGGGTGCCATGCTGCTCAGCCCGAACACTGTCATTGACATCCTGGATGTCCTGACTCCTGAGGACTTCTACCGGCCTGCGCACCAGCTGATCTTCCAGGCGATCATTGACCTGTTCAGCGATAACAAAGACATCGACCCGGTTATCGTTTCGGGGCGTCTTGACCGCACCAATGATCTGGACCGTGTGGGTGGTGGCGGCTATCTACACACCCTGATCCAGTCGGTGCCTACCGCGGCCAATGCGCGTTATTACGCGGAGATCGTTGGTGAAAAGGCCATTCTGCGTCGTCTGGTGGACGCAGGCACACGCGTTGTCCAGCTGGGTTATGAAGGTGATGAGGGCGCGGAGAT
>NZ_CALZFS010000201.1 GCF_945649885.1 uncultured Corynebacterium sp. | reverse complement strand
CACCGATGCGTCCTTGATGAACGGTTGATTCCGGTGTCGGGCACCTCCGGAGTTTTCGGGTAGGGGTGGTTCGCCCCGGGTTTAATGGAGGGTAGGAAATTGGAAAAGGGCACCCTACATGCCCATCAAATACACCCCAGAGCTCAAGCAACGCGCCGTTGAACTCTTGCTTCATGCCCCAGCCGATCCCGTCACCGCCCGTGGCACAGTCACCCGCATCGCTGTAGAGCTCGGCGTCAGCAAAAAATCCTTGCGAGTCTGAGTCCGCAACCACAAACAAACCGTGGCCGACACCCCGGCCGAGTCGATCGACCTGGAAGCAGAAAACCGGCGGCTGCGAGCCGAACTCGCCGAAGCCAAACGCGCCAACAACCGTCCCCGGAAGGCCCTCGGATTCCGTGCCCCGCTGAGCAGTTGAAGCACTGTTGCGTTGACGGATTGAACCCAAGGGTTACTGAGCCACCGGCTAAGCTGATCGACGACCTTCAACATCCCGTGCGTTCATAGAAGCATCCCCTCGCGGCGATCGCTTAATTCATCTCCTCACACGGATTTTCCGGATCGAACAGGCGTCCTCGCCCGTCGCCGTAGCCCGGATAGGCTGCGGGAAGTCTCTTCCAGGCTCCCCAGCACGAGGAAGGCGAGCAGGACACCGTACAACGGAAGGTGCCCCAGAAATTCAGTCGTCCCGAAAAGCGCCAGCGTCGCGGTGAACGGCACGGCCGCCAGGATCGCGACCACCTGCGGCATCGCGCCGGAGATTATGAGCAGCCCGAACAAAAGCTCGATGGACCCGGCAACCACCGCGAAGGCGTCGGCGCTTACCCCGAATGGGGCAAGGATATTGAGGAGCGGTTCCTGTTCGAGCATCGCCCGCGCCATCTCGGGATTCGCCAGCTTCTCCACGACCGCCAGGGAAATGAGGGTTACGCCCGCACCAAGCTTTAGACCGAACGTCGCACGGCGCAGCTTCGGCAGGTCAAGGTCCATACGACCCCCATCTTTCAGGCGTGGAGGCAGCACGAACAAAAACGCGGCGATACCAACGAACACTGCCAGGATGACGAGCGCCTCGGGACCCTGCAGAGCTACCAGCAGTGGCGCGGTGAGCATGATCGCTACACTCGCCGCGCGGACGAGGACACCGGCGATGAGCAGCCCGCCCACCATAGCCTGAGGCACGAGTAGAAGTATGCCCCCCGCGCCGTCCGGGACGTGTATGCCGGGCTCCAGAAACGCCCCGTCGAATGCCAAGACGAGCAGGCTGAAACCCAGATGCGCGGCGAGAAGCCGGGGCACCCATGGGACGAGCGACGCCAGCCGCCGAGTCGGCTTGATCATCGCCAGCTCGGGAGCAGGTAACCGCGCCGCCACCGAGCGCAGCAAGAGGGTCACCGCGACGGTTGCGGCCACCGCGAGGACAACGCCCGGGCGCAGCAGCGCCCCAAAGTCCGGTGGATAGGTCTCCGGCGCGTTGACAAACCACTCCTGGTGGGCACCGGCCGGCACAGCGCTGCCTACCACGACGATCCCCACCATCAGTGCAATCACGGTCCCTCGAGCGACCACAGGCACGGTATGACGCCTCCTAGGAACCATCAGGGGTATGAGTGTTAGCCACGCGAGCCAGCGTCACGTCCGGGTGCTTGCCGGCTGGGCCTGAGGGTTGAGACATGCGTGCCGACGTTGCGTCGCGAAAAACTGCGGGATCGAAGACCGCCTAAGGGTAAACGCTATTAGGGGAATCCCGCGTAGTCAAAGCGCTCATGCCCTACCACTCACCCACCAAGGCTGTGCGCTGCTCCTAGCGGACCTGACCCCTGTTTGGTAGATACCTTGAAACCAACATAATGCTGAGAAAGGTAATCTGCCACTATGCCAAGCAAGACCTATGCCGAGAATCCCGGCCGCCCGGTGCAGTTCGGTGGTGCCGCTCGGACCACTAATCTGCTCTAACCCGTCCCGCGCATAGATACGAGGAAGCCATGCCCCCGATGTCGACCGTAGAATCTGTGGTCTGCCGCAGTGCACTGTGGGGTTTTCTGGCCCCAAGGACGGTTTCCTGGGCGACGCAGGACTGGCCCCTGGCCGGACGCGTTCTGGAAATCGGTGGTGGCAGCGGGGCGATGGCTAAAGCAATCAGTGCGTCTCATACGCAGGTAAACCTCACCACGACCGACGTCGATCCTGCCATGGTCCAGGCCGCGCAGCGCGTCCTTACAGGACTGCCCGTTGAGGCGCGTCAGGCCGATGCCACTGCCCTGCCCTGTGCAGATGAGTCCTTCGACATGGTGTTGAGCTTTCTCATGCTCCATCACGTGCTCGAGTGGGAGCAGGCCGTGGCTGAGGTGGCTCGGGTCCTGCGCCCGGGCGGAGTGTTCGTGGGATACGACCTGCTCTCCTCGCGCGTCGCGGGGTGGCTTCACCGGGCCGAAGGCTCTGCGCATCGCCTCTTCAAGGCCGATGCTTTTGAATCCGCCCTAAAACACGCTGGTCTGGTCCCGCTGCGCCTTCGCCCCACGTGCGGGGGTCAGATTCTACGGTTCGTCGTGCACAAGCCGAGTACCACCGACAGCCACAACCCGAATAACTCTGAGCACCGTACGTAAGCTGCGCCGCAAAGATCAGCTGCACCCCAGCGAATGCGCCGTGTCCTGAGGAGGCATCTCATGGCAACAGTGTGCTCACCGGTCGTAGGAGAGGCGCGAAGTTAGGCCGAACCCGTGCCTTGCGGCAGCGGTGCCCCAGAATCTGAGATTTCCT
>NZ_CALZFS010000200.1 GCF_945649885.1 uncultured Corynebacterium sp. | reverse complement strand
CTGACTACGGATCAGAAGGTTGGGGGTTCGAATCCCTCCGGGCGCACAGTTGAAACCCTGGTGAGGTCTGAGAAGATCACACCAGGGTTTTCGTGTTCCCTGGAATTCTCCCTGGGGCCCCACCTCGCGGTGGGGGTGGGGTGAGGTTGGCATCCTCAAGCGGGGTGAGGTTTTTTAGCATAATTTTTATTATGGGGGTGGGGAGGGGTGGCTGCGGTAAAGGTTTCCGTATCAAAATGAAAGGCGATTCCGCAGGTAGTTCGTCTGGCGCACGTGGCCGGTCCATGTGGTCATACCTTATTGTGTATGACGTTTTGCGCAAGGGCGGAGGCGGGGCGTTAATATTCCGTGGTTGAGAAGGCCAGTGAAAGGACCATGCTGCGATGAGCGCATCTGAAGTGAAGGAAAACGACACCGGTGCAACCGGTGACGTGATAAAAGTGGGCAACCGCAAAGAATGGCACCGTCAGGCACGGGGTCTGATCACCGGTGCTGTTCTGGCACTGCTGGTCTACCTCTTCTTCCCGGCAAACGCGGTGGAAGTCGTCATGGAGTCCACCGGCTTTGACCCTGAAGCTGAATATTCTCGTGAGGCCATGCGCATCACCGCGGCCACCACCGTGCTGATGGCTACCTGGTGGATGACTGAGGCGATTCCGCTGTCGGCGACCGCCCTGATCCCACTGATCGCGTTCCCACTGTTCCAGGTGACCTCATTTGCCTCGGCAGCGGCACCGTATGCCAACCCCACCATCTTCCTGTTCCTGGGCGGCTTCCTACTCGCCCTGGGTCTGCAGAAGTGGGACCTGCACCGCCGCATGGCACTCGCTGTGGTGTTGGCCGTGGGAACCAAGCCGAAGCAGCTGGTTCTGGGCTTCATGGTGGCCACCGGCTTCCTGTCCATGTGGGTCTCCAACACGGCCACGGCTGTGGTCATGCTCCCGATCGGCATGTCCGTTCTGGTGCTGACCGCGGAAACCGTCGGAGGTATGAAGAATCAGAAGAAGTTCGCCACCGGCCTCATGCTGTCGATCGCATACTCCGCATCCATCGGTTCCCTGGGCACCCTGATCGGTACCCCGCCGAATGCCCTGCTGGCTGCCTACATGTCTGAAGCTCATGACATCCACATCGGTTTCGGCCAGTGGATGCTTGTCGGTGTGCCCATGGCGGTCATCTTCACCGTCCTGGCCTGGCTGGTGCTGACCACTGTGTTCAAGCCGGAGATCGATGAGATTCCCGGTGGTAGAGAACTGATCCGCGAAGAGATCCGCAAGCTCGGACCATGGACCCGCCCCCAGATCTCCGTGGGCATCGTCTTCCTCGCTGCGGCACTCGCCTGGGTTTTTGTGCCCCTGGTGCTGGACTGGACCGGCTCCGCGTTGGCCATCCACGACGCCATGGTCGGCATCATCGCCGGCGTCATCCTCTTCACCGTTCCAGCCAATTTCAAGACCGGCGAGCGACTCCTGGACTGGAAGACCGCCAATGAAACCCCATGGGATGTGCTGATCCTCTTCGGTGGTGGCCTCTCCCTGTCCGCGATGTTCACCCAGACCGGTCTGTCCCTCTGGATCGGCGAGCTGGCCAAGGGCCTCGGTGGTCTGCCGACGATCCTGCTGATCTTCTCCGTGGCAGCGCTGGTTCTCTTCCTCACTGAGTTCACCTCCAACACCGCAACTGCTGCTACCTTCCTGCCCATCATGGGTGGTGTGGCCATCGGAATCGGTCTCACCGCCGGTGGCGAGCAGAACGTCCTCCTGCTCACCATTCCGGTTGCACTGTCTGCAACCTGTGCCTTCATGCTGCCGGTGGCCACCCCGCCGAACGCCATCGCCTTCGGCTCCGGTTATGTCAAGATCAACGAGATGGTCAAGGGCGGCATCTGGCTCAACCTAATCGCCCTGGTGCTCATCACCATCGTCACCTATCTGATTGCCATCCCTGTTTTCGGCATGGTTCTCTAATTACCTTGTAGGTTTCCTGCGTTTGATTGTGGCCCGCACCCCCAGATTTCCCCAGGGGATGCGGGCCATGTTCATCCACGGTATCTGCAACGTAGAGCTTTCCTTCTCTTTAGTGCCCTGACCTTGGGATTTGTAGGAAAGTGGAAGCGAGTGTAATGTTATCAGTCGTTGCAGAGAGCGCCTCGAGCGTGAATCTACACTGCGCCCGTAGCTCAACGGATAGAGCATCTGACTACGGATCAGAAGGTTGGGGGTTCGAATCCCTCCGGGCGCACAGTTGAAAAAATCCCAGTCATATTGACTGGGATTTTTTGTGTTCCCTGCTCCCTTCACGGGGCATGCTTGTCGACGCCCCCCCCACCGCGGGCGTCGACAAGCTGTTTTTAGGCCACCTGTAGCGTGGTCACACAGGTGGCTCCGTCTTCCCGGGTGGAAAACGGGGTGCTGCCACTGCGGCCGTCGTGGGAGATTTCAATGGTGCCTTCCAGGTCGGTGGGCAGCCAGAAACCGATGAAACCATTGTCATAGGTGATGGTGTCCTGCTCGATCAGGATCTCGCCGGAGTTGTCATCACGGATGGTCACCGTGACAGGCTCATTGGCTAGCTCACCCAGGCAGGTGGTGAGGCTGTGATGGTGGCAGGTGTGTGTCTGCTCGGCGTAGGGGGCGATGGAGATGTATGCCTGCCCTTCGGGTAGCGGCAGTGCTGTTTCCTCGGTTCCTGTGCTGATGACAAGTTCAGCCTGCTGGATGGAGGCGAGCATGTCGGTGGGGCGCTCATCCACTGGCAGGCGGTCCAGGTGGTT
>NZ_CALZFS010000199.1 GCF_945649885.1 uncultured Corynebacterium sp. | reverse complement strand
GTTTATAGCGTCGCAGCACAGCAACGCCCGGGAGAAAACGTTCCCAGGTGGCTCTCTGACCTTTCATATATTGAGATTAGCCTGCCGGAGAGCAGCAAAAGTATTATTCCCCATCCATATAAAAGAAAAGCACAAAGGGCTCCTGGAATTGGTATCCAGGAGCCCTTTGCGTGTTTGTCAGTTGTTAGTGTTCAACAGGTTTTTCCACGCCCACACCGGTCAGGGAGCGGACTTCCATCTCAGCGCGCTTGAGTGGGAAGTTATCAGGCTTGCCCATGTAGGTGCCGATGATGCCCAGCAGGAAGCCGGTCGGGATGGCCACGATCGCCGGGTTGGTCAGCGGGAACCATGCGAAGTCGAGGTTCGGCAGCATCGAGGTGTCAGCACCGGAGACAGCCGGGGAGAACGCGATGAGAACCACGGAGGTCAGCAGTCCACCGTAGATGGAGAACAGAGCACCGGTGGTGTTGAACTTCTTCCAGTACAGGGAGTACAGGATGGTTGGCAGGTTCGCTGCTGCAGCAATACCGAAGGCCAGTGCCACCAGGAAGGCGATGTTCTGGCCCATGGCGCCAATACCCATGACGATGGCCAGGACACCGATGACGATAACGGTGTAGCGGGAAACCTTGACCTGCTCCTCTTCGGTGGCCTTGCCGTCACGGATCACGGAGTTGTAGATGTCGTGGGCGACAGAGGCAGAAGCGGTGATGGCCAGACCTGCAACCACAGCGAGGATGGTGGCAAAGGCGATGGCGGAGATGCAGGCCATGAAGATGGTTCCACCGACACGGGAAGCCAGCAGGAGCACCGCGGAGTTCGCGCCACCCGGAGCGTTGGCGATCTGCTCTGGTCCCACAAGTGCAGCGGCACCGAAGCCCATGACAACAGTCATCAGGAAGAACAGTGCAACAATCACGATGGTCCAGGTCATGGAACGACGTGCTTCCTTGGCGGAAGGCACGGTGTAGAAACGCATGAGAACGTGTGGCAGACCAGCGGTACCCAGGACAAGTGCTGCACCCAGGGAGATGAAGTCAAGCTTGGTCAGGGCGTTTGCCCCGTACTGCAGGCCGGGGTTGAGGATCGCATCACCCTTGGGGTGGTTCGCCACAGCAGCTTCCAGAACTCCGTTGAATCCACCCTTGACGGCGAAGAAGGTCAGGAAAGTGATGACCACGGATCCACCGACGAGGAGAACCGCCTTGATCATCTGAATGTAGGTGGTGCCCTTCATACCGCCGATGAGAACGTAGACGATCATCAGGACGCCGACGATGGCGACAACGATTGACTGTGCGGCCTTGCCGTCGATGCCAAGAAGCAGAGCAACCAGTCCACCGGCACCAGCCATCTGGGCGATGAGGTAGAACAGGGAGATAGCCAGGGTGGACAGAGCAGCAGCCATACGGACCGGCTTCTGCTTCAGTCGGAAGGAAAGCACATCGGCCATGGTGAAGCGGCCGGTGTTACGCAGTGGTTCTGCAACCAGCACCAGAGCGACGAGTAGGGCGATGAGGAAGGCCACGGAGTAGAGGAATCCGTCATAGCCACTCAGTGCAATTGCACCGGTCACGCCGAGGAAGGCTGCTGCAGAAAGGTAGTCACCTGAGATGGCGAGACCATTCTGCGGTCCGGAGAAGGAAGCGCCGCCGGTGTAGAAGTCGGAGCCCTTCTGGGAGGTCGTGCGGGTGGCACGGATGACCACCGTCATCGTGACAACGATGAAGATGATGAAGATTGAGATATTGAGCAGCGGGTTACCCGTTGAGATCTGCTCGGCTGCAAGCGTCTGCACTTAGTTCTCCTGGCTTTCAAGGGTGTTGGCGGATGAACGCGGGAGGCCTTCGAGCTGGGCCCGGATACCTGCGGATGCTGGATCAAGTTTCTTATTAGCGAATCGGAGATACATCCAGGTAACCAATCCTGCGGTTGCAAACTGAGCAAGGCCGAGAACCATACCAACGGTGATGGCGCCATATACCCGGATGGAAACAAAGTCCGTCGCGTAGGTGGCAGTGATGATGTAGAAGAAGAACCACACCAGGAAGACGATGGATATCGGGAAGGCAAACTTGCGGAAGGTGCTACGCAGTTCGCCAAATTCCTGGGATTCGCTCATTTCGAGGAATTCCTCAGGAGTTGGGGCAGAAGGATTCATGATCAACCTTTGAGATGTCAGTGACTTAAGCCACTTCGCTATTGGCTTGTGTGACGCTATACAAGCACATTTTAAATGTCAACTTTCTGCAGCTCACGGGATGCACATGTTGCAAATCACAGAATTTGCAAGTTTGTGAAGAAATTTCGCACAAAAACCATTCCAAAGGTGAGATCTAGGTCATTTCCATGCCCAAATGGCGCCACATTGCACAGTTCTGCAAAATCCCCAACCGCTGACCCCCGCGCCACATGGATTTCAACCAACCCCTCCACTCCCACACTTGGGGGTGAAAAAGTGGACAAAACCAGCTCCTGGGCACCCCTGCCACCCAGGACTCCCCCAGTCCCCGGAAAACCCCACATCATGCTGGGTAGCGCGTTTTCACCGCCCCCTCTCCTGAAACCACAGGAACCCTCTTTCCCAGTGCCACCCAGTCACAAAGCCCCTCTGGTTCAGGCAGAATCCCGCAATAGCTAAGTGACATCCATCACCATCACGTACCATCGGAAATACCTGCGAATTCTTATGAGGAGCTGAGATAAAACTGCAAATACGCCCGAAGGCCAAGAATTACTCTTTCCCAAGAAAAGGTAAATGCATGTTTATGCACACTAAGAACACTGCCCTGTCCACTGCTGCAATCGGAGC
>NZ_CALZFS010000198.1 GCF_945649885.1 uncultured Corynebacterium sp. | reverse complement strand
ACAGTTCATCGCCTGGACCTTCGTCCAGATTGGTTCTGCCAACATGAACGCCACCATCTCCGGCGGTCTGCTGCTGCTCTCCCCAGTCTCCACCATCTTCATCGCAGCCGTGATCTACACAGAGATCCCGACCCTGCTGCAGGTCGGCGGCGTGGTCCTAGTCTTGGGCGCGGTTGGTTATCAGAATGGTCTACTTTCAATCTTCAGCAAAAAGAAGACTCCTCTTACCGAACACCCCGAAAACCTTCCTGAGATGGGTGGTTTCGGTGAGAAGATAAGAGATGTAGACAATGTCAGTATTGTGGATGGCTCCAAGGACACTGACAAGGCGAAACTCTAGCCCTGTAACCATCCGTTCCCAACCATAAGTAAAAAAGATTCAAAGAGATGCCCCCAGAGATAAAAACTCTGGGGGCATCTCTTTTTCTCTACTTCCGGTGGTTTCCCGGCATGAACACTGCTGCTACTGATACCCCGGCCAAAAAGACCAATGCCGCTGAATCGCCTGGATAAGCAGCTGAGGGCCAGGGGGCCTGCGCCAACCACAATCCGGCAATGCCCAATGGGATTGAGGCCATTACCCAGTGGGGAATGAGGGTGAAGCGGGGAATAGTCCAGGCGGCAATGGCTGGGATCAGCCACCACCCGAATACCGGGATCATCAGCAGTACCGCCGCTGGTGCAGTGCCCGGATCTTCCCACGGTAGCTCATCACGCGAACTCCGCCGGATTAGGATCAGACAGCTTGAAATAACGAGAATCCCCAGGCCCACACCAGCAAATAAACTAAAGCGATAAGGCTTCTCGCCAGCAAAATTGAACTCCACCTCGCCCGATAAGCCAGCAGGAATGACAAAAGCCTGCGCTGCCGCGTCGATGCTGATGGGAGTGAGGGGCTGGGTGCCAATGAGCGCACGAGCTCCGGGGTTGAAGGCGCGGGAGGTCAACAGCAACCGGTCGTGGTCGGCGGCGGCGATGGCCCCACCCGTGGGTGTAGCGCTTATCTGCGGCACTGTTTCGGTGAGTGTGACCCACTTTGAGCTGGTGCGCAGCATGTGCTGACCGCGTGGAAGTTCCAAGGTGCCACACCTGAGGCGTTCCCCATTGAGTTCGATATCGCGGCAGGACTGGGCAGTTATAGTCACGGTCATGTCGCGGGGTGCGGTGAAGGCGCGATCCAGGTGGGAGGTGGGGACGGTGAGGCGTTGGAAGAGGAATTGCTGAACATCGGGTGAGGTATCAGGAACCGTGATGGTGCGTGATAGCCCATCCATGGTGATCTCGGAGATGCCCGCATAATGCTCCAGCTCGATCAGTGCCTCTGGTTGGGACAGTATGAAAGTGGTGGACTTATTTTTTTCCAAGTCACGGACTGAGACTGACCCGCCGGAGGTTATAGTCACAGTGACATCATCTGCCGGGATGATGGTCATGGTGTCTCCCGCACCGGATATTTTGATCCAAGGTTCCATATCGCCCGGTGTGGGATACCAGTCGGTGTTGCGGCGCCCATCCACCAGGGAATTGGGGGACCTGTCCGGATTGGACCCACCAAAGCTGGTGGCATCTGAGGCAGAGGAGGACACACTGATCTCGCCTTCGGTGACCACTGTGGTCATAGGGCCTGTGGAAGGATAATCCACCAACCTGTTCCTGACCTCAGTTTCACTCAGATCAGCCAGTGCTGCGGATGAATTGCCATCGCCGTAGTTGGTACCCACCAACTGGGGGGTGTCAGTGACAATATCGGCGTCTTTGGCAACCAACTCATGGGGGGAGTGCCCGTTGACGGTGTCTAATAATGACAAGATTTCACCACCGCCAGCGACGGTGGGAACATCCGTGTCGCTGAGCCACATGTCCCGATCGGGATCCATCAGGTAGACATCCACCTCACCGAAGGTGTGTTTTTCTGCATCGGAGCGTGCATCGAAGTATGGCGCCGGAACATCAGCTTCCAGATCATGGCGCACCAATACCGCCCCGATGCCCAGGCGTTTCAAAGCCTCATCAGACAGTGAATCCTCCAGGGAGTCTAAACCATCCAGTCCCCGGATAGCCTCGGGTGGCACCAATGGAATGGCATCGCGCACAGCCCAGGGAACATCAAGCAGTGGTTGGGCTGGTTCATCACGGGTCCATCCCCAGTCCTGGCGTGCGAAAGGAGAGCTGGGCAGGATGAGGGTGCGGGTGCCTGCGGCATTCTGATTGAGGAAATCTGTGGCCTCATGCCAGTAGGCGGGGATCTCATCCCAGGTGCCCTGAGGTAATAATCTTCCGGACCAGGCAGGTGCGATGGACCCGAGGGCAATCAAAATGACAAGAATTCCGGCGGCATCCCGTTTACCGGGATTGAGGTTTCTGGGCACGGTGAGATGCGCACCGAGTGCGGCCACACCCACCATCAGGGGCATGCGCACCAGGAGGTCGAATTTATGGATGTTGCGGAAGGGTGCTCCCGTACCATCAAGGAAGGACTGCACCGGGGCCAACTGTGCGGATCCCAGGAGGAGCAGACCAGCGGCCAGCATGAGGACCCACAGGCCCCGGCGGCGCATCAGGGCCAGACCAGCCAGGCCCAGCGCTGCCACCAGGACGGTGAGAATAACAAAAATCCTGCTGTTGACCAGGAGGTAGCCGGCCTGGCGTTCGGTATCCACAAAAGGCGTCCAGCTGGTGGTGCCCCGGAGAATCTCCACGGGATTCAGCCAGTTGGTGGTGACAGCTGCGCTTTCAATGAACTCAGTAAAAGGTGGGGCATATCGCCCCAGCACCAACAGGGGGCCGATCCACCAGGAGTTGATGGCCAGCACGCCCGCGGACC
>NZ_CALZFS010000197.1 GCF_945649885.1 uncultured Corynebacterium sp. | reverse complement strand
CATCCAGGGCGTTGGAACAGGAACCCTTCACCGGGTTCGGAAGCCGACGCCCGGCGGTGAAGCGGGAAGCGCCACAACCAACAAGTTGGGGTACCACTGTGGCACAAGACGTGCTTAAGGATCTGAACAAGGTCCGCAACATCGGCATCATGGCTCACATTGACGCCGGTAAGACCACCACCACCGAACGCATCCTCTTCTACACCGGCATTAACCGTAAGGTCGGCGAGACCCACGACGGTGGCGCAACCACCGACTGGATGGAGCAGGAGAAGGAACGCGGCATCACCATCACCTCCGCCGCGGTGACCTGTTTCTGGGACGAGAACCAGATCAACATCATTGACACCCCAGGTCACGTCGACTTCACCGTTGAGGTCGAGCGCTCCCTGCGTGTCCTCGATGGCGCAGTTGCTGTCTTCGACGGCAAGGAGGGCGTTGAGCCTCAGTCCGAGCAGGTCTGGCGTCAGGCAACCAAGTACGACGTTCCACGTATCTGCTTCGTCAACAAGATGGACAAGCTGGGCGCGGACTTCTACTTCACCGTGGGCACCATCGAGGATCGCCTCGGTGCAAAGCCACTGGTCATGCAGCTCCCAATCGGTGCAGAGGATGCCTTCGACGGCGTCGTTGACCTTCTTGAGATGAAGGCTCTGACCTGGCGCGGCGTCACCCCGATCGGTACCGACGCAACCGTCGAGGAGATCCCAGCGGATCTGCTCGAGCGTGCACAGGAATACCGCGAGAAGCTCGTCGAGACCGTTGCTGAATCCGACGAAGAGCTCATGGAGAAGTACTTCGGTGGCGAAGAACTCACCATCGACGAGATCAAGGGTGCCATCCGCAAGATGGTCATCAATTCTGAGATCTACCCAGTGTTCTGTGGCACCGCCTACAAGAACAAGGGTGTTCAGCCACTGCTGGACGCTGTCATCGATTACCTCCCAACCCCACTGGACACCGGTGAGGTCGAGGGCATCGACGTCAAGGACGCTGAGGTCAAGCTGACCCGTAAGCCTTCTGACAATGAGCCACTGTCCGCACTGGCCTTCAAGATCGCAGCTCACCCATTCTTCGGCAAGCTGACCTTCGTCCGCGTTTACTCCGGCAAGGTCGAGCCAGGCGAGCAGGTCCTGAACTCCACCAAGAACAAGAAGGAACGCGTCGGCAAGCTGTTCCAGATGCACGCCAACAAGGAAAACCCTGTTGATATCGCGCACGCTGGTAATATCTACGCCTTCATCGGCCTGAAGGACACCACCACCGGTGACACCCTCTGCGATGCCGCGAACCCAATCATTCTTGAGTCCATGGACTTCCCGGATCCAGTTATCCAGGTTGCCATCGAGCCAAAGACCAAGTCTGACCAGGAGAAGCTGGGTGTCGCCATCCAGAAGCTCGCTGAAGAGGACCCGACCTTCACCGTCCACCTGGACGAGGAGTCCGGCCAGACCGTCATCGGCGGCATGGGCGAGCTGCACCTCGACGTCCTGGTTGACCGCATGAAGCGCGAGTTCAAGGTTGAGGCCAACATCGGTGACCCACAGGTCGCCTACCGTGAGACCATCCGCAAGGCGGTTGAGTCCCTCAGCTACACCCACAAGAAGCAGACCGGTGGTTCCGGTCAGTTCGCTAAGGTCATCATCTCCATTGAGCCTTACACCCCTGAAGAGGGAGAGCTTGAAGAGGGCGAGTCCGCAACCTACAAGTTCAACAACGCCGTCACCGGTGGCCGTGTTCCTAGGGAATACATCCCTTCTGTTGACGCCGGTATCCAGGACGCCATGCAGTACGGCTTCCTCGCTGGCTACCCACTGGTGAACGTCAAGGCCACCCTCGAAGACGGTGCCTACCACGACGTTGACTCCTCTGAAATGGCCTTCAAGCTCGCCGGTTCCCAGGCGTTCAAGGAAGCTGTTGCAAAGGCTAAGCCAGTTCTGCTGGAGCCAATCATGTCCGTGGAGATCACCACTCCTGAGGAGTACATGGGCGAAGTTATCGGTGACGTTAACTCCCGCCGTGGACAGATCGCATCCATGGATGACCGCTCAGGCGCCAAGATCGTCAAGGCCAAGGTTCCACTGTCCCAGATGTTCGGCTACGTCGGTGACCTCCGCTCCAAGACCCAGGGTCGTGCAAACTACTCCATGGTCTTCGATTCCTACGCAGAGGTGCCATCCAGCGTCGCTGCTGAGGTCATCGCAGAGCGCAACGGTACCGCTTAAGTTTTAAGCCGGTACATGTGGGAAGTTCACTTCCCACATTCACACATCCTGCGTTCTTAAGAATGTGCCAGAAGGGGCGTAGGGTGTAGTGGGGTAGCGGCCTGCAGAATGCATTGACATCTACCTGTTCAACAGGCCGGATGGGAGTGGATTGTGTTGGCCGTTACCCTGCGAAAATCCACAGGGTAACTGGTAGTTTGAAAATGACCGCCGGTGCCCCTAGGATCATGTAACTGGCACATTTTGTAATGCGCTAGATCTGTGTCCACAGTCCATGTGGCTGGTCCTCACAGTGAAAGCAAAAACCAATTCGTGGCTGCGAAAGTCGTAGCCACCACGAAGTCCAGGAGGACATACAGTGGCAAAGGCGAAGTTCGAGCGTACCAAGCCCCACGTAAACATCGGCACCATCGGTCACGTTGACCATGGTAAGACCACCACCACCGCGGCTATCACCAAGGTTCTGGCGGACTCATTCCCGGAGCTCAACGAGTCCTTCGCATACGACGCGATTGACAAGGCTCCTGAGGAGCGCGAGCGCGGAATTACCATCAACATCTCCCACGTGGAGTACCAGACCGAGAAGCGCCACTACGCACACGTTGACGCCCCGGGCCACGCCGACTACATCAAGAACATGATCACCGG
>NZ_CALZFS010000196.1 GCF_945649885.1 uncultured Corynebacterium sp. | reverse complement strand
CTAGTCCCTCACACCACAGGGGATACCGGTGGAGTGATGCGGGCAGTAGCCATCAGGGTTCTTGTCCAGGTACTGCTGGTGGTAGTCCTCCGCCAGGTAGTAGTCCTCCGGCGCGATCACGGCGATCTCCGTGGTGATCTCCCCGAAGCCATGGGATTTCAGGTCTTCTCCATAAGCGGCGACGATCTTGCGGACAGTTTCCGCGTCTTCTTCCCTGTCGACAAAGAAAGCAGAGCGGTACTGGGTTCCCACATCATTGCCCTGGCGGTATCCCTGGGTGGGGTCATGCGCTTCCAGGCCCATGGCGATCAGTTCCCCGAGGCTGACCTTCTCCGGATCATAGACAACCTCCACGATCTCGGTGTGTCCGGTACGCCCGGAACAGACCTCACGGTAGGTGGGGTTCGGGGTGTAGCCGCCGGCATAGCCCGCAGAGGTGGATTCCACGCCGTCCACCTGCCAGTACATCTGCTCCACACCCCAGAAACAACCCAGCCCGATCCAGACGCGCTTTTGTCCATCTTTCCATGGGCCGGTGACAGGGGTGCCTAGGACGGTATGTGACTGTGGAGACTCCAGGACAGGGTGTCGGCCACCTTTGAGGGCTTCCTCGGGTGACACCATCACAGGTTCAGGGGCGAAAAACCATGCCATCGTGAAGTTCCTTCCATAAGGGGTTTATTGTTGTCGACTCTACTCCTCCACAACCAGGGCCCCTCCGCTCATATTCCAGCCCATAATTATGATGCAATAAATAGGATTTATGAAAAAATCGTTGCGTTATCAACAAAACCGCCTATGATTGAACTAAGGCATCGCACCCATGTGGAGGTCACTCGCTGACGAGTCGCCGAAATCTGTATATGCTCGGTGCCGAACCCAACGAAAGGAAACAACATGGCTGTTTACGAACTTCCAGAACTTGACTACGCATACGACGCTCTCGAGCCACACATCGCGGCTGAGATCATGGAGCTGCACCACTCCAAGCACCACGCAACTTACGTCGGTGGCGCTAACGCTGCTCTCGAGGCACTGGAGAAGGCACGCGAAGAGGGCACCAACCCTGACCAGATCCGTGCACTGTCCAAGAACCTTGCTTTCAACCTGGGTGGCCACGCTAACCACTCCGTGTTCTGGAAGAACCTTTCCCCTAACGGTGGCGGCGAGCCTACCGGTGAGCTGGCTGAGGCAATCAACCGCGACTTCGGTTCCTTCGCCAAGTTCCAGGATCACTTCAACTCCGCAGCACTGGGTCTTCAGGGCTCCGGCTGGGCAGTTCTCGGCTTCGACCACGTTGCAGGTCGCCTCGTCATCGAGCAGCTGACCGACCAGCAGGGCAACATCTCTGTCAACATCACCCCACTGCTGATGCTCGACATGTGGGAGCACGCCTTCTACCTTCAGTACAAGAACGTTAAGGCTGACTACGTCAAGGCTGTCTGGAACGTCTTCAACTGGGATGACGTTGCAGAGCGTTTCGCAGGAGCTTCCAAGTAAGCACGGCTTTCAATCAACCGCTCCCTTTTCAGGGAGCGGTTTTTGCTCTTTCAAGGCAAAGCGGGACTCTGCCACGAAATCCCGGAACACCTCAACAGCAGGTGCCGGTTCGGCGGCAGCACGACACACCAGTCCCAGGTCACGGTGAGCAGGCGGGACCAGGGGCCGCAGGTTCACCCCCACGGTGGGCAGATAAGGATCACCCAGCGGCAGCACACCCACACCAAGACCGGCGCTGACCAGTCCTGACACCGTGGTCAGCTCCATTGATTCGAAGACAATGTTCGGGGTCATGGCAGCATCGGTGGCGAGGGCGTCGAGAAGCACCCTGGTACCGAAACCAGGAAGCATCGCAACAAAAGGCTCGCTGGCAGCCTCCCGCAGACCGATGGGGCCCTCCCCATCGAGACGGTGTCCCTCCGGCACTGCGAGCGCGAGCCGCTGGCGCAACAGCGGCGACCACCCCAACCCAGCTCCAACTTCTGCCGGCTTGGGGCCCACAAGTGCCAGATCAGACTCATCTGCAAGGACACGTTCCACCAGGTTGTTTGCCGAGCCCTGGTGCAGTTGGAACTCCACACGCGGATGATCGATGCGGAAGGTACGGATCAGTTCCGGCACCATCCAGGTACCCAGCGAATGCATGAAATCCAGGCGGATCGTGCCCAACTCCGGGTCCATGAGCCGCTGAATCTCGGCGGCTGCTGCATCCACCTCCCTGGTGATGCGACGGGCATGCCGCAAAAAGGTCTGCCCCCGAAGGTTGAGGAAGAGTCTGCGCCCGGCGCGTTCAAACAGCGGGGTGCCCACGTGTTTTTCCACGCGCGCTACACGACGCGACAATGTGGGCTGCGGGAGTCCTAAGCGGTCAGCAGTTTCACTAAGATGCCCTGACTCCGCCACCGCGATGAAGCAGCGGAGGTCTTCTATTCTCATGTCCCCGGTGGTGTTGCCCATGGTCACCCACCATATGCAGAAAGTGTATGAAAAACAGATGTTTCTAACATTTTACTAATCAACGGTGGTGGCTGATGATGGTGCCATGAGCGAAGTCAGGACGGTAGCCACTGGGGAATACCAGGGTATTGAACGTGGATCACGTAGTTATCTGCGCGCGGTCCTGGCGATGTTGGCTGCTGGCCTGGCCACCTTCAACTCGCTGTACTGTACACAGGCACTGCTGCCCACCATGACTGCTGAACTGGGTATCACGCCTTTCGAGTCCGCCCTGACAGTCTCTGCCGCCACTGGCATGCTGGCGTTATGTATCGTGCCGGCGTCGATTCTCTCGGAGAAGTTCGGCCGGGGCAAGGTACTAATCATCTCCCTGATATTGGCAGCGGTGATCGGACTGATCATTCCCTTCGCCCCCAGCATCACCACCTTGATTGCTCTGCGGGGACTTCAGGGAGCCCTTCTCGCTGGCGCTCCGGCGGTGGCCATGACCTGGCT
>NZ_CALZFS010000195.1 GCF_945649885.1 uncultured Corynebacterium sp. | reverse complement strand
ATGCTGGAGACCTCATCAGCATGCAGGTCCTCAGTCATGCGATCAAAGACGATCCTGCCGGACTGCAGTCCGACGATGCGGTCGGCGAAGTCAACGGCCAGCTGCACCTGGTGCAGTGAGGAAATCACGGTCAGGTTCTCTTCCTCGGAGATCTGTCGCAGCAGGTTCATCACCTCATGTGAAGACACCGGATCCAGGGAGGCGACGGGTTCGTCGGCAAGCAGGATCTTGGGGTTCTGCATCAAGGCACGTGCAATGGCCACGCGCTGCTGCTGTCCACCGGAGAGGGTGTCAGCCCGCTGGAAGGCACGGTCGGCCAGCCCGACGCGGTCGAGCTTTTCCAGAGCTTCTCGACGCACCGACTTCGGGTACATCATCAGCGACAGGCGTGGCCCCTTCAGGGAACCCAGTCGGCCGGAGCAGACATTTTCCAGCACTGACATGGGGCCGACCAGGTTGAAGTCCTGGAAGATGACCCCGATATCGCGGCGCAGGGCCCGCAGTTCACATGAGCGCAGGGTGGGGATGTCATGTCCCAGCACCCGGATGTTTCCGGATGTCGGGGTCGCCAGACCATTGATGTGGCGCAGCAGGGTGGACTTGCCGGAGCCGGACAGGCCCAGCAGCACCGTGATCTTGCCGGTGTGAAAACCCACCCGGACATCATCCAGGCCGAGGACACCGCCACCGAAGTCCTTGGTTACTGAATCAATCTGGACGGTGTAAATATCGTCGTACTCGCGTTGGAGTAGGGGAGAAACCTTCTTCTCGGCCATGTCTGGTGCTGCTCCTTGTGTGGTGTTAATCAGAGGGTGTTGTTGATCAGTCAGGATTAACCGACGCTGCGGCAGGCTTCAGCCTGGGTGACTTCACAGAGTTCACGGATGGGAGCAAAGTCGGAATCATCAACCGGCAGGTAACCCCACTCGGTTTCCTCCGGCAGTGCACAGTCCTCCTCAGACTCACAGATACCGGCAGCCACCAGGGCTGGCTTGTTGGCGTGTTCACGGATCACGGTGGTGATCTGCTCGGCCAGCTCAGGGCTCAACGAGGAGTTATTCACGGTGATGGGATCCTCGGTGATCGGATCGGATTCCCACACGGAACGCAGTGCGCCTGATTCCAGCTGACCGGACTGTTCCAGGGTGTGCAGCATGGTGTCGTGGGCAAAGGCGGCGTCACAGTCACCGGCATCAAGGGTGAGCAGGGAGGCGTCATGCCCACCGGCCAGGATCTGTTCGATGTCTGCATCCATGTCAATGTCTGCGTCCATCAGGCCATTCATGGGAACGAGGTAACCGGAGGTGGAGGCCTGGTCAACAAAGCAGACTGTCTGGCCTTCCAGGTCCGCGATGGACTGGATGTCGGAATCCTCCCGGACATAGGCCAGTGAGGTGTAGGCGGGTGCCTCATCCTCAGCATTGGTCGGTGCTGCGACAGGAGCCAGATCAACACCGGAGTCCTTGGCGATCACATAGGAAAAGGGGCCGAAGGAGGCAACATCAACCTGTCCGGCGCGCATGCCCTCGATGACGGCGGCGTAGTCGGAAGCGTTCTGGAACTCAACGGTGACGCCGGTTTCCTGCTCGATGAGGTCAGTGAGGTTTCCGAAGGTCTGCTGGAGGGTTGCGGAGGATTCAGCAGGAACCGCGGCGAAGGTGATGGTTTCACCGGTGGACTCGGACCCACAGGAAACAAGGCCGAGGGAACCGAAGACGAGGGCGGTGCCGGCGGCGGCGATGCGCTTGTTGAGAGCCATGATGATGAGGTGATGCCTTTCTGGCAGGAGGGGATCGTGAAGGTGGTCAAAAGCTATTGTGGGACCAACCAGAGAACCTGTCTAGTCGAGTTGAAAGAGTTCATATACAAGCAACCTGTCGGCCACCTGCAGCTCAGAATCCGGACACCGTTTCACCCCGGAGTGCCAGATCAGCCACACCAAAGGACATGGTCATGCCGATGCCGGAGGTGACAACCGCCACGGTGGTTTTCTCATCCAATTGCTCCAGAACCAGGTTGGTGTCCACACTGTCGGCATAACGCCCCTGCCAGCGCTGGAGAACCCGGGGAGAGTCCAGGCCGAAGATCTCCGAACCCCTATGCAACAGCAGCTCAGCAGTGTCAGCTTCCATGAAGGGGGTGGGACTGAGGCTGTAGGCGTGGGAATCACCCAGGAAAAGGCCGTCACGGGTGCCGGTGGCCATGAGGTTGGCAATACATCCCAGCAGCTCCGCTTCACTCTCCTGCAGTTCTTCACGCAGGGTGGTGGCGGCAGGCATGGCGGCAAAACCTCCATAGCGGGCCATGGAGGTGCCGGTGAGCACGGCAATATCTTCCGGGATGCGTTCTGGACGTTCCACCAGGGTCATGATCAGCTCACAGACGCGGACGTTGAAACGTTCTGCCACCTGGGGGAACAACTGCATGAGTTCCGTTCCCGGGCATAGGATCACCCGGCCTGCCCGGAGCTGTCCGCGGGTGGTGTCCACGACACCATCGGCCACACCCAGCACGCGGGTGTTCCAGGTAAATTCCACGCCCTGGGCCGCAAGCCAGGCGGCAATGGCCGGTGCCGCCTCACGTGGGTCCACACGCATGTCGCGGGGTAGATGCGCCCCACCGAGGACCTCCAGGTCGGGATTGCCGAGGGCCTCAGCGACTTCCTCACGGCAGACCAGGCGCACGCGTTCAGCTCCGCGGTGTTGCGCAAATTCCCGCAGGACCTGCAGCTCCGTCTCCGTGGTGGCAGGCAGCCAGGTGCCGGAGGTGGCAGCCCAAAATCCCACATCTTCTGCCGCCTGCAGCCAACCTTCACGGGATTTGTCAGCGATGGGCTGGAGGCTGTCCTCCTGGGCGGTGAAGCAGGCGTGCCCGAAGTTCTGGATGGAGGAGCCGACGATCCTGTCCGCAGCATCCACAACCTGTACAGTCAGGCCCTGTTTATGGGCACGGTAGGCGGTGGCCAGGCCGATGATGCCGGATCCAACAACAA
>NZ_CALZFS010000194.1 GCF_945649885.1 uncultured Corynebacterium sp. | reverse complement strand
TGACACTGAGGTTCTACGTCCGCAAGTAAAAGCTCTGCCGTACACTTAAGGGGCTATGGCCAAGAAAAAGAAGAAAGTTGATGAGAACAATCAAGTTCTCGCAACTAACCGGAAGGCCCGCCATGACTACCAGATACTTGATACCTGGGAGGCGGGCGTGGTGCTGCTCGGCACCGAAATCAAATCCCTGCGTGAAGGCAAGGCATCACTTGTGGATGCTTTCGCCACCATTGACAACGGTGAAGTCTGGTTCCACAACCTGCACATTCCCATCTACTCCATGGGCAGCTGGACCAACCACACTCCTAAACGCACCCGCAAACTCCTGCTGAACCGCCATGAGATCGATTCCCTCATGGGTAAGGTCCGCGACGGCAACCGCACCTTGGTGCCGCTGAAGCTCTACCTGAAGAACGGCCGGGTCAAACTTGAACTCGGACTGGCCCAGGGTAAGCAGGACTATGACAAGCGTCAGGACATCAAACGACGCACTGAGGAACGTGAGGTCACCCGTGAACTAGGCCGTCGAGTCAAGGGAATCACCGGCTGACATGACCGTACACATTGCGAAGGTGCACGATGTTCTCAAAGGTGAGAAGGTCTACGGCACCACTGTGCTCGTAGATAGGTTGTGGCCCCGCGGTGTGTCCAAGGAAGATCTTCAACCAGACCACTGGTTTAAAGATGTCGCACCGAGTACTGAACTGCGCAAATGGTTCGGACACGAGGCCTCAAAATTTTCTGAATTCAGCAGCCGATACAGGGAAGAACTGTCCCAATCAGACAGCGAAGAACTGGAAAAGCTTATCGACGCCGCCTCCCGCGGCGCAGTCACCTTTCTCTACGGCGCAGCCGACCGCGAACACAACCACGCGGTGGTCTTAATGGAGTGGCTTAATGAAACACCCTTGCCAAAATAGTGGAGTGTGCAGTAGAGTGAACTTCTCTGTGGAACTCGCACGAGCCCACCACAGACAACCAACGGGGCTGACATGGTTTCGACTGCGTTGATTGAGCCAGGGGAAGCGTGCCGGTGAAGGCTGGAGACCACCGTGAGCGTCGCAGCAAACCAATAAGCGCCGAGAAGTCTCAGCGCGACTACGCCCTCGCTGCCTAAGTAGCGACCGCGTGTCTGTCAGCCCAGGGATGTTCCTGCCCTGGATCCTGGCATCGACTAAGGAACTTGCTATCCAACCGCGTCAGCGGGGTTGGATGGGACTTTTCACCGCTGACTGGGCTCATCATCCGGAAGAGTTCGACCTAGCCGGAGAGCCGAGCAGAGATCCACGCGCGAACTGCGCACGGAGAAGCCCTGGCGAAGTAACGTAGGACCCGGGTTCAATTCCCGGCAGCTCCACCGAAGAGGGAAACCCCAGACCATCACTGGTCTGGGGTTTTCCTCTTTTACACTGCCGGTGTCACCCAGTAGTCGAGGTGAACGTCCTTGAGCCTCTTCCACGTCGGGGTCGTGGGATCGTCCGGGTGTGCCACGGCGACCATGACGCCCGGACCGTGGATCGCGAGACGCTCCCGGCAGACCCCGCAGGGGTTGAGAACCAGGTACCGGCCGTCAGGGTGCCGAGCCAGGCAGATTGACGCCACGAGGCGCTGGCCCATGCGGTAGGCGGCGCAGAAAGGCTCGGTCTCATGGCACAACTCCACACCGGCGTTGAGGACCTCGGGGGCGGTGCCGACCAGCACGGTGTCGTCGGCAAGCAGCATCGCTGCGGCGCCCGGAAAGCCCTCAGCGGCGGGGAAACCCGATTCGATGGAGGCCTGGCATTCATCAAAAAGCCCGGGCCCAGAGGGCTCGGGCTTCCCCGGCGCAACGTCGGTTGCGGTGTTAAGTTCTGGACATGCAGAAGCCTTTCGAGGATCTGTCCCGGGAGTTTGCCGCGTCCATCGCCGAGGTGGTGGACGCCCACGCCGGGACATTCGACGGGCAAAAGGTCACGGGGCTGGCGCTGTGCCCCGCCGATGACCACCTGGTGCCGTACCTGGGTGTGGTGTTCGCCGGGGACACGGATGACCCGGACGCCCCGATCGAAGAGGTCTATGGCCAGTGGAGCCCGGAGGAATCCGGGGAGGAGATCAGCAACGAGCGCCTGGATGCTGCCAGCAACAGCACCAATGATCTCGCGTCGGCCTGGCCGGAGGAGGGCTGGGCCAGCTTCGGCCCGCTGCTCCGCCAGGCTCTGGTGGAGGCCCTCGGTGCCCCGGCGGTGCGGGAGGCACTCACTCGCAACGGGTGGGACCCGTTCCTGTACCTGTTCCTGGCGGGTGAAGGTGTGGTGGATGGGGAATCGCTGCCCGTGCTCAATCCCGGTCGCCAGGCGGATCCGGATTACCGGGCGCTCGAGCGCCTGACGGGCGTCTAATTACCGGCACCGGGCACACGGACTGCGCAAGAGTAGTAAAGATCAGGGTTTACGGGGCCCGAATTCGGACCATCTTCACTACTCTTGCGCAGTCTGCGCCCCTGATCACTCAGGGACGCGGCGGGTGGTGCCACTACTCCCGGTGCCCAAGGGGTGCGGCACCGGGAGCGGACGGGCTATCCCTTCACCGCACCGGTGATGCCGGAGACGATGTAGCGCTGCAGGATGATGAACAGCAGCACGACGGGGGCGGCGGCGATGACGGCGCCGGCGGTGAACACGCCCCAGTTCTCGCCGAACTGGACGGAGACGAACTGGTAGAGGCCGACGGCCAGGGTCCACTTCTGGGGATCCTGCAGGACGATCTGCGCCATGAGGAAGTCGGAGAAGCTGGCCACGAAGGCGAGCATGCCGACGACCACGAGGGACGGGGTGATCAGGGGCAGGACGATGCGCCAGTAGACCTGGGCGTGGGAGGCGCCGTCGATGACGGCGGCCTTGTCGATCTCGGTGGGCACGGTGTTGAAGAAGCCGAACATGAGGAAGGTGTTCGAGCCGAGTGAGCCGCCGAGGTAGATGAGGATCAGTCCGGGCAGGGAGTTCAGGCCCAGCCAGGGGTAGACGGACTTGATGGAGAACATGAGCAGGAAGATCGCGACGAAGGCG
>NZ_CALZFS010000193.1 GCF_945649885.1 uncultured Corynebacterium sp. | reverse complement strand
TGCGAACGGCTTGTCCGGCCGGGGGAAAGCGCCTACTTTGAGACCTGAATCACTGACATGGAAAGGCTCTCGAAAATATGTCGCTCCCACACTTCGCTCCGACCCAGGGGCAGAACTCCCCACTCCATTTCCCCGAATACCGCACCACCATTAAAAGAAACCCCAGCAATGACCTCATCATGATCCCCAACCGCGTCGGGGAGAGCTCCGGCCCGCTATTCGGCGAGAGCGATCTCGGCGGTATTGATAATGACATGACCCTGGTCAATGGTGGCGAGGCAATCGGCCAGCGCATCTTTGTCCATGGTCGGGTTCTCGGTTTTGACGGCAAGCCGGTGCCACACACCCTGGTGGAAGCCTGGCAGGCCAATGCCGCAGGCCGTTACCGTCACAAGAATGACTCCTGGCCAGCCCCGCTGGACCCCCACTTCAACGGTGTCGCCCGCACACTGACTGACAAGGATGGTCATTACCACTTCTACACCGTCATGCCGGGAAATTACCCATGGGGCAATCACCACAATGCCTGGCGTCCCGCCCATATTCACTTTTCACTGTATGGGCGACAGTTCACGGAGCGTCTGGTCACCCAGATGTACTTCCCCAATGACCCGTTGTTCTTCCAGGATCCGATTTACAACGCGGTGCCCAAGGGGGCACGCGAGCGCATGATCGCCGCCTTTGATTATGACGAGACCCGCGAGAACTTCGCCCTGGGTTATAAATTCGACATTGTTCTCCGGGGCCGCAACGCCACCCCATTTGAATAGGTCACCTTTTTAACCCCATAGAGATAAGGAAGTACATCCCATGATTGATACAGGGAAAAACGGCGAGTTCCGTTATGAGCAGTCGAATATTCTTGATCAGGACGGAGCAGAACCTGGGATCACCCCCTCCCAGACCGTTGGCCCCTATGTCCACATTGGTCTGACCCTGGAGGGTGCAGAGAATCTGGTGGATGCAGGGGCAGAGGGGGCAGTGGAACTGGTCCTGTCAGTCGTCGATGGTTCCGGAGAACCGATTGCTGATGCCATGTTTGAAATCTGGCAGTCAAACCCGGATGGCATTCATAATTCTGACCTGGACCCACGTCGCACCAGCCCCGCCACCGTGGATGGTTTCCGTGGTCTCGGGCGGGCCATGGCGGATGCCACAGGCACCGCCACCTTCACCACACTCACCCCGGGTGCCTTCGATGATGAGGCACCGCACTTCAAGATCAGCGTCTTCGCCCGCGGCATGCTTGAGCGACTGTACACCCGTGCCTACCTGCCGGAGGCGGACCTCAGTGGCGATCCCGTCCTGGCGGCAGTGCCGGAACAACGACGTGAATTATTGATCGCCACCCGGACGGAGAAGGGCTACCGTTTGGATATCACAGTCCAGTCCTCCACCCCTGATAAGGAAACCCCCTTCTTCGCCCTCTGATACAGCAGGATGAAAAGACTTAGGTAGCCACCACAGGTAGTCAACACTGAGAGAAAACCATGACCCGTTCCCTCTATTCTGATCTTGCCGGAGCTTCGGCTGCGCACCAGTACCTTTCTGATGAGGCTTTCCTCCGGGGACTGCTCACCGTGGAGGCTGCGTTATCAGTGGCAGCCGCACGGGCCGGGGCAATCTCGGCGGAGGATGCTGCCACAGCCAGCGCGACGATCGCCGCTTATCAATTGGATCCGGAGGACATCGCCCGGAAATCAGCAGAGGGCGCAAACCCGACTATCCCACTGGTTGCGGCACTCAAAGCCAGCAACCCCACCGGTATCCATCCCGGTGCAACGAGCCAGGACATCATTGACACCTCTCTGATGCTCTGTCTGCGTGATGCCTCCCACGAGATTGCAGCGGATCTGGGGAGATTGGCACAGACGCTGGCGGATCTGACAAGGCGGCATCGGGATACTCCGATGATGGCACACACCCTGGGACAACAGGCTGTACCGACGACCTTCGGTTGCATCACCGCGGGGTGGCTGCAGGCCATCATGCGGGTGCAGCAGGGACTCCGGGACCTGAAATTTGAGGTGTCCTATGGGGGTGCGGCAGGAACCATGACTGCCACCCATCCCCATGGCTTTGCCATCCAGGAGGCGTTGGCCGATGAATTGGGTCTGCATGACTCCGGCCTGATCTGGCACAGTGACCGGATCCCACTCACCACGATTGCTGCCGCCTGGGCGACCGCCGCGGGTGCGGTCCGCAAGATTGCCGGGGACATCATTTTCCTATCTGCCTCCGAGGTCATGGAACTCCGGGAAGCCCAGCCGGGGGGAAGCTCTGCCATGCCGCATAAGGCGAACCCGGCTGCCGCGATCGCCTGTGATGGTTATGCTCGACGCGCGCCGGGCCTGCTGGCCACGCTTTTCGACGCCCTCGACTGCCGTCTCCAGCGCGGGACCGGTAGTTGGCATGCGGAGTGGCAGAGCATCCGGGAACTGGGGGCGGTCACAGCTTCAGCGGTGGGCAGGGCCCTGCGCAGTCTGGATGGCATCGTGGTGGATACCGAACGCATGCGGGATCATCTCAGTGGCACAGATGTGGGGCATGCACCAGACATCGCTGATCATGTATTGAACATCTATGGAAGGAACAACTAATGGGTATGTATGAGGATGGTCGTGCAGCGGCCTATGACGCAGGTATGAAAAACCGTCGTGCAGTTCTGGGAGATGCCCATGTGGATGCGGCCCTGCAGAAGCAGACGGATGTGACGCAACCTTTTCAGGATTTCATCACCCGCACCGCGTGGGGTGATGTGTGGCAGCGTGAGGGACTGGACCATACCCAACGTCGTCTGATCACCATCGCCATTCTCACCGCAGTGGGAAATGATGGTGAACTGGACATGCATATCCGTGCTGCCCTACGCGCCGGAGTGGATGCGGAGAGCATCGGAGAGGTTTTGCTCCATACTGCTATTTATGCGGGTGTACCGAATTCCAACCATGCTTTCAAACTGCTTGATAAAGCTGTCAAGGATGTGAAAGAGAACTAATTGTGGCGTTTCTGCTTAAGCCTGATCGGCGATGACATCGGTACCCCCTGCTATGCCGGGAGCTGAA
>NZ_CALZFS010000192.1 GCF_945649885.1 uncultured Corynebacterium sp. | reverse complement strand
GGTGTTGATCTTGAGATCAAAACGGGCGGCCTTGGGGTCACGGAGGCTGCCGGACCCGGATGGATCCCTGGTGAGGTCACGGGCGACCCACACGTCCAGGAGACGGATGAGGTCACGTGGGGCCTTCTCTGATCCGGATTTGGATTCCCATACACCGCTGACCACGCGCGTTGATGCTTCTGTCAAAGCATTCGCGTAGTCATTCTGCTCATTGATGTCATCGGTGGAGGAACGGACATGTGCCTGGAACTGGCCGGGGAAGGAATCCACGTCAGTCAGGAACACTTCATTGGCTGCCTGGCTGAAACGCTGTGGGACGGTGGTCTGCGATTCATCTGGCCACAGTGCCGGGACATTGGTTTTGAGCTGGGAGATACCCAGGTTGATGTCATTGGTGAGCTGATAGTCCTTCTCCAGGGAGTGGTGCTCACGTTGGATGGTGCGTTGGAGTGGGTAGATGAAGTTCTTGATGAAGTCATCAAGAACGTTTGCCATGTGTTCAGCAATATACTGGACTGCACGGGTGTGCAGCTGGGTGGTTGTTCCAGAAATGATCTCCTGGATGTAGCCCTCGGAGTCATCGATCCGGCCCTTGCTGTTCTCCAGTTCCGCACGGGTGTTGGCATCCAGTTCCACAGCTTCATAGGAACGGTTGGCACCAAGACCTGCGAGCTCACCGATCAGCTGGTTCTGTATCCTCGTGTGGAGGGAGCCGAGCACGCTCACTCCATAAGGGACACCGAATTTTGCGATCTCATCCCGGAGGAGATCGACAATTCTGGTCTGTAGGACATCCGCGCTGGCCCAATCAGCCACACCGGTATAGAGCTCATTACGCTGATCAAGGTCGATGCGTTGGCTACTTGCCTGGAAGGCACGTTGGACGTCACTGATCCATTCATTTCCACGCCTCCCATTGGCTGCAGGAATCTGGTCCTTGATCAGGCTCTTCATGCGCTGGGTCCAGTTTTCAATCACCTGGTTGAAGCCCTGGTGGATCCAATCTCCCACCGGTTGGTTGATGGGGAGGACATCCTGGAGGTTACCGAGCAGGGAGGGGAGGTTATTCTCCAGGCGTTTCTGAAGCTGCTGATCAGATGCTGCGTCATTGTTCGGATCGAAATGTCCCTTGAGCAGGCGGTCCACTGCTGAACGTGCCAGTCGCTGCGCTGCGTATTCTGCATAGCGGTCACGTCCCATGGAAAGCTGTGAGTAACCGTAGCTTCCCCACGGGATGTTCTTGGATTCCTGTGCTCCCCAAGCGTATTTGCTCTGGTCGGCGCTGCCGCCACCACGGTTGCCCAGGGTGAACTGTTCAAAATTGTCCATGGAGACTTCATCAGCCATGAGTGCTGCGAGACCACGGCCGAGCGCACGGTAGACGGTGTCAGGTTTTCCATCACCTAGCAGCGCACCGTTTTCACCCGAGCGGATACCCACGGGGAAGATACGTCCGACAGGGATGGAATCATCACCTACTGCCACGCCGAGAGCGTTGAAGAGACGGGAGTCCTCCTCAGAGGCTGCACCCATCTGTGCTGCTGCCAGTTCGGCGAACATCGCCAGAGCATTGGGGTTGGTGCCGGCAACCTGGTCCGGGGACAGCTGGGAGAAGATATCCGGGGTCACCATGAACAGAGAGCTCAAGCCCACGGCATTGCCCTCAAGTCCGGTGAGGAGCCTGCAGATATCCAGCGCCATGGAGGCACCTGCGCCACCGGCCATCGAGGAGACGACGAAGATGATCGGCTGTTCTTTAGAGGTTTCACCACTGGAGACAGAGGTGCCGTAGAGCGCTGAGCGCAGGTCTGCCAGTTCACGCTCGGTTTCACCGCTGAACAGGACATCCCACGATTTGCGTAATTCAGCCTGGATTTCCTGGAGCCGGCTCAGGATGAGCATGCGGCCGATCGAACGGTACTGGCCAGCACCCTTACTGATAGGGGTGGTTTCAGAGTCTGGATTGCGCAGCGCCCAGGAAGATACACCACCCAGGGCACCACGTGCAGAAAGCTGGTTGGACACAGCAGTGTCTACCGTGGCGTAGCGGTCGGAGGATCCACAGGAGATATAACGGCCACCGGCTTCAGGAACATTCGGAAGGTTGGGGCCGGGGCTCTCTGGTGAGGTCGGGACGTCCACAGAGACGAATTGCCAGGCACCGGGAAGCTTGGCTTCCTTGGGGTTGGGGTAACGGTCAGGAAGATTGTCCGCGAGGGTCGTCTTCAACTGGTCCATCATATAAGCAAGAGTCTTGGCACCGGAGCCACCGCAACCGACAACTAGAACTTTCTTCATATTTAAATCCTCAAATCAGTAATTAATCGCTAGATATAAGTTAACGTGCGCCGAAGCCGCCGCCGGAACCAAAACCACCCGAGCCGAAGCCACCCGAGCCTGGGGTGTTATCACCGGTGCCGCCAGAGCCAGAGCCGAAACCGCCAGCTCCACCACCAGATCCCCCACTGGAACCAAAGCCACCACCGGAGCCACCAGTTCCCGGGGTGGAACCAGGGGTGGTGGCACCGCTGCCAAACCCTCCGGAGCCGAAGCCACCACCGGAGATGGTTGGCTTCTCTTCCTTTTGTGGTTTGGGTGCGCGACCGCGCGGTGGGGTCTTGGTGGGTTGGGTGTTCGTGGCGTCGTCAAGCTGTTTTTGCAGTTCACGGGCGCGGTCAGGAGCCTTGCTGATGATGTCTGTGAGCATGCGGTCGAGCTTGTTCTGCTCAGCCGGGAGATTGGTCAGCGCTATCAGTTCCATCTTGCTGCGATCTGCACCGCTGGCCGCAATGAACCAGTTACCTTGGACCGCCAGAGGCAATTTGGCCTGGGAACCCTTCTGTCTGCCATCAAAGCTGATGGATGGGGTCGTCTCCACGATCACAGACGGTGAGGTGAATGGGTTCCAATGGAATTGTTGGACATTCAAGGTGTGCCCCTCCGCGTTGAAGCTCTTTCCGTGGACCGTGATCTGATTGGAATTGACGGTCTTTGATGCCAGATCCGGGGAACTCTTTCCTTCATAGCGCAACGCTTCACCGGAGAATTCCAGTGGAATACGCACAGCGCACA
>NZ_CALZFS010000191.1 GCF_945649885.1 uncultured Corynebacterium sp. | reverse complement strand
GTGTACAGAACGCTGGCGAGGCTATCGATAGGTGTGGACATGTTGTACCTCCGAGGGGCTATAGATGAAGTGAATCTGCCAACCGGGTTATACGTCAGCCGCTATGGGAAAGCGGTGAAAGACGGTTCACAACAAAGACGTTGTTGGTGGCGTGATACCCATAGTGCCCTATGCATGGCCTGAATCACACTAGGGAACCTCCTAGGGTTACGTCGGGGGTTTTTGTTCGTACAGTGGTGAATTGTGCGCAGTGTTTGCAACTGACCTGCATATATCCATATTTTTACCAGTTTTCTGTTCTTTAAATGTCATTTAATGCATTTGGGTGTCTATTGACTAAAAGCATGAATGCGACCACAGTGGAATTATCCAGTTAAGCCGATCACAGCGATTGCAATGTCGTCCATGTGATCTGGGAGGTGACTGGTAATCCGCCTGCCAGGTATTGAGGGAAGTGTTTTATCCCTCACCCTGCCCCTGCACTAAGGAGTGTCAAGATGACTTCGGTCGAGAATCAGACTGTTGATCCAACCGCCCATGACTCGGGCAACAAGGCCACTGACAAGTTCAAGGCCAACCGCGTTTCCTCGGACACCTCCAAGGAGCGCGCCAACGCGATCTACACCGATCTGCTCGCAGCGATCGCTGAGGTCGCCCACAAGCACGAGATCACCTACGAAGAGTACGCAGTGCTCAAGCAGTGGATGATTGATGTCGGCGAGTACGGCGAGTGGCCACTCTGGTTGGATGTCTTCGTCGAGCACGAGATCGAGGAAATCAACTACAACCGCCACGACTACACCGGCACCAAGGGTTCCATCGAAGGCCCTTACTATGTTGAGAACTCCCCGAAGCTTCCGTGGGACGGCGAAATGCCGATGCGCGACAAGGACAAGGCCTGCACCCCACTGTTCTTCGCTGGTCAGGTCACTGACCTCGAGGGCAACGGTCTTGCCGGCGCAGAGATCGAACTCTGGCACGCCGATGAAGAAGGCTTCTACGCACAGTTCGCACCGGGAATCCCTGAGTGGAACCTGCGCGGCACCATCGTCACCGATGAGGAGGGTCGCTACAACATCAAGACCCTGCAGCCTGCTCCGTACATGATTCCTCACGACGGCCCAACCGGTTGGTTCGTGGAGTCCTACGGTGGACACCCATGGCGTCCAGCCCACCTCCACCTGCGTGTTTCCCACCCGGGCTACCGCACCATCACCACCCAGCTGTACTTCGAAGGCGGCGACTACGTGGACAACGATGTTGCAACCGCTGTGAAGCCAGAGCTGGTTCTGCACCCAGAGGCCAAGGAAGACGGCAACCACGTCGTTTACCCATTCGTCCTGGATAAGGAAGACTAAGACTCACCCCCGTTTTTTCTAAAGTCCCGATCACCGTTTTTGGTGTCGGGACTTTAGCCAATTGAAAGTGATTTAATGGCTGATCTAACAATCAATCGTGTAGAAACCCGTATTCTCGACGTCCCACTCATCCGCCCGCACGGCTTTGCCACCACCACTTCCACCGAGCAGCACATCCTGCTGGTGGCGGTACACCTGGACAATGGTGTGGTTGGTTATGGTGAGGGCGTTGTCCCAGGCGGCCCCTGGTGGGGTGGCGAGTCCGTGGAGACCATGAAGGCGCTTATCGACGGCTACCTCGCCCCCGTACTCATCGGCCGTGAGGTCTCCGAACTTGCCGGCATCATGGCCGACTTGGAGCGCGTTGTCGCCCGTGCCCGCTATGCCAAGGCTGCCGTGGATGTTGCAATGCATGACGCCTGGGCACGCGCACTGGATGTCTCCGTCCGTGACCTGCTCGGTGGTACCGTGCGCACCTCCCTCGACTGCACCTGGGCACTCGGTGTCCTGCCCCTTGATGTTGCTGTCGCAGAGATCGAGGAGCGCATCGAAACCTGGGGCAACCGCTCCTTCAAACTGAAGATGGGCGCCGGTGAGCCAGCCGAAGACACCCGTCGCGTGGCAGAACTGGCACGTGAGGTCGGAGATCGGGTGTCCCTACGCATTGATATCAATGCCCGCTGGGACCGCCTGACCGCACTGCGCTACCTGCCTGAGCTTGCCGACGCCGGCATTGAGCTCTTCGAGCAGCCAACTCCTGCTGAAGATCTTGAGACCCTGCGTGAGATCACCCGCCGCACTAATGTCTCCGTCATGGCCGATGAATCTGTCTGGACCCCAGCCGAGGCACTTGCCGTGGTGAAGTCCCAGGCAGCTGATGTCATTGCACTGAAGACCACCAAGCATGGCGGACTGCTGGAATCCAAGAAGATCGCAGCCATCGCTGAGGCCGGCGGACTCGCCTGCCACGGAGCCACCAGCCTCGAGGGGCCTATCGGTACCGCTGCATCACTGCAGTTCGCCGCCTCCACCAAGGCAGTGTCCTATGGCACCGAGCTGTTCGGTCCACAGCTGCTCAAGGACACCTACGTGGTCCAGGACATCGAGTACCGCGACGGACAGGTCATCGTGCCACAGGGCCCAGGTCTCGGCGTCGAGCTGGACATGGACAAAGTCAACTTCTACACCCGTAAATAAGGAGTATTAATGCTGTTTCACGCCCGTATGGACGTACACTTCCCAGAGTCAATGACCCCTGAGGTCATGGCTGATTTCCAGGTCAAGGAAAAGGCCTACTCCGGTGACCTCCAGTCACGTGGAATCATGAAGGCTATCTGGCGTGTGGTGGGAGAGTACGCCAACTACTCCATCTTCGAAGTTGATGACCATGATGAGCTTCATGCAATCCTCAGTGGATTCCCGATGTTCAAGTACATGGATGTCAAGATCACCCCGCTGGCTAAACACCCGAATGCTCTTGAGTACTACCTGAAGGGTTAATCTCCCTTCACCTGTTGTGGAAGAGGACCGCATCCAGATCTTTGGATGCGGTCCTCTTCCTTCTCCGGACCCAGAGATGACCCTTATGCACACCCCTGGTCAACCCCTGGGCTGAGGGGAAGGTGCAGGTTGCACCCCGGGTTCCCCTCCCCAGTGCCGTTCACTCTGCGAACGGCTTGTCCGGCCGGGGGAAAGCGCCTACTTTGAGACCTGAATCACTG
>NZ_CALZFS010000190.1 GCF_945649885.1 uncultured Corynebacterium sp. | reverse complement strand
GCCAGTTCACGGGTGGGCACGATGACCAGTGCGCGCGGGGTGCCATCGATTTCCTCCACATCAGAGGAATCAAAGACCCGGTCAAGCAGGGGCACACCGAATCCATAGGTTTTGCCCATGCCAGTGCGGGCCTGGCCAATCAGGTCATGGCCGTCCAATGCGATGGGAAGGGTGTACTCCTGGATCGCGAAAGTATGGCTGATGCCGAGGGCTTCGAGCGCGTCGGTAATTTCTACTGCGACACCGAGCTCTGTGAACGTGGGGCGAGGGCTTTCAGAAGACACAACTTAGATACTATCGTTGCACGGTTACAATAGGGTCATTCCAAACAAACGAGTCTTTTAGGAGAAGCATGGATATCAAGATCGGTTTCGCTGATTCCGCACGTGAACTCATTATTTCCGCCAACCAGACCCAGGATGAGGTGGCTGCCAAGGTGGCAGAGGCTCTGGCTGATGACTCCGGTGTTTTTGACATGACGGATGAGAAGGGACGTCGCTTCCTGGTCCGTAATAGCCGTATCGCCTACGTTGAAGTTGGAACCACCACGCCACGTGCAGTCGGCTTCGCCGGCGCTTAAAAAGGGGTAGTCAGATCTAGTGGCACAGGAACCGTTTCTGGTCCGTTTCGCTCGGGATTACGGGTGGCGTGCATACGCCATCCCGGTTCTTGCAGTCATTACGGTCTGGGTGCTCATCGATGTTTTTTCCACCGGCAGTGGTGCTTCCCGGGAGGTGGCTGCACCGTCGTCAAGCTTATCGACGCCCACCACCCCAACGTCCCCCGGCGCACCGGGGCCGGATCCAGCTGATGCCGGGCCGATGACCATCCCCGCCACGGAACTTCCTCCCGGTGGCCCGTTCACGGAGCGCGGCTGGGGCACCTTCCGTGCTGTGGGTATGCCCCAGCCACAGGTGGGAGAGGGCGATGAACGTGTCTTCACCTATGTTGTGGAGGTCGAGGATGGCATCAATACCGCAGCCTATGGCGGTGATGATGGATTTGTCGCAGCTGTGGATGCCACCCTGGCCAATCCGAAGGGGTGGATCGGGGATCCCGCCTGGGCATTTGAACATATCGCTGTCGATGATCGCCGCGAACCGGATCTGCGTATCCAACTGACCTCGCTGGATACCACCCATGCATTGTGCGGCAATGATATTGAGATGGAAACCAGTTGTTTCTATTCCATCGGTAACCGTGTCCTGATCAATGAATCCCGGTGGATCCGCGGAGCTGTGCCCTTTGAAGGAGATCTAGGTTCCTACCGCCAGTATCTGATCAACCATGAGGTCGGGCATGGTCTGGGCTATGCCACCCATGATTTCTGTGCGGCTGATGGGGAACTGGCCCCGATCATGATGCAGCAGACCTTAAGTCTGAATAATTCGGAGCTCTACAATATTGACTCAGGCGAGGTTTATCCTGATGACAATGCCACGTGTGTGTTTAATCCCTGGCCGTATCCGCGGGGACTTTAAGTTCTGACTGTTTGAGGAGAACCATGTCTGACCAGCTTCCTGATCACATCCGCGACGCCTTCCAAGTCGGTGCGGGGCCTGCCGAGCGTCTCGGGGAGGCATGGGATCATGGTTTCCGCATTGGCAATACGGTGTTTTCCAAGTCGATGAACGCGGAGATCGCCCCATGGTCCTCCAAGGTGCGTGAAAGTCTACGCCCGGAGGGGGTGCGGGTTGCCCGCCCCATCCGTTCCACCGATGGACGTTTCGTGGTGTCCGGGTGGCGTGCCTCGGTGTATTCCACCGGGTCAATCGCCTACCGGGTGGATGAAACCGTGGTGGCGGCACTGCGTCTTGCCGACGCACTTGTTGACGCACCCAAACCGGAGTTATCCCCACAGAGTCTCTACACCCGTGCTGATATCCGGGCCTGGGGGGAGCAGCAGGGACGCATCGGTGCACTGTTGCGACCCGTCAACCAACCGGATCAAGTCGGGCATGCCGACATGTTGGCCACCACCTTGTATTCCGGAACCCAGCCACCGCTGGTCACCGACATCGTTCCGACGGTCCGGCCCCATGGTTTCACTGCGGCTCTGGTGATCATCGACGGGTTGCTGCTGGGAGCAGTGGATGAGGGGATCCTGCGCCGTTTCTCTCACCTGCCGGATATTGATCAGTTGCTGCTGCGCGCGTTTTTATATCGTCGCAACATCCAGGAATTATCGGAAAATACGGAAGAAAACATCATTTCGAACCTGGACAGGGCTGAGGTTGCGCTTGTGTCCTATATTTCTGACAAACTCTGAAGGTATGTCGGAGTACCAACCTTTCATTCCACCCACCCCTGATGTCCGCCTCGTCCCGGCCACCACGCATCTCGCCCCACGCACCTGGATCGGACCTGTCCATGAGTTGATTGATGGGGGCGTCGGCACCTGGCGGGTCACCGGTGTCGCCGGATCTGGGGTCAGTTCTGTAGTCATCGATACGGTCATCGAAAGGATCCGCCAAGGCTGGGATCCCTCATCCATTCTGATTCTGGCTGCCTCCAAGGAATCTGCCAGTCGGTTACGCCGGGAGATCTCGGAACTTGTCTCAGAGATGGATTATGTTTCCGATGGTCCGATGGTGCGTTCGATCCACTCCCTGGCTTTTGCCCTCATCCGTGATTCCTCCGATGAGGATGTCCGCCTGATCACCGGTGCGGAGCAGGATGCTGTGATCCGCGAGCAGTTGCGCGGTCAGGCGGAGGACAACCTGGGTGGTTGGCCGGCGGAGCAGCGTGAGAGTCTGCGGATGGTGGGTTTCGCCCGACAATTGAGAGATTTCCTGCTACGTGCGGTGGAACGTGGAGTGAGCCCGGATGACCTGGTGGGTTATGGTCAGGAATTTAATCGACCGAACTGGGTGGCCACGGGCGAGTTTCTGCGTGAATATAAGCAGATCATGTGGCTTGCCGGATCCCATAGTTATTCGGCATCGGAGTTGGTGACCGGCGCACTGGCGGTGGCTGATCCCCAGGTCACCTACCGGGGTGTGTTTGTTGATGATGCCCAACATCTGGATCCGAAGTCGGCGGAACTGATAGCCAGGTTCATTCCCTCTGCGGAGCTGACGGTCGTCGCGGGTGATCCGGAACAGTCGGTG
>NZ_CALZFS010000189.1 GCF_945649885.1 uncultured Corynebacterium sp. | reverse complement strand
GATCCCTGTTCTTCTGCCACGGGGCTGCATCCCTCTCATTAACACAGTGCCTACCTATATGAAGCACTGATATTGCTGTTATCTCTGCCAACCGCTGACATCTTGCTCATTCAAGATGCTCCCGGTGTTCAGTCATGGAAAGCATAACCACATTGGGGCCACTTTCTCTGAATCCCCCACCCCGCACGGGGCTCTCTCGAGGATCCACATCCCCCTCCACCAGACCTGGGATCAGGCCCCAGGTGGAGGAATACCTCAGAACTTCATCACACTGTTGCTAATCAATATCATCAAGTTCCTCATTTCCCTACACGGTACACAGTATTAATAGGGGCTCCTGCAAAGATTCGATAATTTCTACCACAAATCTTATTCACAGCATTCTCAAACCATCCCGGAGCGTACTCTCTGCAGCGGCCAAAAGTGCAGCGCACAGTGGAGAACTGGGAGACACCATCCTGTTTTGTTCCCCAACCCTTTAAAGCTTTTGGAAAACACCCCCTGAAACTCCCCTGAAACCAGCTATTTCCCCCTGCCCCCATCCGCATTCCACCCTTGAGATGCGAAAAAACCGGTAACCATTGGTTACCGGTTTCTTATCAGCTTAAGACTAGACTGCGCGAACAGACTGAGCCTGGAGGCCCTTAGCGCCTTCGCCGATCTCGAACTCTACAAGCTGGTTCTCCTCGAGGGTACGGAAGCCGTTACCCGTGATCTCGGAGTAGTGGACGAAAACGTCAGCGGATCCGTCGGAAGGAGCGATGAAGCCAAAGCCCTTCTCTGGGTTGAACCACTTAACAGTGCCCTGTGCCATATGTCTTACCTTTACTGATTGGAAAAATACCGGGTTCGACACCCCCGAGCCCCACACAAGTGTGGTGCAGCGGTGATATCTGGCCGTTGTTGCTCGAACGTCAACAGTTTGAAATGTTGAACGCTCGCGTCTATCCTTGCGAGCGTTTAAACACTGCGCATTGAAACTGCGACCTGCCAACAAGTCTCTCACGTTTGATCCGCAAACGATAGTCTTAAGGAAATCTTCTTCCATTCCAGCAGGTCAATCGCCTTTAATTAATGCCCCAAGAGGGGGCAAAACCTTGATCACCCCCGATTTTGAGAACGAAAACCAGCCAACTATGGACCAGCACAGTTCCCCCACCCCGCAGCCCTCTAGTTTTGGTGGTGAACTGGCCGAAATCATCACCCGTCGATACCCGGAATCAACCCTGACCCACATGGTCACACTGCCTGCCAAGAAGGCCACCTATGCGCCGTGGCCCGCGTGGGTTCCGCAAGGTCTGCGGGAGAATCTGAAAGACAGAGGTCTGAACAAGCTCTACTCCCATCAGGTGGCCACCGCGGAGCTGGCGTGGCAGGGCCGACATGTGGTGGTGGCCAGTGGCACCTCCTCAGGAAAGTCCCTGGGCTATCAGTTGCCCATCCTGACCACCCTTGGCACTGACACCACGGCATGTGCGATGTATCTGACCCCGACCAAGGCCCTGGGTTCAGATCAGTTGACGGCCATCTCTGAGCTGATCCGCACCACTCCGGAGCTGGCCACCGCTGGCATCCACCCAGCCCCCTATGACGGTGACACCCCCACCGAAGCCCGCTCCGGGATCCGTGACCTCTCGCGTTTTGTTTTCAGCAATCCGGATATGGTTCATGCCTCCCTGCTGGGCAATCATGAGCGGTGGGCTCGTGTGTTACGGCATTTGAAGTTCATCGTGGTGGATGAATGTCATGCCTACCGGGGTGTGTTCGGGGCGAACATCTCCCTGGTGCTGCGTCGACTACTGCGCATGGCGGCGCATTATGGATCCCATCCCACGGTAATTCTTGCTTCTGCCACCAGCACGGACCCCGCCATTCATGCCTCCCGCCTGATCGGCGCACCGGTGGAGTCCGTGACCGAGGACGGCGCACCCACAGGTGAACGCACCGTGATGTTGTGGGAGCCCGGTTTCATCGCGGGTGCCGAGGGTGAACATGGTGCCCCTGTCAGGCGGGCTGCCAGTACAGAGTCTGCAGCATTGATGGGCACGTTGATCGCCGAAGGTGCCCGGACCTTGACCTTTGTGCGGTCACGCCGCCAGGCAGAGATCGTCGCGCTACGCACCCAGGAGGAGTTATCGCTGCTGGGTCGACCTGATTTTGGCCAACGGGTGGCCTCTTACCGCGCTGGTTATCTTGCTGAGGATCGCCGCAAGCTGGAGAGAATGCTTGACAGCGGCGAGCTGGTGGGTGTGGCCACCACCAATGCGCTCGAACTGGGCATTGATGTCGGTGGCCTGGACGCTGTGATCACTGCTGGTTTCCCCGGCACGATTGCGTCCTTCTGGCAGCAGGCAGGGCGTGCTGGCCGCCGCGGCCAGGGTTCCCTTGTCATTCTGGTGGCCCGCGATGAGCCGATGGACACCTATCTTGTGCACCATCCAGAAGCCCTGCTGAAAAAACCTGTGGAAGCAGCCGTCTTCGATCCCACCAATCCCCATGTGCTGCGTGGTCATGTCTATTGCGCGGCAGTAGAGAAACCTCTCACACCCGCGGAGGTCGCTGCCTTCGGCGCAGAGAACGTCGTGGAGGAACTGACAGCGGATGGGCTGTTGCGCAAGCGTCCCCGCGGGTGGTTCGCCGCACATAAAGCCACCGATGAGGTTGCTGAACTCAACCCGGACACCGCACACCATCTGGTGAATCTGCGTGGTGGCTCCGGTTCAGAATTCCTCATCGTGGATATCAGCGATGGGCGTCTGCTCGGCACCATCGACAGTGCACGTGCCATGTCTCAGGTTCATCCCGGCGCGGTGTACCTGCATCAGGGTGAGTCTTTTGTGATTGATGAGTTGGATGTGGATGAGCAGCTTGCGTTGGCTCGTCCAGAGACCCCTGAGTACACCACTTTTGCTCGCAGTGATACTGATATTCGGATCACTGCGGCGCCGGGTGATGATGAGGTGTTTAATCCGGGTGGTGGTTTGTGGGTGGCCAATGTCAGTGTTGAGGTGACTGATCGGGTGACGGGGTTTGTGACCAAGCTTGCTGACGGCACCACCTTGGATGCCACGCAGTTGTTTCTCCCTCCTCAGAAGCTCGCCACCCGTGCTGTGGCTTATACAATTGATCCCTTGGCTTTGTCGGCCATGGGTATTGCTGCGGCGGATGTCCCGGGTGCATTACATGCTG
>NZ_CALZFS010000188.1 GCF_945649885.1 uncultured Corynebacterium sp. | reverse complement strand
GCCGAGTCCCACAATGACAACTCCTTGAATGATCCCTCCCCCTTTGTACAGACCAACATTGTGGGCACCTTTGTCATCTTGGAGGCGATCCGCCGCCACGATAAGCGCCTGCACCACGTGTCTACCGATGAGGTTTTCGGGGATCTGGAACTGGATGATCCCAACCGTTTCACCGAGACCACCGCCTACAAGCCATCCTCGCCCTATTCCGCCACCAAGGCCGGCTCTGATCACCTGGTCCACGCCTGGATCCGCTCCTTCGGTATCAAGGCGACGATCTCCAACTGCTCGAATAACTATGGGCCGTATCAGCACATCGAGAAGTTCATTCCACGCCAGATCACCAATATCCTCTCCGGGCTCACCCCGAAGCTCTACGGCACGGGCGAGCAGGTCCGTGACTGGATCCACGTGGATGACCACAATGACGCTGTGCACCTGATCCTGCGGGAGGGCGTGCTGGGTGAAACCTATATCATCGGCGCAGATAATGACCACGTGAACAACAAGGCCGTGATCTCCATGATCTGTGAGCTCATGGGTCTGGGTGCTGATGCCTATGAGCATGTGGCTGACCGCCCGGGACATGATCTGCGTTATGCCATGGATTCCACCAAGCTGCGCACTGAGCTGGGCTGGGCGCCGAAGTACACCGACACCGACACCGGCATGCGCGCAGGACTGGAGCAGACGATTGCGTGGTACACCCAAAACCAGGACTGGTGGAAGCCCGCCAAGGATGATGTGGAAGCCACCTACGCTAAGCAGGGCCAGTAAACCATGACCTCATTCAACAAAGACCTCACCCTGCGTGAGACCGACATCGACGGCCTATTCATCTTTGATTTCCCCGTCCACGGCGATAACCGCGGCTGGTTCAAGGAAAACTGGCAACGCAACAAGATGACCAGCATGGGTCTGCCGGATTTCGGTCCCGTGCAAAACAACATGAGCTTCAACGCGCGCGCTGGCACCACCCGTGGTCTGCACGCCGAGCCCTGGGATAAGTTCGTCTCCGTGGGCACCGGCGCCGTGTTCGGTGCGTGGTGCGATCTCCGCGAAGGCTCCCCCACTTTTGGTGCGGTGGTCACCACCACGATCACCCCTGATGTCGGCGTGTACGTCCCGCGCGGGGTGGCCAATGGTTTCCAGGCGCTGGAAAACAACACGCTCTATACCTACCTGGTCAATGATCACTGGTCCCCCAACGCCACCTACTCCAATGTCAACCTCGACATGATCGACTGGCCCCTGCCGATCACCGAGATTTCTGACAAGGACAAGAACCACCCGGTGCTTGCCGACGCTTCCCCGCTGCCCTCCCGCAAGGTTCTGGTGACCGGTGCCGCCGGTCAATTAGGCACCGCGCTGCGCGCGGTGTTCCCGGATGCTGAGTTCGTGAGCCGGCAGGACCTGGACATCACCGCTGATCTGACCACGGCACGCCCGTGGAAGCAGTACTCCGCCATCATCAACGCCGCCGCCTACACGGGCGTGGATACAGCCGAAACTGAGCGCGCAACAGCCTGGGCCGTCAACGCCACCGCGGTGGGAAACCTCGCCACGATAGCCCGGGAAAACAACCTCACCCTGGTGCATGTGTCCTCTGACTACGTCTTCGACGGTGCTGCCCAGTCCTATGACGAGCAGGCTCCTTTCTCACCCCTGGGTGTATATGGCCAGTCCAAGGCCGCTGGTGACATCGCCGCGTCCACTGCGCCACGGCATTATGTGGTGCGCACCAGCTGGGTCATTGGTGATGGAAATAACTTCGTGAAAACCATGGCCTCACTTGATCAGCGTGGTATCGCCCCCTCGGTGGTGGATGATCAGATCGGGCGTTTGAGCTTCACCCAGGATATCGCTGCTGGCATCAAGCACCTGCTGGAATCGGGTGCTGAATATGGCACCTATAACCTCAGCAACTCCGGTGAGCCAGCGTCCTGGGCAGATATTGCCCGGGAGGTCTTCCGGGATGCGTCACAGGTGACCGGTGTGTCCACGGCGGAGTACTTCGCTGATAAGCCTGAGGCCGCACCGCGGCCACTGAACTCGGTGCTGGATCTATCCAAGCTGGCCGCCACCGGGTTTGAGGCACCGGATTGGCGCTCACGTCTAAGCGATTACCTTGAGGAGCTGTAAATGAAGGGCATCATTTTGGCCGGTGGATCCGGCACGCGGCTGTATCCAATCACCAAGGGCATCTCCAAGCAGTTAATGCCGATCTATGACAAACCGATGATCTACTATCCCCTGACCACGCTGATCCAGGCCGGTATCCGCGAGATCCTCATCATCACCACCCCGGAGGACCGCGATTCCTTCGAACGCCTCCTGGGTGATGGCTCCGCCTGGGGCATCGAACTGACCTATGCGGTGCAGCCATCCCCGGATGGTCTGGCACAGGCATTCATCATCGGTGAGGACTTCATTGGCGATGACGATGTGGCTCTGGTGCTTGGCGATAACATCTTCGACGGCGCCCAACTGGGCCGTGCTCTGAAGGCCTGTGCTGATCCAGACGGTGGCATCGTCTTCGCCTATGAGGTCTCCGACCCGGAGCGTTATGGTGTGGTGGAGTTTGATGCTGATAACCGTGCGGTGTCCATCGAGGAGAAACCAGAAGTGCCGAAGTCTAATTTCGCGGTGGTGGGTCTGTACTTCTACGACAACCGCGTGGTGGAGATCGCCAAATCGATCAAACCATCAGAACGCGGCGAGTTGGAGATCACCTCCGTGAACGAGGCCTATCTCAACTCCGGTGCATTGACCGTGCAGCGCCTGGACCGTGGTGATGTCTGGCTGGATACCGGCACGATTGATTCCATGTCAGAGGCATCTTCTTATGTGGAGGTGCTGCAGAAGCGTACCGGCAATATCATTGGTTCGCCTGAGGTAGCTGCCTTCCGTGAAGGGTTCATCACCGCTGCTGAAGTAACCCGGTTGGGTGAAGAGCTGAAGAAATCTGGATACGGCAGCTACCTGCTGAGGGCAACCCAAGAATCATGATTGCTGTAGCCCCACCACTTTTCGGTGTGGTGCTTGTGCCCGTGGTATGCATTGCGATCACTCGGGCTGCAGCATCCGGGTCTATTGGTCGCCATGGTGGAGCCGGGATCCGTACGAAGAAAACCCTGGCCTCAGATGCAGCCTGGGTGGCAGGCCATCAAGCAGCCCTGCCGATTATCCAGTGGACCGGCGTGGTAGCTGCATTCAGCGTGGTGGCTGCCCTGCTGGTGCAACTGTGGCTGG
>NZ_CALZFS010000187.1 GCF_945649885.1 uncultured Corynebacterium sp. | reverse complement strand
CACGGGGAGGGTGCCCTGTTCATCCAGGCCGAGTACCAGTGCGTTATCCGGACTGTTGAAGGAACTGGATGCGCTGACGCCCTCCACACCCTCAGGGAGGGTTCCGTTGAGTTGGGTCTCCGGATTCACCCACACCTTGCCAGGACCGGTGATGGGAATATCCACCGAAACCACTTCTTCATCTGCGCTGAAGCGGACAGAAGCCGGCAACTGTGGCATGTCACGCTGAGTGACGGTGATGCGGATTGTGTTGAGGATCGGGCTCAACGTGGTTCCGGGGTTCCCGTCGACCCCTGCGGTGGTGACGGTGGTGCGGGCTTCAATGGAACCAATGGCTGGCAACGGGGCGATCATGCCCAGCGGGGTCTCGAACTGACCGTTGGAAATATCCAGGCCTTCAGCGATGCTCAGGAACTCCCCGGTGTCAGCACGGGTGAAACCCAGATCCACGCGGGCATCACCTTCCAGGACACGTGGCTCACCGTCACGGCCGACCAGCTGCATGTTCAACAGCTGCTCATCACGCAGGTTCAAAGCTCCGTCCGCAGCATCGCCACCACTGAACACCAGCTGGAGATCCGGTTGGATCTCCACGGAATTGAAGACCCGACCATCTGCGGCAGCAGGGTCAAAGCCCTGGAACTGGATCTGCCAGATGCCCTTCCAATCCCCGGCTTCCTGCAGAGTCAGGGTCCCATCAGCCATCTGCACCGGAGAGTTCTCAGCTGACCAGCTCACCTCAGTCGCGTTCACTGATGCCTCACCGGAATCCTTGAGCTCCACGGTTTCACCATTGGGTGCGGTGAGAACCAGGTGTGCATTCTCCCCGAGGTCATCCTTGGCGATCGCCGTGAAACGTACAGAATTCACGGAATTGTCCAGAGTGAAGCTGAAGGGATCCCCCGCGCGGGTCTCCCCGGTTGCCTCACCACCGATGGCCAGTGCTTCACGGAACGCCGCGAAGAGCCCACCGACATTGTCAGCTGGGAAAAAGGCACCATTTGGTGGCTCCGCACCGCAGTTTCCCCCACCTGCGGTAATCCCCCGCAACAGGGAGAAATTGGAAGGGTTGGTCGGCGCGGACAAACCGATACCGATGTGGGCGATACCTGCACTCCGGAGACGGTCAGTGGCCCCACCGGGGACACACAGTGCCTCTTCGGCTTGCTGCGCGCCCTCCTGTGCAGTCAGTGCACCATCAGTGAAGGTCACCAGCATGCGACAGGCGTCCTCGGAACCTGACCGTGGAAAATCCTGGTAGGCGCCTTCAACGGCGGCTGCATAGTTGGTGTACTGCTCCTGCGTTCGTTCAGCAAAGTGGGAAATCTCCTCCCGGACACCATCGACAGAAGCATCAGTCAATTCCGTCCACCCGCCATAATTCTCAGCGTCGGTGACACCAGACTTGTAAGTCTGCCCAAAACCAGAGACCCGGATGCGGGTCTCCAGCTCCCCATCCTCCTGCTTTGCCAGGAGCTCATCGACGAAACTCTGTGCTGCAGGTACACGGTGATGTTGTGCGTCAGCGCCCGGTTTATCCGGGCTGACCACACCGTCACGTGCCTCATGGATGAGGGATTCCGTTTCATCAATCATGATGATGACATCAAGCGCACCTTTTTCCGCGATACAGGCACCAACATTGTTGAGTGATCCGGAAGCACCTTCAGCCCCGGGTGCCGGCTCCTGGGAAAGCACTGTTGCGGGGAAACCGAGGACCGCACCCAGGAAAAGTGCGGCAGCAGCTGCAGAAAAACGTTTCTTCATTCGAGTCCTGTCGCTGGAAATATTTTTCACCATGACCGCTTTCCTGCCCACAGAGCGATATCGAAAGCTGACCAGACAACTGCCCCGATCAAGAGGATGACGGTGACATATAAGATCATCTTCTTCCAGGGAATGTCTGTATAGAAGCCTTCAGCCTTCCGTTCATTCAGCTTTGCCAGGTACCAACCGACAGAGACAACACCCGCAATTCCCGCCAACGCCCAGGATATTCCCGCGGTGATGAAAAAACTTCCATCGGTTGCCACGGCTGCTCCGAAAGTGATCCACGCATTGAGTCCGATACTGGCGACTGCCAATATCAAGCCCGGAAGAAGAAACTGCACGGGTGCAGACTGCAGGCGTCCGCCGCCACCGGAACTCCTCCTGCCGGGCTTTCCTCCTCCGGACTTCTCGGAGGATCCTGCCGGAGCAGGAGTGAAGGAGGGAGAGGTCAGCCCCTGGTTGAATCCGCCAGAGCCACCGCCGAAACCACCAGACTGACCATCAAAACCACCACTCTGGGATCCGCCACCGAAACCTGACTGCCCACCGGAGAATCCTCCAGAAGAGGAACCGAACGCTCCTCCGGGTGGTTGGGTAAATCCTTGTGACATCAGCTACTCCGCATTCGAAAAATAGATCGGAACTCTAGAATTTCAGAGAATTCCGAGACAGTCCGTCTTCTCGGGAAATCTCTTGTCTTTTCAAATATATGGTCTCCACTTTACTCACGGGGTGGACACGTTCTCCCTCTGATCGCACAAAGGTAGAACTTTTTCGAACACTTCCTCGGAACACAGCCAGGAATGAAGCCCGAATACAGCCTGAACAGGAAATTTCTGTCCCGCGAATCTATTTCGCGCACACACAGGAACTTTCAGCTTATGGAGACACTTATCGCCCCACCTCTCCTGATATATAAGGTGGATAACCATGAGCCCACTCAACAACGTGCAGGAAATCAAGCAGAATATTGAAGCGCAGCGTGAACAGATCTTCACGCAGCTCAAGGAAATCGTCTCTTTCAACTCCGTCCACAGTGACCCAAAACTGGTGGAGGACTACGAAGCCGCAACCAACTGGACCCGTGAAGCAATCAAGAATGCGGGGTTCAAGGTCAGCGAACATCCGGCAGAAGACGGCACCACCAACTTCCTCGGCACTCGAGAGGGCGCTGAGGGCGCACCGACCGTGCTGCTCTACAGTCACTTCGATGTCGTCCCGGCAGGCCCCCTGGATCTGTGGTCCTCCGACCCCTTCACGCTCACCGAACGCAAGGGCGAGCACGGTGTGCGTTGGTACGGACGTGGCTCTGCCGACTGCAAGGGAAACCTGGTCATGCATCTGGCAGCCCTGCGGGCCGTGGAGGCAATGGGCAACACCGACCTCAATCTGACCTTCGTGGTTGAAGGCTCTGAGGAGATGGGCGGCGGCGCACTGTCCGACCTGATCAAGGAGAAGCCGGAACTGTTCAAGGCGGATGTCATCCTCATCGCCGACAGTGGTAATGCAGCAGTGGGCATTCCCACGCTGACCACCTCCCTGCGCGGT
>NZ_CALZFS010000186.1 GCF_945649885.1 uncultured Corynebacterium sp. | reverse complement strand
GGGAGCCATGGACACGGTGCTAGCCATCTCGAGTGAGACCGGAACCAGCCCGGCGGTGGTGACGATCCAGTTGATCAGGATGATCCTGATTCTGTTTGCCGCCTCTGCGATTCCGCACATCCTGCAGCTTTTCAAACGTTCATAACTCCGAACATCCCCCCTTCCCTGTACACACATGGACAGGTGTCCACCCCCGAAAACACCCCACTCCCACACTGAAAAATACCCACCTACCCGCCAAAACTCCACCGAAAGGGCAATCAACATCACAGACCTTGACATTATGTGCCCCATGACACATCATTGACTTCAGTATAAAGTGTCGACAGATTGCGTTTAAGGCACCACTGTCCACAAAGGAAAGGAATTGATCAATGAGCACCGTAATCATCGGCGGCGGACATGGCGGAGTACAGGTTGCAGAAAGCCTGCGCTCGGGGGGCTACCAGCAGCCCATCACCATCATTGACTCCTGCCCGGAGCTGCCCTACCAGCGACCACCGCTGTCGAAGGACTATATGAAGGTCGACTTCGACGCGGCTCCCCTTCCCATCCGGGATGAGGACTTCTACCTGGATAACAACATCACCTTGCTGCGTGGAACCACAGTCACCTCCATTGACCCTAAGGCATCAAGTGTTCACACCACAGCCGGAACCTTCCCCTATGAGGATCTGGTCTTGGCCACCGGTGCACGCCCGCGCCCACTTCAGTGCGCCGGAGCTGAGGCCCGGGGTGTCTACACCCTGAAGACCCTGCAGGATGCTGTCACCCTGAAATCGGAAATCGGCAAGGCCGCACGTGTGGTGGTTGTCGGAGCAGGCTTCATTGGAATGGAATTCGCCGTCGCAGCGCTCAAGCACGACTGCGAGGTGATCGTCCTCGAATTCGCTGACCGCCCCATGAGCCGTGCACTGAGCCCGTACACCAGTCAGTGGTTCTCCGAGCGTTATGCCGAGCACGGCATCACCATGCGTTTCGGCGAGGGTCTGTCCTTCATTGAAGAGGCTGAGTCCGGTCAAGCCACCGCAGTCATTTCCACCACCGGCGAACGCTATGAGGCGGATCTGTTCGTCGTGGGCATCGGTGTGCAGCCGAATGTGGAGATCGCCGAAGAGGCAGAACTCAGCACAGACAACGGCATCGTCGTCGATACGCAGCTGCGCACCTCCGACCCCAATATCTTCGCACTCGGCGATTGCGCCTCCTTCCCCGTCGCGGGGAAGAACCTGCGCCTGGAGTCCGTGCAGAATGCCATGGACCAGGCAAAGCATGTGGCCAATCAGATCCTCGGGGCTGACGAACCCTACACCGTCACCCCATGGTTCTGGTCCACCCAGGGGCGCTACCGCCTGCAGATGACCGGCATCATCCACTCCGATGATGAGATCAAGGTCCTCGGCGATCCTGCGAAGAAGAAGTTCTCCGTCCTGGCCTTCCGCCACGGTGAACTCATCGGCGTTGAGTCAGTGAACCAGCCGGCAGATCAGACGATTGTCCGTCGCATGTTCAACGAACGCATCCCCCTACATCTCACAGATGCACTGGCTGATGATTTCGATCTGCGCAGCCACCTCAAGCACGCCATCTCCGCCATCGCTTGAAACCCCCCTCACACTTCCCCCTGATTCAGGAGTAATCCCATGACCTCTACCACCGCACACACCGAAACCCCTGCCGGCGTAACCCAGAAGACCGCCAACACTCTCTATGGTTTCGACTCCCCCAACATGACTATGCAGGCTGAACACATGGTTGTGGGTCTTGACGGCCCCATTGAGATTCCGTTGCCGGCCTTCCTGATTGAGCATGACAAGGGCCTGATCATGGTGGACACCGGTTTCCACCCCTGTGTCTGTGAGGATCCGGCACTGCTGTTCGGCGACCGCCCGGAAACCAGCATGATTGAGTCCAAGCCGGAGGAGGCCATCGAGCCACAGCTGCGCAAGCTCGGCTACACCCCAGAAGATGTCACCCATGTGATCGTCTCCCACCTGCACACCGACCACGCCGGCGGCCTCTTCCAGTTCCCGAATGCACAGTTCATCATCGGACCCGGTGAGCTGGATTACGGCAAGAACCCAACCCCCAACTCCGCCCACCTGATCATGGAAGATGATTTCCTGACTGAAGAGATCAGGAACTACAACTGGCTTGAGATCAACGCGGAACGTCATGATCTCTTCGGCGACGGTTCCATCGAGCTCTTCCACCTGCCGGGCCACACCCCTGGCCAGATGGCGATCCTGGTGCGCCTCCCGGGTCAGAACGTGATGCTCTCCGCTGATGTTGTCCACCTGCGCGAGGCTGTAGAGCTGTTGGCCCCATCCCCGACTGACACTGATCCGGAGCAGGCTGTGAAGAGCATCAAGAAGCTGATCAAGATCACCGAGGAAGAAGACGCCAAGCTCTGGATTATCCATGATTACCGTGACTGGGCTGAATTCGGCGCTCCACTGACCCCGATCCGCTAAAGGACCTCCCGCTTTCATGAACAATAAACTCGTTGAACTCTTCGACCTCACCGGCACCCACGCACTGGTCACCGGTGGCGGCAGCGGCATCGGATTCCACATCGCCCAGACACTGGGCACCGTGGGTGCTGAGGTCACGCTCATTGACCGCGATGTCGAGCCGCTTGAGGCGGCCAAAAAGACGCTTATCGACGCCGGCATCACCACCCACGCCCTCGCCCTCGACATCACCGATTATGAGGACTTTGATTCCAAGCTTGCGGCCCACGCAGCGGAACATCCCTTCCAGGTGGTGTTTGCCAATGCAGGAATCTCCGCCGGCCCCGGCCCGATCAACGACTCCGGAAACCTGGAGAACTACGACCGTGACCGCTGGCGTGATGTCATCGACGTCAACCTCACCGGTGCGATGAACACCATGTCCATCACCAGCCGTCACATGAACGCAGAAGGCCGGGGACGGATCGTCGTCACGGCGTCCTTGGCTGGCGTGCGTGCAGATCCACTGGTCGGCTATGCCTACGCCGCTTCCAAGACCGGCGTGATCGGTATTGTCCGCAACGCCGCGCTGGAACTGGCGACCCGTGGCATCACCGTCAATGCGATTGCACCCGGACTCTTCGAGACCAATATCCGCAAGAACAATCCTGCAGCCAAGGCTCTCGACGGCGCATTCGCCAGGATGTCCGCAGTGAAGCGTTCCGGCCAGATGCAGGAACTTGAAGGCCTGGCGATCTTCCTCGCCTCCAAGTCCTCCAGCTATGTCACAGGTGCAGTCCTCAATATTGACGGTGGTGGACAGCACGTGGGTCCGACAGCCCTGGACTAGGTCCTGTTACGAAATTCCGGTGAGTGAGACCGGCGTGTCCTAAACACAAGCGAGGGTTTCCCCACGCACGCTGTTGGTGTC
>NZ_CALZFS010000185.1 GCF_945649885.1 uncultured Corynebacterium sp. | reverse complement strand
GGACCACCATCATCTTCGACCAGGAGGCGGATGGCTTTGATCTTGTTTTTGATCTTCTGTGCTGAGGGGAGATCCTGGTTCGGGGCCTGCGGGGTGAGGTAGTCGGTGAGGTGTTCATCCACCAGGGGCAGGTATTCACGCCGGAGACCTGCCAGGGCGTCAAAGATGGCAAGCACACGATAAAGATCCAGGTGAAACAACTCATGCTGCAACTCATTGAGTCTGGGCAGGTTGTGCAGCTGCTCGATAGCGACAAACAGATCACCTGCCCTGGTTTTAGATACCCCGGTTGACAGGGCGAACCGGGTGGCAGCGACATCGAAGAAGTCCTCGTCTTCTGGCATGGCCCGTTCAATGACCAGGAATTCAGCTTGACGTACCTTGGTCATGTCAACAGCATCCGGGTCATCCGGGTTGTTGACGGTGTAATAATAAGCGGTGGTTGTAGGTGGGGCGGTCACGGTGGTCATGGTGTTTCCCCCTTTGATGCGTGACAGCAAATAGTTAGTTCAGGTGTTTGAATATCACCATAGATAACACACCGGACACGACTACCCCCATCGATCCCATTGCATCATCACTACCTGCTGGTTTGCCCACTTTTCAGGGGTGTTTTCCGCCTGGATCTCCCCAGAGTTTTCCACTGGATGGGCGCTGATCATCACTCCTGGGGCCCTGCCGGGAACCTTCTCCTCCAGCTAGTTCCATTGCCTAAAAAGAGTTTTGTATCTGTTGTTTTATGTCTGGTATTGCGGGACCATAGGAAGTAATCACCTGTGAGAAAAGGAATGGTCCCACGCTGTGCTTGATTTCTTTGCCGCAAACCCCCTGATCGCCCTGGCTGTGATCCTGACAGTAGGTCTGGCCATCGGAAAGATACGCTTCCTCGGCATCTCGCTAGGTGCTGCGGCAGTGCTTTTTGTGGCACTGATCCTGTCTACCCTGAACCCGGAGATCCAGATCCCGGCCTTTGTTTTCCAACTCGGCCTGGCCATGTTTGTCTACGTCATCGGTATCTCTGCAGGACCGGCCTTCTTCCGAGAGTTTAAGAGCAAGGGATGGAAACTCACCATCTTCATGATCCTGCTGTTGATATCCATGGCAGCGCTTGCCTGGGCCATGGTGAAGACCTTCGGTTTAAGCACCGGGGCGGGAGCCGGTATGTTTGCTGGCTCCCTCACCTCCACACCGGGTATGGCAGCGGTGGTGGAGCTCAGCGATCCTGACCTGGCAGGTCAACCAGTTATTGGTTTCTCCCTGGCTTATCCGGGCGCGGTTCTGGGTTCCATCCTGGTTGCTGCTGTGGGGGCGAAACTACTCAAGGTCAATCACCGGGAGGATGCCCGTAAAGAGGGGATGATCTCTGAACCCTTGGTGTGGAAGGGTGTGCGCATCGGGGAGGGGGTGGCGGGCACGATTGGTGATCTGCCTGCTTTGAGTGGTCAGAAGATCATTGCCACCCGCATCGTGGAGGATCTCCATGAACACCGTCTGGCGGATCCGTCTCTGCCTTTGGAGCCGGGGATGGAGTTGGTGATCAATGGTTCTGTGCGTGCTGTGGATGATGCGATCGCGGCACTGGGGTCGGAATGCGCCACGAAGATTGAAGATACAGAGTTGGTGTATTCCCGTTTCACGGTGTCCAATCCGAATATTGCTGGTCTGACCGTGGCGGAGCTGGATACGGTGGCCAATGGTTTCATGATTGCCCGTATCCGCCAGGGGGATAGTGAATTTGTTCCCCGTGGTGACACGGTGATTAACTACTCCGACCGTGTGCGTGTGGTGGCGGCTCCGGGCCGGATGGGGGATGTCCGCAAGTACCTGGGGGATTCGGAGAAGTCCCTGGGCGACGTGAACCTTCTGCCTTTTGCTATTGGATTGTCGCTGGGGTTGTTGCTCGGTGCCGTCCCGATCCCACTGCCGGGGGACACCACCATGTATCTGGGTTTCGGTGGTGGCCCCATCGTGGTGGGTTTGATCCTGGGGGCGTTGAACCGTACCGGTCCGGTCACCTGGCAGTTGCCCTTTCATGCCAATAGGACGATCTCTACCTTGGGCCTGGCGTTGTTTCTGGCAGGGGTGGGGACCTCAGCTGGTGCGGGTTTCCGTGAAGCGCTGACTGATCCGCAGTCCCTGGTCTATATCGGTGCTGGTTTCCTCATTACGGTGACCTCGGCATTGTTGTGCGCAATCATCGGCATGAAGGTGTTGAAGCTGCGCTGGGATGAAGCCATGGGACTGGCTGCAGGTGCCACCACCAACCCGGCGATCATCTCCTATCTCAATGATCAGACCGGCACGGACCTGGCCAACAGGAGTTATGCCACGGTGTATCCGACCTCCATGATCGGCAAGATCCTGGCCTGTCAGGTGCTGTTTCTGTTGTTATAGGGCAACGGAGAAATTTTTATTCAGGTCCGCGCATCTGCTGGGGCTATGCCTAGCCCCAGCTGTGTGCTGATCACTTGCGCCGCTGTGTAAAAGTCTTCCGGTCAATGCGGTGGAGACTACAACTCCGGCATGATTAGCTGCTCAGCATGTGTTGAGACGACTGGTGATCAAAGAAATGCACATGGACAACCTTAAAGCATGGGGGGTGGAGTACCAGGGCGACCAGGTCCTCCCAGGAAGCCTGGGAACAAAGCCACAGAGCTGTCGAGCCGTTGCTTGGAGCAACCATCGTGATCGGCCTGGTGACACTGGTGTTGTTCGGGGTGTTCTGGATCGGCCATGCGCTGACTGAAGCCAGCGTGTTCAAGACTCTCATGCTGATACCGTCCTGCGGATATCTGTTGCAGAACTGAATCTAATCGCAGCCCAGGTGAAGGCACACCGGGTGGCCAAGGAGATCAATGAGGCGTCAGTGCCCCAGGCTGAGCCCAGCGTGCAATAGGGCACCGTTCCCACGCGTAACCTGGGTTCTATGACTTCAGTGACCACCACGCACCTGGGCGAGTTACGTTTGGACGCACTCACCCTCACCGTCCCGCTGACCACGGATGCCGCAGATGAGCGAACCATTGATATCTTCGCCCGCATCGCCACCAAAAAGGGTGGTGAGAATCTGCCTTATCTGGTCTTCCTGCAGGGTGGTCCGGGTAATGAAGCACCACGCCCCAGCCTGGTGCCCTTAAATCCCAGTTGGCTGGGCGTGGCGCTTGAGCACTACCGGGTGGTTCTGCTTGATCAGCGTGGCACGGGGCTGTCCTCGCCGGTGGGCAATGAGATTCTGGAGCACCACAGCGCGCAGGAAGTAGCGGAATACCTCAGCCACCTGCGTGCTGATGGCATCGTCCGTGACTGTGAAGCCATCAGAGCCCACCTCAACGCAGATACCTGGAACCTGTTGGGGCAGTCCTTTGGTGGTTTCACCACCCTGCACTACCTGTCCACACACCCGGACGCACTGGA
>NZ_CALZFS010000184.1 GCF_945649885.1 uncultured Corynebacterium sp. | reverse complement strand
TCCGCGGTCTTCCATGATGTGGCCGCCTGGAACTGGTTGCTGATCATCGTCGGCATGGGCACGGCCCTGATGTCGGCGTACTTTGCCATCCAGAAGACAGACCTGAAAAAGCTCACCGCCTATTCCACCGTCTCCCACCTGGGTTGGATTGTGGCCACCATCGGCGTGGGCACTCCCTTTGCCCTGGCAGCGGCATTGGTGCACACCTTCAGCCATGCCCTGTTCAAGTCCTCGCTGTTCATGCTCATCGGCGTGATTGATCACCAGACCGGATCACGCGATACCCGCCGCCTGGGCAACCTGGTCAAACAGATGCCCTTCACCTTCATCTCCGTGCTGGTGGGTGCGCTGTCCATGGCTGCGGTTCCACCCCTATTGGGCTTTGTGTCCAAGGAGGGCATGCTCACCGCCTTCATGGATGCCCCCATCGGCAACCTCGGTGTAATCATCCTGCTCATCGCCGCAGGTATCGGCGCAGTATTGACCTTCACCTATTCCGCCAAGCTCGTACTCGGCGCCTTCGTCGACGGCAAGCGCGATATGTCCCATGTCAAGGAAGCACCGGTGTCTCTCTGGCTACCCGCTGCACTTCCTGGGCTTGCTTCCCTGCCGCTGGTGTTTGTACTCGGGCTTTTCGACGCTCCCATCAACGCCGCAGTTGCCGCCATCAGTGGTGCCGCCCCCGGCTTCCACTTAGCCCTCTGGCATGGTGTCAACATCCCACTGCTGATCAGTCTGCTCGTGCTGGCCGCCGGTGTGCTGCTGGCAGTACTACGCAAGAAGGTCTGGCCCGGCATTGAAAGCCGCCGCGTACCCATTGCCACCGGCAATGACACCCTGGCCATGCTGCATCATGGGCTCACCCGCATGGGACGTGTCTTTGCCAAGATGGCTGACAGCCACAACCCGCGTACCCACCTGGTCAACCTCATCCTCCTGCTGGTCCTGCTGGCCATCGTGGGCACGCTCTCCCCTGCCGTGGTGCTCGCACCGAAGGCCGAGGGCATTGATCACTGGATGGACCTGATCCCACTGACCATCATCACCCTGTCGGTGATTGGTCTTGCCACCAACCGCAACCGTTTGAGCTCCGCGGTGTTCATCGGCACCGTTGGTGTGGGTGTCTCCCTCCAGATGCTGCTGCTGGGTGCACCGGATGTGGCCCTGACCCAGTTCCTGGTGGAAGGCCTGGTTGTTGTGGTGATCATGATGGTCCTGCGCTACCAGCCCACCATGTTCAAGAAGGCCCCCAACCAGCTCCGCGCCATCATCATCGCAGTGCTGGCCGGTGGTGCCGCATTCCTGGCCGCCTGGGGCCTGCTCGGCCGCCACGACCGCTCCGAACTGGCCATCTGGTACCTGGAAAACGGTCCGGAGATCACCGCAGGCACCAATGTGGTCAACACCATCCTGGTGGAATTCCGAGCCTTGGATACCCTGGGCGAACTTTCCGTCCTGGGTATGGCCGCCGTGGTCATCGGTGCCGTGGTGGCTTCCATGCCACGCCATCCATTCCAGCGTGGCACCCACCCACGCCCCTTCGGTCAGTCACAGCTGAACTCCATCCCACTGCGCCAGCTGGTTCGCTTCCTGGTTCCGATCCTGGGAATCTTGAGCTTCCTGGTGTTCATGCGTGGCCACAATGATCCTGGCGGCGGCTTCATCGCAGCCCTGATCGCCGGAGGTGCGCTGATGTTCCTCTACCTGTCCAAGGGTAAGGACGGCAAGATCTTCGGAGACAACGTGCCTTTCCTGCTCACCGGCATCGGCATCCTCATGGCGGTGTTCTCCGGCGTGATCGGCTTGGCTGGCGGATCCTTCCTCTACGCCATCCACTTCGAGTTCGCCGGCCAGCACTGGACCACCTCCATGATCTTCGATCTCGGTGTCTATCTGGCGGTGCTGGGCATGGTCTCCATGGCCATCAATGCCCTGGGTGGTTATCTGCGTCCCGGTTCCCCACTGGAGGACCTGGACTTTGCCCGCAAGGCCGGCCCACTGCCACCCACCCCACCGGTGGCCTCTGAACCAGATGATGACAGCGACTGGCCAGATCCCCTCAACCCGGCCACCGCCGATGTGGAGACCGTCATGGCCAAGACAGCTGGAAGCACTGGAAACACTGGGATCACTGGAAACACTGTCCCTGAAGATAAGGAGAACCAGCGATGATCCTCGCACTGACCATCGCCGTCCTCTTCGGCGGCGGCGTCTACCTCATCCAACAGCGTGGCATGGTGCGCATTGTCTTCGGCATGTCCCTGATCGGCCACGCAGCCAATATCACCATCTTGTATGCCGGTGTTCCCGCCTGGCGCGGCGAGGCCTTCCCGGACCGCACCGCCATGTCCGAGGCGGCCGATCCCCTGCCCCAGGCCTTCGTCCTGACCGCGATTGTCATCGCGATGGCCACCACCACCATCATGTTGGCGCTGGCGGCACTGGGACGCAGTGATGACACCCATGCCATCGAGCCGGATGATGATCAGTCCCCACTGACCACCGCGGCACGCTCGGTGATCAAACCAGGCCACAGTCCAGTGGCCTCACGTGAGGCCCAGTCTGCGGCTCTCCAGGACGCTGGTGTTGCCCGGGATACCCGTGCGCAGTCTGAGAACACCACCAACAATCAGAAGGAGGACCGACACTAAATGGCTCCCGATTTACTCCTTCCGATTTTTGTCGCAGTACCACTTGCTGCCTCTGCCCTGGCGGTGATCCTGCCGGGCAGGATGCTGCGCGATGTCCTGCACATCGCCGTGCCCTTCGCCGGCATCTTCGCCGGCATGTGGCTCTTCGCCCACACCGCAGAACACGGCACCATCGCCCACAGTGTGGGTCTCTATGTGGGTGGCGTGGCCATCCCCTTTGCCGCTGATTCCTTCAGCGCGATCATGATCATCACCACCTCCATCGTGGCGGTGGCCGCCAACTGGTTCGCCACCACCGTGGGTGAAACCCGGGCGCGTTTCTACCCGGCACTGTCTCTCATGCTGATCACCGGTGTCAACGGTGCCCTGCTCACCGCTGACCTGTTCAACTTCTTCGTGTTCATCGAGGTCATGCTGCTGCCCTCCTATGGTCTGATGGCCATGACCGGCACCTGGTCCCGTCTTGCTGCGGGACGCATCTTCGTCCTGGTGAACCTGTCGGCCTCCACCATCTTGTTGGTCGGTGTGGGCATCCTCTACGGTGTCACCGGTTCCGTGAACATCGCAGCACTTCAGGGCGTTGTCCAGGGCAATGGCACCGCAGCTGTCGCCATGGGCATCGTCGTCATAGCCATTGCGGTGAAGGCCGGTGTCTTCCCCGTCCACACCTGGCTGCCACGTACCTACCCCGGCACCTCAGCTGCGGTGATGGGCCTGTTCTCCGGTCTGCACACCAAGGTTGCGGTGTACATGCTCTACCGCATCTACGTGATGATCTTTGATCTGGATCC
>NZ_CALZFS010000183.1 GCF_945649885.1 uncultured Corynebacterium sp. | reverse complement strand
GCGATGTCACGACGACTGAAGGATAAGCTTCTTCCACCAGAACCAGAAGAAGAGCCCGCATCACAGCACACAACAGTCTCCTTCTCCAAAGGTGGAAAGGGTGTCAGGCTGAGCGCCTGGATCCCGGAAGACCAGGCAGCCCTCATCGATGTGGCCATCAAACAGGTAGCTAAAACTCAGGATCTACTCCCATCACAGGCATTGAGCGAACTGCTCATGAGCAATATCACTACCGAGGTCACCCTGCATGCCTATGGTTCCGCCACCAAGCCGGAGTACCTGCAGAATGGGGGTTGGTTGACTCCACAACAGATCGATTATTGGAAGACAAAAGTCACCATGCACTGCGATATGGATGGCATCGCCTGTGCAGAGACAAGCAGTTACAGCCCCACCTACGAGATGAAGGCGTTTGTCCGCGGCCGGGACAGCGAGTGCCGGGTTCCAGGCTGCACGGTGAAGGCTGTCAACTGCCAAATCGATCACATCATCCCCTTCGACCGGGGCGGGCCCACCACTCCATGGAATCTTCAGTGTCTTTGTGTCTTCCACCACAATATGAAAACCGATGGGCGACTCGACGCAGTGCCCCTCCCTGATGGTGATGTCCTCTTTGTCATAGACGGCCTCCCCTTCCGCTCGGTTCCCGATGGGCCCCTGTCCAGATCCAATCAAACCTGGGGAACCAAGTTCGGTGACTACATGGATCGGAAGGTCGCCGCCTAATCCAGAAGGCCTGCATGGTCATTACGGACGTTACCCACGTCCTTGGAAACCTCTCGGACCTCCAGGCGTTCCACCCAGTCGGTTGATATCGGTTGTAGCAACTGCCTGGCCTGATCTTCAGTCCCTGTGAGCCAGGGTGCAATCTCATCGTCCATCAAGAATCTGGGCAGACGATTATGCAACCAGTCGATCGGCTCCACCGAATCTGTTGTGACCATGGTTGCTGATAACCGGTTCACCCCTGTTGCCCACAAGCCAGCAGCCCACATGATTTCACCATCTAAGGACACATAATGTGGTTTCTTCTCATGCCATTCGTAGTAGCCATCCATGGGGATCAGACAACGCTGGTGTTTAAAAGCATCACGGAAGGATGGTTTCTCCGCCACTGTTTCAGCCCGCGCATTGAACAGGGGTGGGCCCGAATCATCCTTCTTCCAATACGGGAGGAGGCCCCAGCGGGCAGGCTCAAGCAGTGCCTCCTGCCCCATTCGCACGATCGGCACAACCTGCGTCGGAGCAAGGTTATATCTGGGCCCCGGAGTACCCTGTGGGGCCATCACCGGCCTCCCCACGGCCCGGGCAGCAGCTTCGGTCAGGGAATCACCGGTGGTAAACAAAACAAATCTTCCGCACATACTCACCTATTATGGACTCTGTGACCGATATGTCTTCTTCTTTGCCCGTCTGGGATGCTCCGCGTGCTAGCGGCCCCATCGTTTGCAACCAGGTCATCCCTGGTTCCAAATCCATCACCAACCGTGCCCTCATTCTGGCTGCATTAGCATCAGGCCCCTCCACAATTCAGGGAGTCCTCCGCAGTCGTGACACCGACCTCATGGCCGATGCACTGCGCAGTCTGGGTGTCACAATCATCGAGGAGGCACCAGACCGTTACCGCGTTGAACCACCTGCAGAACTGACCTCTGGTTCAGTGGAATGTGGGTTGGCTGGAACCGTCATGCGCTTTGTGCCGGCTGTTGCTGCCTTTGCCAACGGCCCAGTCCACTTCGATGGCGATGAACAGGCGCGCGTCCGCCCTATGTCCGGGATTCTCGATGCCATCCGTACCCTCGGCGTCCAGGTCGACAATGACACACTTCCCTTCACCGTCGCCTCTGATGGTGTCCCGGAAGGTGGCGTCGTAGAGATCGATGCCTCGGGTTCTTCCCAGTTCGTCTCCGGTCTCCTGCTTTCCGCACCACGCTTCAAAAATGGCGTGACCGTTAAGCACACCGGAGATCGCCTGCCAAGTATGCCCCACATCGAAATGACCGTGGCGATGCTGCAGCAGGCTGGCATCAAGGTTGATGTCAGCACAAACCAGTGGGTTGTCCACCCAGGTGAGATCCTCGGTAGGACTTGGAGGATCGAACCTGATCTTTCCAACGCCACCCCCTTCCTCGCTGCCGCTGCCGCCACACGTGGAACTGTCACAGTCAAGGACTGGCCACTCAGCACCACCCAACCCGGCGATACCATCCGTCCCATCCTGGAAAGCATGGGTTGTGCCGTAGAGCTCATCGCCAACGGTGCCACCTATGACCTGGAGGTGACCGGACCGGAGGAACTCAGGGGTATCCACATCGACATGTCGGATATCGGCGAGCTCTCCCCCACCGTCGCAGCCCTGGCAGCCCTGGCGACCACGGAATCCAGTCTCACCGGCATCGCCCACCTGCGTGGACATGAGACCAACCGCCTGGAAGCTCTCACCACTGAGATCAACCGCATCGGCGGAAAGTGCACCGAATTATCTGATGGTCTCCACATTGAACCAGCCAAGCTCACCGGTGGCGTCTGGCATTCCTATGCCGACCACCGCATGGCCACCGCTGGAGCCATCATCGGCCTGGTTGTAGAGAACTTACAGGTAGAAGATATTCAGACCACCTCAAAGACCTTCCCGGGTTTTGAGAACCTTTGGGAGGAAATGGTTGGCTAATCGCCATTGGGACGAATCTGATGTGAGGGTTCGTCCAAGCAGAGGAACCCGTCCACGCACCAAAGACCGTCCCTCACACGACGATGCACTGATCGGGATGGTCGTGACCAAGGATCGTGGTCGCTGGGGTGTGGTGATTGATGGACGTACTGACGCCATCGTGACCATGCGTGCCCGTGAACTCGGCCGCACCGCCATTGAGGTCGGTGATCGCGTAAGCATCGTCGGAGACACCTCCGGTAAACCTGGCACCTTGGCAAGAATTGTACGTTTGGAAGAGCGCACCAGCGTGCTGCGGAGAACTGCCGATGACACTGATTCCTATGAGCGGATTGTCGTGGCGAATGCCGATCAGTTGTTGATCGTTTCTGCTGTGGCCGATCCCCCGCCACGTGCGGGTTTTGTCGAACGTGCATTAATCGCCGCGTTCGTTGGCAAGCTCCAGCCGATTCTGTGCCTGACCAAATCAGATCTGGCGGATCCCAGCGAATTCGCTGCGGAGTTCGAGGCCCTTGAGGTACCTGTGGTCGTGTGTGGTGTCGATGATCCACTCGATCCGGTTCTTAATGTTGTCGAAGGCCACATCACTGCCCTGATCGGTCATTCCGGTGTGGGTAAGTCAACGTTGGTCAACCGCCTGGTGCCAGATGCTGATCGTGAAACCGGATCTGTGTCCGGTGTGGGCAAGGGACGGCACACCTCTACCCAGTCAGTGGCGTTGCCGATCAAGGATGGGTGGATCATCGATACACCGGGTATCCGTTCCTTCGGTCTCGCACACGTCGATGCCGATACGGTCGTGGGTGTTTTCGATGATCTGGCGACTGCTGCAGAGGTTTGCCACCGTGGTTGCACCCATATGGGACCTCCTTCTGACCCGGAGTGTTCTCTGGATCAGATGGATT
>NZ_CALZFS010000182.1 GCF_945649885.1 uncultured Corynebacterium sp. | reverse complement strand
ACTTAAGGCTGTGAATCAGATCCTGCCTCCCATCGCTGAAACAGCACGGCATAGCGTCCCCCCTGGGCCACCAGCTCATCATGGGTGCCATCTTCTACAATCTCACCGTCCTCCATCACGATGATCCGGTCAGCCACCACAGCCTGATCCAGGCGGTGCGCCACAACCAGGGAAGTCCGCCCGCGGGCGATCCGGGTCGCTGCAGTTTCCAGCATCCGGGCACTATCGCTTCCCGCCTCACTGGTGGCCTCATCCATGATGAGCACCGGCGGGTCACGCAGCACGATGCGTGCCAGCGAAATCTGCTGTTGGATCTCCGGGGAAAGTTCTTCCTCCCCCGCCCCCACAGCAGTATCTAACCCTTCTGGGAGCCAGTGCGAAAACGCCGCACCATCGCGTGCCAGACCCACCTCAGCCAACGCCTGGAGAAGCAGTTCATCAGATGCTCCCGGTGCCGCCATGAGGAGATCTTCACGCAGGGATCCAGAAAACAGGTGAACCTCCTGACTGATGAGTGTGACCTGTCGGGTGGTCCAGGTGTCTGACACCGTCCCGGTGTCGACATCGCCCACCATCACTGTCCCGGAATCAGGTCGTTGCAGCCCTGCGATCAAACCAGCCAGCGTGGATTTACCTGCACCGGAGGTTCCCACCAATGCTGTGGTACTGCCTGCGGCAAGGCTTAAATCCAGTCTCTTGAGCACACTTGCGCCACCTGGGTAGGCGTAGGTGAGATTATCCACCCGAACCTCAGGTGCTTCGGTGAGATCAGCAGGCTCGGGTGCTGAGGGTGCACGTTTAGCCAACAACGCCAGGGAGACCGCTCGTCCCAGGGAGGTCACGGCACTCTGAATCTCCGAGGCGAACATCAGTACATTGAAGACGTGGACCTCCATGCGCACGATGACAAAAACCGCGGCGGTGGCAGCCCCCACGGTGAGCACATCAACAGCCACCAGGTAGGCACCGATGCTGAACGCCCCGATGAGCAGAAGCCCGTAGGCAATGGAGCCTAGCAGCAGGATTCTGGTGAAGATCGGTGCGCGGTCCGCTGTGGCCTGCACGGATGTCCAGGAGGTTCTGCGCATCCTGCCCAGTGCCCAGTCTGACAGGCCCAGCACACGCAGTGTCCCCATGCCACGGATGGTGTCCAGGAGAAGGTTATTACGGCGTGCTTCTGTACTGGAGACCACATTGGTGGCGGTTGGAATCACCCGCACCGCACTTTTCACACCTGGTACCAGGATGAACACCACGGCCACGAAGATCAGGAGATAGGACCAGTGGATCGCCACCAGGGAGATCAGCGACAGCGGGAAAATCAACATGGTGACCACCAGTCGCACACCGGTCATCGCGGTGATGCGCACCGTGTTGTCGATGTCCTGGGTGATCCTGCTGATCACGTTTCCAGTCCCCAGCTGCATGACATCGGGCACCGGTGCTCGCAACGCTGAGGATAACGCCACCTTCCTCAGATCAACTGAGAGCCTTCTGGTGCGAGAATTGATGAAGTACTGCAACAGGGACCGCCCAGCAGTCTCTGTGATGATGGCCAGACCCACCACGGCCACCAGCAGGGTCATACCACCGGAGCCCCCACCGATGATGGGTAGGGAGTCCCCATTGATGATGTTGAGGGAGAAGCCCAAGAGATTGGAGGTGCCCACCATGGCGGTCACGGTGATCACAGCAACCAGGAAGAAGCCTGCGTACCAGCCTGTCTTTGGCCTGCCGGGGAGTGTGGCCAACATACGTCCGGACTCCCCCATACCTGCAGGCGCCAGGGAATCAGCGTGGATATCGTTTCTCATACCTGCTCCTGACCGCTAATGAAGTTGTTCTGCACCTGATCTGCCACCGTGCGCCAGGTCGGATTGGAAGTGATGACAAGGGTGCGTCGATAAGCACTGGAGCGTAAGTCCGCAACACGGTGGGCCACCTGGTCAAGAGTGACCGCATCAAGCCCGGTGGTCGGTTCATCCAAAACCAACAACTCCGGATCAGCCGCGAGGAAACGGGCCAGCGCAATACGCTGGCGCTGCCCACCAGACAGGTTCAAACCCGCCTCACCGATGGCCGTGTCAGGCAGGACAAGAGTGGAAGCATCTTCGGGCAGCTCCCCACCCAGGCGACGCAGAATATCCTGACAACTGGCAGCCCAGAGGGCGTCCTTCAGTAACTGCGGCGACACAGTACCCAGAGGATTGAGATTATCGGTGAGCGTTCCCTCAAACACGCTCACGCGGTGCGGCGCCACCACCACACCTTCCACACTTGCCAGAGCAGCCAGTTCACGGTCCACCACCTGACGGTCCTCCGCCGACCCCGGATTCCACACCGTCAACCCCGGACCAATGGAAATCAACGGGGTGTGTGCTTCCGGCTCCCCAGAGACCGCAGAGAGGTCCTCCACCAACGCCTGCACACGCCCCGTAGACGCCTGACCCCGCGCCCAGATCTCCGTGAGCATCCCCAGAGAAATACCCAACACCGTCAGAGAAGGCGGCACCAGGAGAGTAATCGAGATCATCTCGCCACCAGAGATCTCACCGGCAAAAGCCAACGAGGCTGCATACCCCAGCAAACCGATGGAACAGGCAGCCGGCACCAACTGCCGCAGGAAATTCAACGACGCCTGCAGGCGCACCTCATACAACATCACATCCAAGGCACCATCTGCCGCCACAGCAAACCGCCTCTCCGTATGCTCCACAGCACCGAGCCCCTTGACCACCCGCGAGCCCTGTGCCACATCAGTGGCAATAGCCACCGAAGCGGCCTCAGCTTTACGACGCCTGGCCGACACCCTGGTCAACGGCGCCGACGTCAGATAAGACGCCACCGCAGTCAAGACTCCCCCAAGCACCAGCAACACAGCAAGCAACGGCGAGATCGGAGCAATAGCCACCGTGGCACCCAGAAGAAAACCCACCATCGCAATCGGAAAATTGAGAATATTCTTCATCCCACCGATCTGCACCGAATCCTGATCCACCGTATTCAACACCGCGCCGGGAGAAATTGAACTCTTCAGTGTGCTCAGCAGTTGCCCAGACAGCTCCAGCCGCAGAGTGTGCACCACCCGTGCTGCTGTCAGATCGGTCAGGGCATCGGAGGTGGCCTCCAGGATATAAACCAGCCACAGACACAATGTGACAGCTCCCGCAATGATGACAACAGGCCACAGCTGGCCTGCTTCATCCCGGAATGCCCACTCCGTTCCCCGCCCAATGATCAGGGACACCCCTGCATTGATTCCGCTGGAGAGCAACAGCCCCAGCACCATCACCCAGGTACCGGCAGGAAAAGCCCACAGCAAAGACCACGCCGCCGACCTGGTTCCCGCCCCAACAACCCGGGGAAGAAGAAGTGTCGCATCAGTAGGAGAATCAGGAATGAACCATGACCAGGTGCGCATCCTGCGAAACTCATGTGCCATGAGGGTTAAAGATACCCCACCGGCAGAAAGGCTCTCCGGATTTTCAACACCATGCTTCAGCACATTCTGAACAACTCACACCCCTGTAACTTATGCATCGGCATTTCCATGCCCTGAACTGCGGATTTGTCTTTGAATGAAGAATCGGGCTATTGTTTATCTCGTGCCAAGGGCGAACAGCCCATAACACCCAGCCCGGGTGGCGGAATGGCAGACGCGCTAGCTTGAGGTGCTAGTGTCCTA
>NZ_CALZFS010000181.1 GCF_945649885.1 uncultured Corynebacterium sp. | reverse complement strand
ACACCTGCGTAACCGGCGTGCTCGACATAGTCCACCCAACCGGTGATACGCAGTCCCTGTCCCTGCACAACAATATCGGTTTCAAAAGAACGGATACCCTGGTCAAAATTATTGAAACGGGCCAGTGCGAGGACCTGGGATTCCTCAGTGGTCACCGGATGCCATTCAGGTTCAGAAGAACAACTGACAAGCGAAGTGAAAGCGAGCGCACCCACCAAAATGGTGGCTGCGCCTGCTGCTCTGCGGGTCTGGGAAAAGATCACAGTGTACCTGTTCTTTCTGACAGATAGCTGGGTTCAGGAAGCCCAAAATCATCTGCTGAGGGCATGACTATGCGATCTGACAGTCTCGTATATGTATTCCGCGGGGGTAGCTGAGGTTGCATGATGGGTTTAGCCACAGAAAGATAACTCACCCCACGGGGAGCCTCCGGTCCCGGGATTGAGGTTGCAGCTGCCTGAGCTGCGGAGACATCACCATTTTGGGATGTCGGGGCAGTGCAGACTTCCGAGACCAGAGTGTCTGCGAGTGCCTCCGGATGGGTGTTGAGACCAGCTGCAGGGTCAAAGCAGTTTGCACTGGCGGGGGAGCGTTCAGCTGAGAGGTTAACCACGTCCAGGTGATTCCCAGTCAATTCATTCTCGATGAAGGCATTCGACTCGGAGGGAAGGTCCTCGATATTGTCCAAAATGATACCCGAGCGGGAGTTTCCGGCGATCAGGTTGCGCTGAATCAGGTTGCCCACACCGCCACTGATGCCGATGCCGGTGCCGAAACCACCATCAGCCTGGGCAGGTGAATCAGACTCATTATTATCAGCGATGACATTGCCCACGATGATGTTGTCTCGTTGTGGCACAAATGATTCCTGGTAGTTCGACAGTAGGGTCAGCCCCACCCGGTTTGAGGAGAAGCGGTTTCCGGCGACCAGGAGAGAATCACTGGCATTGGAGTTTTCAAAACCAACAGCATTGCGCTCTGCCACATTATCCTGCACGAGGATATCGCAATCACGGCATTGCCCCACGTAGATGCCACTATCTGCAGAACCTGAGGCATAGGAATTGATGATGGCGCCATGTTGGGAGTTGAAGGCATAAATGCCATAGAGACCATTGTTGCTGGCCGTGACGTGATCGGCGAGGAAACGCTGCAGCGGTGGGAATTGTTCAGGATCCCAGGGCTCATAGTTGGATGCCGTGGGGGCCTGTGGACCTGATTCATCATGAAGACCGGTGAAGAGCAGGCCGTAGAAGGTGGCATTACTGACGGTCAGATTCTCCACGCGCACGCCATCAACGGTGACGACGATGCCATAGGGGCGGATCCCTTCGCCGTCAATGATGGTGTCATTGCGGTCTGCACCCCGAATGGTGATGTCCGGGGTGGTGACCTCGACCTGCTCGTTATAGGTGCCGGGGGCGGCGATGATGACATCCCCGGGCTGCGCCAGTTCTTCAGCGGCGGTGAGCGTGGGCACTTCCTCAGGCACATGGATGATTCCATCGGCATCTGTGGAGGGGGAACAGGCGCCCAACAGGGAGGTAGTCAGCCCGATGGCGGCGATGGAACTTGCCCAGCGGAGGCCACGCGACCTCAAGGCAGATTTGTACATGAGCTCGCACTTTATCATAGCTGTCCTGGCCGGTTCCTTGGTCACATTAATTGCGAGACTGGCTTTTAGGATGAGTTAAGGGCGGGGGTGGTGAAGCTTAACGGGGTTCGCGAGATCGAATCGGTTGCAGGTAGTGGAAATTTTCTATAAATACAGCTGGTGAGGGTTATTTACCGGGAACTGGGGCAGTCTCATAATTACCCCGGGGTCGGAAGGTCTTTATTTAGGACGATCCTTCCCTGAGGAAAATATAAGTGTTTGACCTGCTTGGGCGGTAAATCTATTATTTCTTCAGCTTTTACCTGGGATTTTCCTGTCAATGCCTACCATTGTAGCAAGAATCCTACCAGAGCTCTGTTCGTGTCTCCGGTTCAAGGTATAAGCCATTAACTATAGGAGATTAATGTATAGAGGTTCCTTCATGGGGAGAGGGCGGCCCAGAAAAGCTGGACCGTCCTCTCTTTTACGGCGAGGGGTGGCCAGCCTTACTGCAATCGCACTTGCAGCAACTGGCATCCCGGTAGCGCAATCCCAGGAAACCCCACCGGTCACCGGCAAGGTCTTCCTGGACTACGGTGGCGATGGTGAATTCACCGTCGGCACGGATTCCCCTCTCGGCGGTATTACTGTTACTGCCTATGATGAATCAGGAGACAGCGTTGGTTCAACGACCACCTCCGTCAATGATCAGGGCGAGGGAAATTACACCCTTAATACTTCTGTAGCCGAAGATGCCCCACTGCGGATTGAATTCACTGACCTTCCGCAAGGAATGAATGATTCCTTCAATGCAGGGCAGAGCAGTGTTCAGTTCGCTCTAGCTGGTGCAAGTGGTATTGATTTCGGAGTACTGGATGTTAATCAGTACAACCCGATTGCTGCAGGTGCTGCAGGATCTGATCCGACAGTCGGCACAGCGATCCTGGCAGCGGGGAGGCATGACCATGTTGCTGCAGCTGATACCGAAGTTCTGGTTGCCACGAAGTGGAACGTAGGCCAGAACGTTTCGGGTGGTAACGCTGATTTTGCTGCCCGCACAACTTGGGCGACTTATGGAGAAGTTGGTTCGATCTTCTCTGTGGCTGCTGACACTGTGAGCAATAGAGTTTTCGCCGGAGCTGCCTATAAGCGTATTTCTGACCTGGGGCCTGAGGGGCTTGGTGGCATTTACTATGTCTCCAATGCTCTAGACGCTGCAGGAACCCCTCAGGAAGGCGATACCCCACGGGGTTTTGACGTCGTCGCCGATCTGGGAATTAATGTCGGTCAAGATCTCATTGCATCACGGCCAGCACTTGGCGAACCTAATCTGCTCATCCCTGATGTTAATGCCTTTGAAAATGCAATGAAGGTCGGCATCGGTGGAATGGCTATTGATAGCCAGGCCCAGATCCTGTATTTTGTCAATCTCTTTGACAAGCGTGTTTATGCGATTGATATCTCTACCGTGGAAGAGCCACGTCTGATTGCTTCCATTGCAGCCCCTACCAATGCTGGCCAGCGTGCTTTTGCCCTGACCTTGAACCAGGGGCAGCTCTACGTTGGTTACAACGATACTGGTGAAAGTGAAGCCTGGCGTTCAGCAGAGGACGCCGAAATGAAGTACTACGTCGACCGCATTGATGTGCTCGATCGCGATGCTTCTAGCTTCACCGGATCCTGGTCCAACGTTCTTAACGATGGTGACCTGAGCTATGAAAAGGGAAGCGTCACCAACAATTGGGGCGGTAGCGGAAATCTCCCAGAGTTCACCGAGGCCTATCCACAGGTTTCACAGTGGAACTCCTGGACCGACACGTGGATTGAACAACCAGACCCTCCAGTTGCTGACTGGGATGCTTATGTAAAAGAGCAGTCCCGGATGGGGCGCACAGTCGGTATTTTCGATGACTCCCGTAGCTGGGGGCATAAGACACACGTCTATCCTCAGCCGATGCTGTCCGGACTGGCATTCGATCAGGAAGGCTATCTGACTCTTGCCTTCGCTGACCGCACTGGTTTCCAGGGCGGTAATCGCAACTGGGCCGCCTATGAGCAACCAGCACAGCAGCACTCGGTAGCGGACCTGTGGGAATCTCTTTCCTCAGGTGATCTTCTGATTGCAGCGCCTGAATCTGAAGGTGGCTTTCAGATCACTCAGTGGACTCCTGAGAGTAACGGTAGTGCTGGTGATCGCACCGGAACTGGTCAAGATAACCAGGGGCCTGG
>NZ_CALZFS010000180.1 GCF_945649885.1 uncultured Corynebacterium sp. | reverse complement strand
CAGGATCGCCAGCATGATGAGAATGAGGGCTGTCAAAGCACTACCTAACAAAATCTAGGGAGAAGAAACCTTAAGAACTTCCAACCGCCCAGCTGCGTACCGTTCCATCAATGACGGAGCTGCCTGTGGCAGGGATGTTCTGGATCCGCGGGGCGGGGATCAGTGAAGGATACCTGGTTGCATCAACCAGCGGGGAGGGCTGACCTGAGACCGGGGGGACAACCTTACCGGTCTGGCGAGAGATCCAGTCCAGGTGCTCGGCCACAGGCACATACCAGCCCATGGTGCCGTCATGGGTGGGCCGTTCCGTTGCAGTCGACATGCTGAGCACACCGGCAACCTGACCGTTGAGCCACAGTGCTCCACCGGAATCACCAGGCAGCAGGCGACCACGGTAGATCTCTGCCTCCAGCAGCTGTGCTGAGCGGTCCGGGCTGTCCAGGTTGGTGATACGACGCACCACATTCGCATCAGCCTGCTGGCCGAGGATCAGATTATTCTGGCTCCATCCGCCCCAACCGGTCACCTTTGCGCCGGCTCCGGGCTGGATGTGAGTGCCGTGGAGGTTCGCAGTGCGTGCTCCACTGGGTGAGGCCAGCTTGATCACGGCCAGGTCAGCGCTGGGGTGTGTGCGCACCTCGGCGATGCCCTTGCGATCACCCTGGATGAAACTTCCCAGGACAGCTTCGCCCACGTTGGCGTCTTCCGGTATGCAGTGACGTGCCGCCAGCACCCACTCCGGGGTGATCAGGGTGCCGGTGCAACTCATGTTTCCGATGTTGAGACGCACCATGGAATCACTCAGCACTCCTGCGCTGGCATTCCGACCATCAGTGATGGCACCGGCAGGTGCTACTGCGCTGATGGCGAGGGTGGTGGCCACCGTCATGGCGACGAGGGCACGGGAAACACGCTTGAGAACAGACATAAACAAATAGTGTAGAGCCTTCGCCCACAAAAATCTGTGTGCGGGGTTACAGGATTTCTTCCACGACCTCGATGGTGGGCCGGGCGATGCGGGCACCTTTCGAGCTCACCACGATGGGGCGCTGGAGAAGGCGTGGATGGGAGACAATCGCCTGGATGAGTTCCTCTTCCGGTGTGTCAGGGCTCAAACTCAGTTCGGCATATTCCGCTTCCTGGGTGCGGATGCCCTCATGCACCGGAATGCCCAGGGAGTCAAAGATCTCCCGGAGGGTCTCGGCTGATGGTGTGTCCTTGAGATACTGCACGATGGTGGGTTCCACACCGTCATCACGGAGGAAATTCAGGGTTTTGCGGGAAGTTGAGCAGCGGGGATTGTGATAGATCTTAACGTCCATGGGCACCACAGTACCTCTGCTACGGGGGTGTGGGGCATGACACATTTGCATCAGGGCTAAGCTTTCCGCCATATTTAATTTCTATTTTCAATAATGGCAAGAAGGTCACGTGGGAATGAATGGACAAGTAGTAAAAGTCGCCCTGGCATTCGTCGGCATCATCGTGGGAGCAGGCTTTGCATCGGGGCAGGAAGTCATGCAGTACTTCGTGGCCTTCGGCATCAACGGCCTGTGGGGTGCGGTGATCTCGGCGGTGGTGATGACGGTGATGGCGTTGATCATCCTGCAGTTGGGCAGCTACTTCAATGCCGGTGAACACGGTGAGGTGTTCCGTCGTGTGAGCCACCCGGTGTTCTCCAGGCTCCTGGACTTAGGCGTGATGCTGACGTTGTTCTCCACCGGTTTTGTCATGTTTGCCGGTGCTGGAGCGAACCTGAATCAGCAGTGGGGTCTGCCACTGTGGGTGGGGGCGCTGGTCATGGTGGTCCTGGTTCTGGCTGCCGGTATGTTGGATGTGGACAAGGTGACCACCGTGATCGGTGCGATCACGCCGTTCATCATCGTGTTCATCACCATTGCGTGTGTGTACACGATTGTCTCTGGTGACCTGTCCAGCCTGGAGCGTCTCGACGCCGCCTCTGAAGAGGTGTCCACCACGCTGCCTAACTGGTTTGTGGCTGGTGTGAACTACACCTCCTTCAACCTCATGGTGGCAGTCTCCATGGCTGTGGTCATCGGCGGTAACATGTTCAACCCACGTGTGGCCGGCCGCGGTGGACTGCTGGGTGGGCTGATCTACAGTGGTCTGCTCCTGATCAGCGCCGTGACTCTGTTCCTCACCGTGGAAAGTGTCGGTGCGGATGATATGCCGATGCTGACCATCATCAACCAGCTCAACCCGGTGCTGGGTCAGGTCATGGCTGTGGTGGTGTACGGAATGATCTTCAACACGGCGCTGGGCATGTTCTACGCCCTGGGCCGTCGCCTCACCGCACGCAGGCCTGAGCGTTTCCGTCCGGTCTACGCACTGACCGTGCTCGTGGGATTTGTGTTGAGCTTCGTGGGCTTCAGGGAGCTGGTGGGCTATGTCTACCCGATCCTGGGCTACATGGGACTGCTGCTGATCGCAGTCATGGTGGTGGCCTGGACCCGGGGACGCGTACGCATCTATAGGGAGTCTGAACGCCGCATGCGGATCGTGGATCTTCTCCAGATCGGAAGCAATGGCAGCCTCAGTAGTCAGGAGGCGGCTGCTCTGGATCGGGAGATGGCTGATTCAAACCTGGATGAACAACAGATCAGGTCTGCTGTCAAAGGCTAGTATTCAGCGGGGACGAGCTGAACCTCGCTGGCGTCAGCCCAGGTCAGGTCGATGCCACGGGAGCGCAACCACTGCATGGGGTCGTCGCCGTGGCGGGTGATGCCCTCCACCGCGTTGAGGGTGGCGTCGATGGCGCGTTCGGCGTCATCGGCGGTGATCAGGCCGGCGGAGGTTGCTGCGGCCAGCTCATCAATGTCCATGACGGTGATCGGCTCGCCGGTGACGGACACCAGATCCACGTAGAGGTCACGGGTGGTCCACACGTTGTCTTCGACATTGATCTCAGCGATGTCGATGTAGTAATCCTGACGTTCTTCCACGCCCTCACGGAAGTGGAAGATATTGGCCCGCAGGCCGAGTTCTGGAAGCAGCCAGCTTTCCAGGTAACCGAACCTGGGGTGGTTCGCACCACGTGCCATGTAAAGGCCGAAGTCGGTGACCCGGAAGGTGTCCACTTCGCGCAGGAAGCCCTTCGGATCGGTGTTCACCTGTTCGGTGGTGTTGAAGATTTCCTTCTTCACGGGATGAAGATCAGTCATGGTTTTTCTACCTCACATCGAATACGACAGCAGTGGGGGCGAAGTTGCAGTTCGCGGATCCGTTGTCCGTTGACGTGGTGAGGCCGCCACTGAGCACTGCGACGACAAGGCCGCGCCCGGTGTTGGCTACACCTGAAATCGTAGAGGGGCCATCTGGATTGATGCCGGTGTTACCCAGCGCAGTGGTTCCGTGTGTGAAATTGCTCAGATTCGCCCACTGGACATGCATTCCGGTGTTCTGCTGCTCGGCAAGTGGCCCGGTACCCAGTGCGGTGAACACGAAGGCGGCCTGTCCGGCATCGACTCCCGGGAGGGGCAGTGCTGCTGGACCTGCCACGGCAAAGGCACTGCCGACGGAGGCTGAGTGTCCACCGATGCAGTTCTGGGCACTGGTGGGCCAGGCGAACTGCGCGATGTCAGGTGCATTCTCCGGGATCATGCTCTGGTCACCGTCATCTGAGACGAATCCCAGGGCCTGGTTGACGATGTCCTTGATCTCTTTGGGCACCCACGGCTGGTTGACCGCGTTCATGATCTGTTGGCGGCCGGCTTCGGTGGGGCGCCCCAGGTGATCAAAGGGGAGTCCGCTGGAGAGGTTTGCGGAGATGTCGCTGGAAAGACGGTAGAGGTCCTCGGCCGGATTGGCTGTTGCCGCCGGCGCGGAGGTAGCGGCGAGGGCACCG
>NZ_CALZFS010000179.1 GCF_945649885.1 uncultured Corynebacterium sp. | reverse complement strand
AGGATTCCTGGATCAGCATGGATATGCCAGAGCTGGGCTATTCCCCCTGGACTGACTGGGTTCGTGGAGTTGGTGACTCCCTCAGCAGCCCAGTCACCATCGCCTCTCCTGAACTGATGGAGTTCTTCGGTACTCCGGATGCTGATCTATCAGGCAATGCTGTGCTCACCTCATCACTGGAGCAGGTCACTGATGATTCCGGCGCTACCCTGAAGGTGTCAACGTACGACGAGGTGACTGAGGACACCGAGGACCTTGCCACAGCTCAGGTGGAAACACGTCCGGTGCTGCCACCGTTGGCATCTGAACAATTGGTCACCGAAGGTGCCTTCGCTGAACTGGGTCTGGAGAAGTCTTATCTGGGTGCCGTGCTGGTGTCCGGTGAACGGGTCACCCACGACGACTATTCAGAGCTCTACGATTTCTTCCGCACCGCTGAGGGCGTGGACATCACCTTCCCCACCTGGTCAATAGGATCCGGGGTTGAGAACCTGGCGGTTCCTGCTGTGATCACCGCCCTGGTCATCGCGGTGATGGCCCTGGTTCTGGCCCTGTCCTCCCAGCAGATCCGCCGTCAGAAGATCATTCTGGATGCCGTGGGTGCCGCACCGAATCTCACACGTCAGTCCAATGCCCTGTTTGGTGCACTCTGTGCGATCGGCGCGGCATTACTCGGCCTGGTGACGGGGCATCTGGGGGCAGCGCTGTGGGCGTCCACCTCCATGACCAATGATGAGGGAATCACCACCTTCTACGGCACCCTGGGATTCCTCGAGCCTGCCTGGGCGATGATCATTGGTACTCTCATCATCGCCCCGCTGGTCACAGCAGTGATCGGCTGGGTTTTCACCCCGAGGGTGGAGATGTCCGACTACCGCGATTAGAACAACAATCCGGCTTAGAGCTTCTCCATCGGTACTCCACCGATGAGCATGAGCCGGACTTTTCCGGAGGAGCCGAAGTCGATCGTCACGGTTGCCCGCGGCCCACTGCCCTCTGCCACCAGTACTGTGCCCAGACCGTATTTGTCATGGTTGACACGATCCCCCACGGCCAGTTCCAGGTTCTTATTCCTGGTCTGCCTGGTGGGGATTCCTGTTGCTCGGGACTGTGCCGGTTTACGTGTTGGTGAGGAGTAGCCGCCACCATAGGACGAGCCACCGGACCCCCACGCGGAGCCGAAGGAACTGGTGGGTTCCTCACGGCGCCAGTCAATCAGTTCCTCCGGGACTTCCTGCAGGAAGCGGGATGCCGGGTTGGTCACCGGGTTACCCCAGGAGCTGCGCAGCATCGCACGGGTGACATAGAGGCGCTTGCGGGCACGGGTGATCCCCACATAGGCCAGGCGTCGTTCCTCCGCCAGTTCCTTGGCATCGCCCAGGGAGCGCAGGTGTGGGAACTGACCGTCCTCCCAACCGGTGAGGAAGACAACCGGGAATTCCAGGCCCTTGGCGGTGTGCAGGGTCATGAGTGTGACCACGCCCTGTTCGGTATCTGGGATCTGATCAGCATCGGCCACCAGGGAGACACGTTCCAGGAAAGCCTGCAGGCTGCCTGGTTCCGGCTCACTGTCATTGACCTCCGCTTCACTGCCGTCCATGGTTTCATAGGCCATGCGGTTGGCTGCTTCAGAGGAGAACTCCCGTGCCACGGAAACCAGCTCATTGAGGTTATCCAGGCGGGCGCCGTCCTGGGGATCATTAGAGGCTTCCAGCTCTGCCTTGTAACCGGTGATGTCCAGGATGCGGCTGATCACCTGGCCAATATCAGGCATGCCTGTGACTTCATTGACCATGGAGGGCATCTCTGCGCGCAGGGTGTCCATCAGTTCGTTGAACTTGACCACCGCATTGCGTCCACGGGCACCGAGCAGGCTGACCTTGTCGGCGGCGGCGTCGACAAGCGCCTGCCCATAACCAATCTGGTTATTCTCCGCATGCAGTGCGATGAAGGCCTGGGCGCGGTCACCGATGCCGCGCTTGGGGGTGTTGATGATGCGCCGCAGGTTGACGGTGTCCTCCGGGTTTTCCAACACGCGGAGGTAGGCGATGATGTCGCGGATCTCCTTGCGCTCATAGAACTTGGTGCCACCGACCACCTTGTAGGGCACACCGGTGCGGATGAACACCTCCTCCAGCGCACGGGAGGAATTGTTGGTGCGGTACATGATGGCCATGTCGGAGTAGTTCATGCCACGATCAGCCAGGGTGTCGATCTCGGAGGCGATGAAGCGGGCCTCATCGTGTTCATTGTCTGAGACATAGCCGATGATCTGCTCGCCCTCCCCCAGTGCTGTCCACAGGTTCTTGGGCCGGCGGTTCTCATTCTGGGAGATCACTGCATTGGCAGCAGACAGGATCGTCTGGGTGGAGCGGTAGTTCTGCTCCAGCAAGATGGTGCGCGCATTGGTGAAATCGCGCTCAAACTCCTCGATGTTACGGATGGTGGCACCACGGAAGGCATAGATCGACTGATCTGAGTCACCCACCACACACAGTTCGGAGGGGTCCTCACCGGGGCGTCCCACCAGGGTTGAGATCAGTTCATACTGGGCATGGTTGGTGTCCTGGTACTCGTCGATGAGCACATGGCGGAAGCGGCGCCGGTAGTACTCCGCCACCTGCGGGTGCTGGGTGAAGATGCGCACGACCTCACCGATGAGATCATCAAAGTCCACAGCATTAGCACGGCGCAGACGTTGCTGATATTCCACGAACACCCGCGCCACCACCTTTTCAAAGGGGTTGTGGGTGGCTTCCGCATCGGCCACGGCGGTGGCGGGGGAGATCAGCTCGTTCTTCAGATTCGAGATCGCCGAGGCAAGTGTGCGCGCGGAGAACTTCTTGATATCCAGCTCAAGATCCTTGGCGATCATGGTCAGCAGACGCCGGGAATCATCTGAGTCATAGATGGTGAAGTTGGTATTGAGCCCCTCCACCAACTGGGCCTGCTGACGCAGAATGCGCACGCACACGGAGTGGAAGGTGGCTACCCACATGCGCTCAGCAACAGGGCCGACCAGCTGGCTGACACGCTCACGCATCTCAGCGGCTGCCTTGTTGGTGAAGGTAATGGCCAGGATCTGTTGGGGGTGCACACCTCGGTAACGCATGAGGTAGGCAATCCTGCGGGTGAGCACAGCTGTCTTGCCGGAACCGGCACCAGCCACGATCAGCAGCGGGGAACCAATGTGCTCAACCGCGGCTTTCTGCTGTTCATTGAGGCCTGAGGTCAGCTCAGTGCCAACCTCGGCGTTGACCTCGGCGTGGGAGCCGACACCAGGGTCAGAAGGGTTCTGGGCGAAGGGATTGTGTGCAGTATTCATCACCTCTACAACCTACTAGGTGGGGTGGACACGCATCCCCCGCCTGTGCTCATGGCAGAATAGTTTCCATGACTAACACTGATGAAAACTTCGAGATCAGAATCCCTTCGGGTACCGATGACCCGCTCTCTGATGCGGAGATTCAGAAGTATCGCGAGGAGATCGACCGCCTCAACCGCGAAATCTTAGATGCGGTCAAACGCCGGACCACCGTCTCCCAGGCGATCGGCAAGACCCGCATGGAATCAGGGGGCACCCGTCTGGTGCACACCCGTGAGGTGGCCATCATCAACCAGTTCCGTGATGAGATCGGTGAGGAAGGCCCAGCTCTGGCAGCAATCCTGCTGCGTATGGGACGCGGACGGCTCTAAAGTATCGCCGTTGTATCTCCAGGGATTGGGGGTTGTTGCTGTAGTCGCGCACACAGGTGGAGTTCCGCGCTAACCTGACAGAGACAACTTTCCCCCCTTCTCATCGAGGAGTTTTCATGGCGAACGACATCACCACCACTGCTGCCTGGCAGGCCCTGACCAAGCGGTATGAGGCTTTCAAGGGTACCTCGCTGCGCGAGCTTTTTGAAGACGGAGAGCGTGCT
>NZ_CALZFS010000178.1 GCF_945649885.1 uncultured Corynebacterium sp. | reverse complement strand
GTGGTGGTTGCCCACCGCCTGTCCACTGTGACTGATGCTGATCAGATCATCGTGATCAATGAGGGCCGGGTGGTCGCCACCGGAACACATGCCGAGCTGCTGATCACCAGCCCTATCTATAAGGACCTCGCCTCCCGTCAGCTCCTGGACGGTTAGTCCACAAGGGGTGGGAGGTTGGCCAGGAGGGTGTCGAAAAGCGCCGCGTCATAACGACGCTTCCTGGAACTCAACGCCCTGATATCCACGTCCCATCCCAGTACCCGTCCGGGATCAGCTTTTTCCAGGGCGGCGTACCACTCACGCAGGGGGTCAGCAAGCCTGGCATGCAGCTCAAAGGACTTCCGTTCACGGGTGTCATCATTGTTCTTCTGCCGGGTCAACGTGTCTAGTTCGGGGAAATCCACCAGGATGGCATCCGCAAAACCGATGCGTTTTTCCACCAGGGCCTCACGCACCAGGGTGCTCTCAAACTCAAAACGCTCCACCGAATCCTCGCCGATCCGTGCCAGGCACCAGGAGTAGTGCAGCTTCATCGGATCAGAGTCACACAGTGCGAGACCCGTTTCACTTTCCAGGGTGCGGGCACTATTCCAGCGGGCGGTGTTCACATTGGTCCAATAATGTGCCTGGACCTCCACTGCCTCTCCCCGCGGTTCCGTGCCTGTGGGCTGATACTCCGCGATAAAAGTCTGGTCAAGGCTTCGGCAGAACGTGGTCTTGCCCGCCGCACTTGGTCCTTCCACTGCAATGATCATGTACCCCAGGGTAGCTATCTGTGGGACTGCGCCGGGGTGTTTTCCCCTCCAGCTTCCCACTGATCTTTTTTCTGTAAACTGTCTTCCTAATTGGCAACCTGCCACCAAAGTATCTGAGAAAGAGGTATCTCCTTCATATGGAGCCCCCGGCGCGATCTATCTGGCCCGTCCACACTGACCACGAGGTGTTGAGGCGGGTGAGCTTATGATTTCGTCTGTTCTCACACTCTTGCTCGGACTGGTCGTCATCGGGGTGATCATCGTCATCAACGGGTATTTTGTCGCCCAGGAATTCGCCTACATGTCTGTAGACCGAACCCAGTTGCGTACCCGTGCTGATTCCGGGGATAAGAAGGCTGCCCGGGCACTGGCTATCACCGACCGCACGTCCTTCATGCTCTCCGGAGCACAGTTGGGCATCACGGTCACCGGCTTGTTGGTTGGTTTCATCGCGGAACCCCTGGTGGGTGAATCCCTCGGGGTTCTGCTTGGCGGCGTCGGTGTCCCCACCGCGGTTTCCGTGGGCGTAGGCACAATATTGGCACTGACCCTGTCCACCATCATCCAGATGATCTTCGGTGAACTCTTTCCCAAGAACTACACCATCGCGGCCCCCATGAAGTCCTCCCTGGCATTGGCCGGGTCCACCTCCATCTATCTGAAGGCAACCGGGTGGATCATCAAGTTCTTCGACCTCTCCTCCAATGGTCTGCTGAAACTGCTGCGGATTGAGCCGGTGGAGGACATTGATTCCTCCGCCACCGCTGAGGACCTGGAACATATTGTGACCACATCACGCCAGAGTGGTGATCTTGATGATCGGACCTTCCTGGTTCTTGACCGTCTGCTGGACTTCCCTGACCATAATCTCGGACACGCCATGCACCCCAGGTCCCGCTCCGATGTCCTGACACCGGAGAACACCATCGGTGAAGCACGTGAACTGATGGCCACCGCCCACACCCGCTACCCCGTGATCGATGAGGCCCACGTTCCAGTTGGTGTACTCCACCTGGTGGACCTGTTGGGTACCGATGTCCCTGCTTCCACACCGGTGGTGGAGGTGATCCGCCCCGCATTGGTCGTGCCCCAGCTCATGACCCTGCCTGATGTTCTTGATGAATTGATCACTAAGGGGGAGAAACTGGCCTGTGTGATTGATGAATACGGTGGCTTCATCGGCATCATCACCCTTGAGGATCTGGCCGAGGAGATCTTCGGTGAAATCACCGATGAACATGATCTGCCCCAGTCTGAGGAGATCACCACCACGAGCGAACACGAATGGCTGGTCGGTGGTGACACCCCTCTTGATGAGGTGGAACGTGCCGTGGGCCATGACCTTCCCGAAGGCGAGTTTGAGACCATCTCCGGGCTCCTCCTCGCCCACGCGGGTGGTCTGGTGGACACCGGTGAGACCCATGACATTGAACTGGCCGCAGAACCCGAGGACTTCATCGCATCCGACGAACCACCGGTACGTATCCTGCGCATCTACGTGGAATCCATCGAGAGAAATGTCCCCGCGAGTGTCCGGTTGACACTCATTGAGGACTATCACCCTGAGGAAGCACCCCTGGGAGAAAACCATGAACACCAGACCGAGGAAGGTCGCTAACCCATGACTGAATGGTATATCGCACTTCCCGTGACGATCCTGCTCATCGTCCTATCCGCATTCTTCGTCATCATCGAATTTGCACTGCTGGCCGCCCGACGCAACCGCCTGGAGGAAACCGCGGAGACCTCCGCTGCTTCCCGGGCTGCACTGCGCAGCCTCAACGAACTGACCATCATGCTGGCCGGTGCCCAGCTGGGCATCACCGCCGCCACCTTCGCCCTGGGTGCCATCACCAAACCCTGGGTGCACTATTCCATGATGCCGGCCTTCGATGCCTTGGGGGTTCCCCTGGGTGTTGCGGATATCATCGCCTTCATCCTGTCGCTGTTCATCGTCACCTTCCTCCACCTGGTCATCGGTGAGATGGCTCCGAAGTCCTGGGCCATCACCCACCCAGAATCAGCCATCAGGCTCATTGCCCTCCCGGCCCGGGGCTTCATCAACATCTTCCGTCCCCTGCTGACCTGGATCAATGTCATGGCCAATAAGCTGGTTAAAGTTGCCGGTGAAGAACCCGTGGAACGCGCAGCCGCCCGAGGCTATGACGCAGACACCCTGCGCATACTCGTGGAACATTCCCGTGTGACAGGCACTCTCGACGATATCTCCGCCACCCAGATCGCCGGTGTCATTGAACTGGAACAGGCCACGATCGGCCAGGCGGTGGGAGCTCCCGGCAATGATCTGAAAAACCTGCCAGCAACAGCCACGGTGCAGGATATCCACCTCACCGCGCGTGAATCTGGACACCTACGCGTGCTGCTGGATGATCCTTCCTGGGATGTCCCGCGGGTGGTGCATGCCCGCGACACCCTGACAGCAGATAAGACCGCTCCGGCAATCGACTGGTCCCGCCCAGCTTTGACGCTGCCGGAGACCGCCACCATTCAGGAAGCTCTGGAACGCATGCGGGCAGAAAATGAACAGCTGGCTGTGGTTATCTCTGTGAACAACGGTTACACCGTCCGTGGTGTGATCACCTGGGACTATATCCTGCGTCAGCTGTGGCCGAGCATTGAAAAGGAGATTGACCGGGCTCAGGCACAGCGCCGGGGCTAGTTCTGTTCCTTCCTGCCCGGGAACCTCTACTATCCAGACAACCTATCGAATTTCAGTCTCTGTGGACGTGGCCCAGACTGGATCTTCAACAAGGAAGAACTCAGCCCGAAACTCCTCTTGTCCATATGTAGCTGTCACAGCATCAAGAGTTTTCTACCAGGTTTGATCAGCGGCGTAACCAATGCACATCTGAGCCCCGTTGCCCAATGATCCCAGCTGTATAAGCAGTATCGCCATGCTGGACAAAGTGGGAGAAGGGAGCGTCGGACTGGAAAGACGGGAGCTGAAATGATATTCCAGCATCAAAGTCTCAGATCTCTTGGTGACGTATTTTTGAACTCTTCAGTGTAGATCCACCTACAACGTGTCTCCGATATGAGCTGATGCGGGATATTCGCGGGCATGAGGATGAAGAAAACCCCCGACTCTCACGCAGTGTGAGTGTCGGGGGCTGGTCAACGGGTTTCAGCCCATTGGCCGAAGCGCAATAATTAGCG
>NZ_CALZFS010000177.1 GCF_945649885.1 uncultured Corynebacterium sp. | reverse complement strand
ACGTCCACGAACTTGTTCAGGACCCACGTCTTGGAGGCGATGATCAGTCCACCAAGAACGATGGCGACAACACCTACGGCGATGAAGAAGGTGCGTTCTGCACCGGCGTCATCAGGGTTGTACAAGCCACCCAGGGTTCCGGACAGTGAGGTACCCATGGACACGGCCATGAGCCAGACTGCGAACATGCGGGACTGGAAGGCTACCGGTGCCACCTTGGTGGCCAGGGAGTTGCCCACCGGGGAGAGCAGGAGCTCACCCATGGTGAACAGGAAGTAGACCCAGATGATCAGCAGCATCGGAGCGGAGTTCGCGCCGCCGCCCACGTAGGGGAGGAAGAAGAACATGGACAGGCCGATGATCATGTTGGCCACACCGAACTTCACCGGTGAGGACCACTGGCGCTTGCCCAGTTTGGTCCACATGGTGGCGAAGATACCGGCGAAGATGATGATGAAGATCGGGTTGAAGGAGTTGACCAGTCCGGGCTGGAGTTCCATTCCGAGGAAGTTACGGTCCAGGCGCTGGTCGGAGTAGACGGCCAGCACTGTGAATTGTGCCTGGAAGATGGCGAAGAAGAGCACGCCACCAATGAACAGTGGGATGAAGCCCAGGAGGCGGGACTTCTCCGCGGCGGTGGTTTCCTTGGAGGTGTACATCTGTGCCAGCAGGACGACGGCTGCCAGCAGGGCGATGAATGCCATGATGTTGGACAGCCAGGACAGCTTGATGATGCCGGTGGCGATCAGTGCGGCGACAATACCGACGACGACCACGGAGCCACCGATCCAGGGGAGGTACTGGCTGCGTGGCAGGGGGTTGGGTACATCGTGGCCGGCGGCACCGATGGTGCTCTTGCGCATGAGGATGTACTGGATCAGACCTAGTGCCATACCGATCGCGGCGATGCCGAAGCCCCAGTGAAATCCGCCCCAGCCCCAGATGAAGTTGGTGAGGATCGGACCAAAGAGGCCACCGATGTTGATACCCATGTAAAAGATCGAGAAGCCAGCATCACGGCGTGAGTCGGTGCGGGAGTACAGCTGGCCCAGCACCACCTGGGCGGCGGTTTTCACGCCACCGGAACCAAGGCCGACGAGGAAGAGGCCCAGTCCCAGTCCGAGGTAGCCAGGCACGATCGCAAGAGCAATGTGGCCGAGCATCACGATGATGGCGGAGTAGAAGAGGGTTTTCTCAGAGCCGATGATGCGGTCTGACACGAAGGAGGCGATCAGTGAGGTCATGTAGACGAAGCCGCCGTAGGCGCCCACGATGGAAAGCGCCGCGGTCTGGTCCATACCCAGGCCACCGTCGGTGACTGAGTAGTAGAGGTAGAAGGCAAGGATGGACTGCATGCCGTAGAAGCTGAAGCGCTCCCACATTTCTACGCCAAAGAGATTGGCCAGCCCCCAGGGCTGACCGAAGAATTTTTTGTCGGAGTGAGCATCCGAAGGAGCAATCCCTGATGTGGGATTCTCAGGTTCGGGTGACACACCGTCCTGTGTGGTGTCGGTGTTCATTCTGATTATCGTTCCGCAGATCACACCGTGAATCCAATTCTGACCACGGCTATGGAGGGGAGTGAGTACTGTTCTTCCGGGCGTGTCCAATCACCGTTTTGCCTGAAACATATCCATCCCACCCTGTGGGATATGGGAATGCCCCCGATTTTCATGATTCCCGCAACTGCAACCGTGGGATTGGGGCAGCAGATCTCGGAGCTGAGCCGGAATCTCACCGCTTTACAGGGTTCCATGAGACAGAAGGGAAGAGTTCAGGCGACAAAACAACCGTGTTTTTATCAGCCCCGTCAGCGACGAAATGCTGCGTCGAAAAAGTGACCTGCGACTAGATTTGATGCGACTTTTAAATAGGTCTCATTTCCTGGAAATGAATGACCCTCACCTGCACTTCAGGGCAGATGTTTTGCACTACCCTAACCCAACGCACCCCTCACCATGCCAGCTTTTGCCCTTTTTCTTCACCCGGCAGCCCAAAGCATCACACCCTGGGCCGGCCTACATCAGTCCCCGTCCCAGAGGGCGAGACACTCGCAGGAAATGTAGACCGCGAGTCCGCGCACCACCCGCAACCCCAGGACAACGGTGACAGGGGGACAAATCTCCGCAATGGCGTCCAGAAAAGCCCGTTCCCACCCCATTCGGGGGCAAATAGCAGCACATAAGGCCTGAGAAAAAGTCACACCAAGAGCAATCGCTAGACAGGTGTCCAGAACTTCCGGCATAGTGTGCGCAATCACAAAACGTGGTTTGTCACACAATCTCGAGGAGTTTTGAGATGAGTCTCAACGGTAAGATCGCAGTCGTCACAGGAGCCGGTTCCGGCATGGGCCTGGCCACTGTCCACGCATTCCTCCGCGAAGGCGCAACCGTGTACGCACTCGACATCTCCCAGGAGAACCTCGACCGTGAACTCGGTGACCAAAAAGACGTCACCACCATCGCTGTGGACATCGCAGATTCCGCAGCCATCAATGAGGCCTTTGCCCGCATCAAAGAAGAGCACGGAAAACTTCATGCACTCATCAATGCCGCCGGCGTGAACACCCCGAACCGCCGGGCCACCGAATGGTTGGACAACATCAACCACACGATGATGGAACACATGAAGCGTGGGGAGGCCTATGCACCGGAGTTCCTCGGCGAGATCCCCGATGAGGACTTTGACCGTGTCATGCAGATCAATGTCAACGGAACCTTCTACACCATCCGTGCGGCAGCACCGCTGCTGAAGGCTGCGGGTGGGGGAGCGATCGTCAACTTCGCCTCCGTGGCGGGCCTGGTCGCCCTCCCGATGCCTGCCTACTATCCAGCATCCAAGGCAGCAGTGATCGGCATGACCCGTGCCATCGCCGGCGAACTCGCACCCTTCAACATCCGTGTCAACGCCCTGGCGCCCGCCGGCATCAACACCGCGCTGCTCACCCAGTCCGGTGATGATCATGTACAGGCACTGCTGTCCATGCAGCCGCTCAAACGTCTTGCTGAACCGGAGGAGATCGCCGAAACCCTGGTGTTCTTAGCTTCTGATTCCGGCGCCCACTACACCGGGCAGATCCTCTCACCCTCCGCCGGCGCCTACCTCACCTAACTCCAGCAAGCCCAGCTGACCACCACACCTGTCTCTAAAATCTGAAAGCAGTTTTCATCATGACTTCCTCCACCCACCAGACCGGAACCGCCGCGGCGATCAAGGCAACGAATGCCGCCAATGCCGCTCCCGCTGCACCCATGGGCAAATGCCCCGTTGCCCACGGCTTCGATGCCATGGGTGATGATTACTACAAGGATCCGGCACTTCACTTCGCCCAGTTCCGTGATGAGACCCCGACCTTCTTCTACCCGTACCTCAATGCCTGGATGATCAACCGCCATGAGGACGCCATGCAGGTGCTGGGGGATTGGAAGAAGTTCTCCTCCGCTGCCAACGGCGGCAAGATTGAGGTTCCGGAGCAGTTCCAGGATGTCATCTCCGGTGAGCTGATCTCCCGCATCCTCGTCGGCTCTGACCCACAGGGTCACACCATTGCCCGTGGCGTCTCCCAGCTGGGATTCCTGCAGGAGGACATGGATGCGCTCGCCCCGGAGATCGAGGCCCGCGCACACCGCATCATCGACAAGTTTGAGAACAACGGTTCCGGCAACCTGCTGGAGGATTACTGCCTGGAGCTGACCACCCAGACGCTGCTTGCCCACATGGGCCTGGATTACTCCTGGGACAGCGAGATCCGTCAGCTGCGCGATAACTTCTTCGCGGTGCTGGCATCCGCACAGGAGCCACTGCCTGAGCCAATGCGTTCCCAGGTGTGGGAGAACTATGTCGCCGGCAACCTCAAGCTGCGTGAGGTCATCGAGTCCCGCCGCGACTCCGATGCCCGCGACGTCATCTCCATCATGGCCTCCCAGAAGGACGAGGACGGCAACTTCATCCTCAGCTCCGACCAGATCGCCATCCACCTCACCGAGTTCT
>NZ_CALZFS010000176.1 GCF_945649885.1 uncultured Corynebacterium sp. | reverse complement strand
CAGCGTTCTCCGCAGTCAGGGGAGGGGGAGAGGTTGGTGCGCCCTGGGCTTCCTGTCCAATGACCGACATGGGAAAAATAAGTGCGAGTGCGGTGATCGCCGCCACCAGGGATGTCCTCATGAGGAATACATAGTACTAACGCCCCTGCGGAGAGTCAGGCATTGACTCTCCCGGCAAGGGGCGTTGGTGGTGCTGCGACAGGACTAGAACTTGGAGAAACGCTTGGTCAGCATCTCTTCCAGCTCACGCCATGCCTGGGAATGATCATTGAATGGTGCGTGAGGGACATAACCGGAGGTATCTCCTGAACCAAGCATGTAGGAGATGTAGTCCTGCATGCGGGGGTTGGCCAGGAAGAAAGAGTTCATGGAGTCATCGCCAGCCCAGTCAGCAGTGTCAGCCATGAGCTCATAGGCGCGACCCATCTGCTTGGTGTCCACAGCATCCACGGAGGTGTTGATGTCCTGGACCAGACCGTTGAAGGAATAGACGTTATCGCTGTGAACCATCAGTTCAGTCTCGCCAGCATTGATGCCCAGCATCAGGTCAGACCAGGTGGAGGCACGTGCCAGGTCATGGTCATCGTGTTCCACAAGCCAGCGCAGCAGTGCCTTCTGACTGTTGAAGGTGAAAATCTCACCGAACTTGCCCAGGAAGACTGGCTGGCCGCCCAGGTAGGTGCGCAGGGTGTAGACACTGCGGCCATCAATGGAGATCTTGATCGGATCAATGCCTGCAACACCCCATGCGGAGGTGTCATAAGGGTCGACCTTCTCAGCCTCTTCCTTGGCGATCTGCTCCTCTGCCTCACGTGCAGCCTCGCGGGCGGACTGTGCCTCACGGATTCGGGTGGTGGCATCGTCAACAAAGACATGGTCCACCTCCTTGGAGGTGACGGACTCATCCAGGGAGTCGACAACGGTGTTCCAGTTGCTCAGGACAGCACGACCGATGGCGGACCATTCACCCAGGCCATTTTCTCCGGAGAAGTGATCAGCACCGCGGTCAACATTGCCCAGCACGGAATGGGAGGAGAAGAATCCACTGACCGGCATCGCGGAGGTGACATTGGCCAGGCTGCGGATCACTGTGAAGATACGGGAGATGGTCTTGACGTTGACATAGGAGGGGCGTCCGGCGAGCAGAGCGGGTGCTCCAACGATGTCGTATTCATTGTTCTCATTGGGTACAACGCGAGCTGCATCAGTGGAGTTGTAGGTGCTCCACTCCGGGTGGGAGGTCAGATCGTGACGGGAATCTGATTCGATGAATACCAGAAGTTCTTCTGGTGAGTTGAAAACATACAGTTCTTCGTTCGCACCGAGGAATGCCTGCCACTCGCTTCCATGCTCCCTCCAGCTGGGGGCCCAGAGGGTGTAGAAGTCACCTTCAGTGAGCGAGAGTTTTACGGGGACGATTCCTTTTTCAGCCATGTTCTCAAATCCTAGCCGGTACGTTATTTCCCCGTCACTTATCTCCACCATAAGAGGTATCCACCCAGGGGTGATGCGACAATCCGGCAAGGGTAGCGAAACGGCTTCTCATCCTGTGGGCCGGTAGAAGCCATGGAAGCTCATTCCCATGTTGGAGGTTCTGATCGGATTGGTTTGAACCGGGTTTCCGGCTTCAATGATCTGGCCGTCACCGGCATACATGGCGGCGTGCCCATCCCAGATCAACAGATCACCAGCTTGGAGTTCCTCAAAACTCACCGCTCTGCCCACTGCCTGTTGATCAGCAGTCCGGGGAATATCCACCCCGGCCTGGGCCCAGGCCCATTGGGTGAGGCCACTGCAGTCAAAACCATTCAGGGTGGTTCCACCCCAGACATAGGGAGTACCCACCGCGGACTGCGCTGCTGCAACAGCACGTTCACCGGCAGCAGCACCATCACTGGAAGTGGAACCGCCAGGAAGGGAATGACCGATCTGCGCGAACTGGTTCTCCTTTCGGGGATCATGTGGTGCATTGTCTGAGGCAGCATCATCTACGGCCGGGCCAAGAGTCGCGGGGGCCAGCTGAACAACTGACCTGAGACGATCCTGCAGGGGCAGCAGCTCCGTGACAGTCTCAGCTACACGCTGGAGGGCCGCCTGCATGAAGGCTTCAATTAATGCTGCCAGCTGCGTGCGGGCGTAGAGGGCCGCGCCGGGATGTGGTGACAGTGCACCCAACAACAGTTCCGGAACTCGGCGCAGCAGACTTGAGGCCAGTTCCTGGAGGTCATGTCTGGTGGAGTCGATGATCGGGGCGGCCTGGGTGAGCACCTCTGTGAGTGAATGGCGTTGCAGGTTGAGTTCATCGGCCATCAACAACAGGGGACGGGGGTCGGCGCCGAGTTCACGGCCTAAGGTGATGGTTGTGGCGGTCAAGTCTGGAAGGTGGGGCAGTGCCACGACAGGTGCCGTGGCTGGGACCTGACTGGTGATGAACCGTATGGCGGTGACAAGGAGATCATTCATGTCAATGACCTACTCATGATGTGGCTGTTTAAGTCAGCAGCAAAGGTGGTGTCGGTATCGTCGATTAGCCTCAAGGTGTTCACGGCACTGTGGCCCATGCTGTGGGCGGTCTGCAGGAGTGCCGCGGCATTGTCTGCGTAGGTGGCTAGCGCTGTGGTGAGTGCTGCGTGGAAATCCAGTCCGGCACCGTTGCTGGCGCAGTCGGTGGGGCTTTCAGCAACCGGGGTGAAGCTGAAACGGAGTAATTCCTGTGCCAGGGCGTGGGCGTGGTCAATATCTAGTCTCATGTCTGATAGGACTGCGCAACACATCATTTGGTTCCCTTGGAGCCCGAAAAAGCTGAAGAAAACGGGTTTTTCTACACAAAGAGCAGGAAAGTGGCGCAGGAGACAGAGTGGCTGTTGAGTGCCTGTGGTGGTTGGTGGCCATGGAAAGCAGGCTCCCCGGTGGGAATGATTTAACATGAGGGAATGGACATCACCATCGTCAATCATCCCCTCGTCGCAAGCAGGCTCACCCTCATGCGCGATGAGCGCAGTGACAACGCCGCCTTCCGCGCCGCATCCGCAGATCTGGGCGCCATGCTCATCTATGAGGCATCTCGTGACCTTGCTGTGGAACATTTCGACACCAAGACTCCTGTTGCGATTGCTGAAGGCACCCGCCTGGAGAACCCCCCAATCATCGTCCCCATCATCCGTGCAGGTCTGGGCATGATTGATCCCGCCCTGTCCATGATTCCGGATGCACAGGTCGGCTTCATCGGTCTGGCACGTGATGAGGAAACCCATGAGCCGGTTCCTTATCTGGAAGCCCTTCCAGAAGACCTGAGCAACCAGGCCGTATTCCTGGTTGACCCGATGCTGGCCACCGGCGGATCCCTGCTGCATGCCATCCGTCTACTGGCAGACCGTGGCGCCACTGACATCACTGCCATCTGTATGGTGTCTGCGCAGCCTGGTGTGGATGCCCTGGCGGCTTCCGGCCTGCCGGTTCGTCTGGTCACAGCCACCATTGATCCTGAGCTGGATGAGAACGCCTATATCGTTCCCGGCCTGGGCGATGCAGGTGACCGTCTGTACGGCCCCCGCAACATCGACCTGTAAGGGACAGCCCCCTAAGCCTTTCCCTGGCGATGCACACTGCAGTTGGCAGTGAATTCCCACTGCAGTGTGCATTCTGGGTCAGGTGTGCAGCGGAAAAGATCAGCTTCATTGGCCCAGTTATGGCCATACGCTGGGTTCCCGCCTGCGCGAAATCCGCTTAATCCGTGGATATAGCCAGGAAGAACTGGCGGAGATGGTGAAGTTGAGCCGTAATGCGATCTCCAACCTGGAGCGCAATGAGAACAACAACGGCAAGCCGGGGGATCCACTCCTGTCCACGGTGTACAGACTTTCTCAAGCACTTGATGTACCACCCGTGGCACTGCTGCCAGCAGGGGGTGACATCCCGGACTATATCTGCGTGGATGAGGGGCTCCCGGTGGATATCCACTGGCCCTCAGGCAAGGAAGAACTACTTTTCGGCCGCCACCCCACAGCAGCCGCTGCCCCCGATAAT
>NZ_CALZFS010000175.1 GCF_945649885.1 uncultured Corynebacterium sp. | reverse complement strand
TGCCCAGCATTCTCCGGACGGTTACCTCACCATGAAGATTGATGCGGCATCCACCCTGTCAACCCTGCTCGACGGACTGGGAGCATAAGAAAGATCATGACTACAATTCCTAATTTCTCCGAGATACCTCTCAACGGCGAATCCGCCGATGTGGAAGTACCCGCAGGCGCAGACCAGGTCTGGAGCACCCCAGAGGGCATCGACGTCAAACGTGTGTTCACCGAAGCCGACCGCGCAGCAGCCGCTGCCGACGGACACCCGGTGGACTCCCTGCCTGGCCAGAAGCCATTCATGCGCGGACCGTACCCGACCATGTACACCAACCAGCCATGGACCATCCGTCAGTACGCCGGATTCTCCACTGCCGCTGAGTCCAACGCCTTCTACCGCCGCAACCTCGCAGCGGGCCAGAAGGGGCTATCCGTGGCCTTCGACCTGGCCACCCACCGCGGTTATGACTCCGACAACGAACGCGTGCTCGGCGACGTCGGCATGGCCGGTGTGGCCATTGACTCCATCCTGGACATGCGTCAGCTCTTCGAGGGCATCGACCTGTCCAGCGTGTCCGTGTCCATGACCATGAATGGCGCTGTGCTGCCGATTCTTGCGATGTACATCGTGGCAGCAGAAGAACAGGGCGTTGCGCCAGAGCAGCTCGCCGGAACTATTCAGAACGATATTCTGAAGGAGTTCATGGTCCGCAACACCTACATCTACCCACCGAAGCCTTCCATGAGGATCATCTCGAATATCTTCGAGTACAGCTCACTGAAGATGCCGCGCTTCAACTCCATCTCCATTTCCGGCTACCACATCCAGGAAGCCGGAGCGACCGCTGACCTGGAGCTGGCTTATACGCTTGCCGACGGCATCGAGTACATCCGCGCTGGCAAGGAGGTGGGCCTGGACGTGGACAAGTTCGCACCACGCCTGTCCTTCTTCTGGGGTATCTCCATGTACACCTTCATGGAGATCGCCAAGCTGCGTGCTGGTCGTCTCCTGTGGAGCGAACTGGTGGCCAAGTTCGAACCGAAGAATCCGAAGTCCCAGTCGCTGCGTACCCACTCGCAGACCTCCGGCTGGTCCCTGACCGCGCAGGATGTCTACAACAACGTCGCCCGTACCGCGATCGAGGCGATGGCTGCCACCCAGGGGCACACCCAGTCCCTGCACACCAACGCACTCGATGAGGCGCTGGCACTGCCAACTGACTTCTCTGCACGTATTGCCCGTAACACCCAGCTGCTGCTGCAGCAGGAGTCCGGAACCGTTCGTCCGGTTGATCCTTGGGCTGGTTCTTATTACGTGGAATGGCTGACCAATGAGCTGGCCAACCGTGCACGCAAGCACATCCAGGAAGTCGAAGAGGCCGGTGGCATGGCTCAGGCCACCGTCGAGGGTATCCCGAAGCTGCGCATTGAAGAATCCGCAGCCCGCACCCAGGCCCGCATCGACTCCGGCCGTCAGGCCCTGATCGGTGTCAACCGCTACGTCGTCGACGAGGATGAGGAAATTGAAGTCCTCAAGGTTGACAACTCCAAGGTTCGCGTCGAGCAGCTGGAGAAGCTTGAGCGTCTGCGTGCTGAGCGCGATGACACCGAGGTCAAGGCAGCACTGGCGGCACTGACCGCTGCTGCACGTCTGGAGACCAAGGAACCTGGCGATCTGGACAACAACCTGCTCAAGCTTGCAGTTGATGCCGCTCGCGCCAAGGCGTCCATCGGTGAGATCTCCGATGCCCTGGAAGAGGTCTTCGGCCGCCATGAGGCTGAGATCAAGACCCTGTCCGGTGTATACAAGGAAGAGGTCGGAAAGGAGGGCGAAGTGTCCAACGTTCAGCGTGCCATCGCTCTGGCAGATGCTTTCGAGGCAGAAGAGGGACGTCGCCCACGTATCTTCATTGCCAAGATGGGCCAGGACGGCCACGACCGTGGCCAGAAGGTTGTTGCATCCGCCTATGCCGACCTCGGCATGGACGTGGACGTCGGACCACTGTTTCAGACCCCGGCTGAGGCGGCACGCGCTGCTGTTGACGCCGATGTCCACGTGGTCGGTGTTTCTTCCCTGGCTGCAGGCCACCTCACCCTGGTGCCTGAGCTGAAGAAGGAACTCGCAGCCCTGGGCCGCGAAGACATCCTGATCACCGTCGGTGGCGTCATCCCACCGGGTGACTTCCAGGAGCTCTACGACGCCGGCGCGGTCTCCATCTACCCTCCGGGAACCGTCATCGCGGATTCCGCCACTGACCTGCTGCACAAGGTTGCGGCCCACCTCGGTTTTGACCTGGACGTGGATGGGGATGCGTGACAAGGACTTCCTTGAGAACACTCTCGGGACATTAAGCACCACGGGTGGAACGGATTTAGGTAGTATCCTCCCGCCCGCCCCGGAGGTGCTCAAGCGGGTGCGCCAGCGCGTCAACGTCGATGAGCTTTACGACGCCGTGCTGGCCAATGACCGCACCCGCATTGCACGAGCGATCACCCTGCTGGAATCCACCTCCGCAGCTCACCGCGAGCTGGCTCAGGAACTGCTGGTCAAGCTCCTGCCGCACTCAGGTAACGCCCTGCGCATCGGTATCACCGGTGTGCCAGGTGTGGGTAAATCAACCTTCATTGAAGCCCTGGGTATGCACCTGATCGGTGAGGGACACCGTGTGGCTGTTGTCGCCATCGACCCCTCATCGACCAAGACGCGTGGATCCATCCTCGGTGATAAGACCCGCATGTCCAAGTTGTCGCGTGAAGATAAGGCGTTCATCCGCCCCTCTCCTTCCGCAGGCACCCTGGGTGGTGTGGCCAAGGCGACCCGTGAGGCGATGGTGGTGTTTGAAGCCGCAGGCTATGACATCATCATCGTGGAAACCGTCGGCGTGGGTCAGAGTGAGGTGGCGGTCCACCAGATGGTGGATGTGTTCACCTTCCTGGCACTGTCTGGTGCCGGTGATCAGCTGCAGGGCATCAAGAAGGGTGTCCTGGAGATGGCTGAGATCGTGGCCATCAACAAGGCTGATGGTGCCAATGAGAAACCGGCCAAGCGTGCGGCCCGTGACCTGGCGGCAGCCATGCGTATGGTCCGCAGCAACGATGAGCTCTGGCACCCACCGACCATCACCATGTCTGCTGTTGAGAACACTGGCGTGGATACCTTCTGGGGCCATGTCCAGGAGCACCAGGAGGTGATGAAGGAGCACGGCCTCTTTGAGGAACGTCGCCGTCATCAACAGGTGGGCTGGATGTGGCAGATGGTCCACGAGACTATCCGCCTGCGCCTGGAAAATGATCCGGGCGTGCGCGATGTCAGTGGGGATATGGAACAGGCACTGCGTGATGGTGCCACCACACCCACACTGGCTGCCCAGAACATCCTGGCAGCATTCGACAAGATCTAAGTCTGCTTCACAACCAGTCAACCCGCTCTGTATATATAGAGCGGGTTGAGAGGTTTTAGAGGGAGACTGCCGATCAGAGCGTCGGCATGGCCGGTGGTTTCCACATGGCGAACTCTGAGGGGAGATCATCATTGTCTGGAACATAACCCAAGGGGACAAAGCCCAGGCGGTGATAGAGCTGCGCGGAGCGTGTGGAGGTTGCCTCAAGGTAGATGGCTTCCTCACCGGCCCGCTGAATGCCATGCGCGAGCAGTGCACTGCCCACACCGGTTCCACGCGATTGTGCAGTGGCAGCGATGGTGTAGAGGTACCAATGCGGGAAACGTGGGTGCATTCGTGCAGAGGAGAACTCGCGGAGGAGAATTTTTGCCGTGTGTAGGCCGAAGATCTTAATCAGGCGGGGGAGAAGCTTTACCTGGTCCACCGCGCCATGGTTGGCATCAGGGGCATCCCACAAGGCAACACCGACGATGTCACCCTGTTCATTAGTGGCGAGATCAATGATGCCGTCTTTGCCATATTGCAACTCAATCTGGAGTCCGAACAGGGCACGCAGCAGATCATTGTTCTCATCAGGCTGGGGGATCACGCGGACAAAGCCCGGATCCTTGTAGAATGCCTCGACGAGAACCTCCACGACTTCTGCATGCTGTGAACTGGTGGCTGCTGTGACGGTGATGCCTGTATTGC
>NZ_CALZFS010000174.1 GCF_945649885.1 uncultured Corynebacterium sp. | reverse complement strand
TGATTGAGCTGGAGGGGCTGAGGCCCAATGAGTATCCGATGGTCCTGAGCACTGCAGGCAGTGACAATGAGGTGGCGGTGGAGTTCGCCCGGTTCCTGACCACCGATCAGGCCCGGGGTATTCTCGCAGGTTATGGCTTCGGTACACACTAGGTCAGGTGGGGCATCTGCTCAGGCTCCCGGCGCGCTCCCCAACCTCATTTTGCCTGCATGGATGCTGATTCCCGCGGCGCTTGCACTGCTGCTGGTGGTGGGGCCGATTCTGGCGTTGTTGCTCAACATTCCCTGGGGGCGTTCCTGGGAACTGCTTACCCAGCCTGATGCACTCCAGACCTTAGGGCTCTCCTTGTCCACCGCGTTGGTGGCCACCGCATTGTGTGCGGTCCTCGGGTTTCCCCTCGCGCTGGCCCTGCACCATCACGGTCGAAATCATCCCCGCTGGGCGACGGGAGTGCAGGTGGTGATCTATGCCCCACTGGTGCTGTCGCCGGTGGTATCCGGCCTGGCGCTGACCTTCCTGTGGAGCCGCAAGGGTCTGTTGGGCCAACACCTAGATCAGCTGGGCATCCCCATCGCCTTCACCACCCTGGCGGTGGTGCTCACCCAGGTGTTTGTGGCGCTGCCGTTTTTTGTGTCCACGGTGGTGACAGCTCTGCGTGGCATCCCGGTTCATTTTGAGGAGATCGCCGCGACAGAAGGTGCCACACGCTGGGAAATCATGGCCCGTGTCATCATCCCCCTTTGTCTGCCAGGTATTTTCACCGGCATGATTCTAGGCTTTGCCCGCGCCCTGGGGGAATACGGCGCAACACTGACCTTTGCGGGTAACGTCGCAGGTGTCACCCGCACCATTCCACTACACATCGAATTGGGGCTGAGCTCCAATGACATGGATAAGGCCTTAGGTGCGGTCATCATGTTGCTGGCGGTATATGTACTGGTCATCGGTGCGATTGGTGTGATCAGGATGATTTCACAACAACGCCGCTGACTGTCTCAAGAAGGGAACACCACCTGTGTCACGCTCACCGGAACAGCACATCGAAGAGATCCGTACGCTTATCGCCCCACCGGGCAGTGACATGGTTGAGCTTCAAGACGCCCTGGGCCGACGCACCACTGCCCCCGTCACCGCCCAGTGGGATTCACCCCGTTTTGATAACTCCCAGATGGACGGCTTCGCCCTGAGCTCCGCCCACTTGTCCGGTGGCACCTTCCGCACCGGGCCCACAGTGGCCGCCGGCGCAGACCCAGCAGAGATCTATCCCGACGGATTGAGCACCAGCCCCAGTGCCACCTTGTGCCCCATCATGACCGGGGCGCGTCTTCCCCGTGGCACCGCTGCCATCATCGCCGTGGAGAAAACCCAGCCGGGTGAATTCCTGGCAGAAGGTGGCACGGTCACCATCCCAGCCGTGGAGGCCGGCCAGTTCATGCGCCTGCAAGGTTCTGACATCCAGGCAGGGGCAGCAATCATCCCCGCAGGTGCCGTGCTCACCCCGGTGCATATTGCCTTGCTGGCCAGCCAGAGCATCCCCGCTGTGGAAGTGGAGCGCCGCCTGCGCATCATCACCGTCACCGGGGGTGCAGAAATCAACAACACCCCTGGGAAAGCCTCCATCCCCGATGCCAACGGGCCCCTGCTGCACGCCTTGGCAACACGCGCCGGCATGGAGGTGATCACCCAACTCCACACTGATGACAACCCCGCGCGCCTGGCCGAGCAGCTGGAAAAGACCATTGATCAGCACCAGCCGGACCTCGTGATCACCTCTGGTGGCATCAGCCAGGGGCAGTTCGAGGTGATCCGTCAGATTCTGGAACCCACCGAAGGCGCCTGGTTCGGGCATGTGGATCAACAGCCTGGTGGGCCACAGGGGTTGGCGCGCTTCCATGGTGTTCCGGTCATTGCGCTTCCAGGTAATCCCATCTCCACCCTGGTCAGTTTCGCCTTGTTCCTCCCACCGGTGCTACGTGGGGAACCTCTGACCCCGGTGATCGCGGAGATGGCCGACACCAAGGTGGGACTGGCCGGGGACAAGGATCAGTTTCTGCGGGGGACATGGGAGGTCGTCGACAAGCATCTCATTGCCACCCCGTTACCTGGGACCTCCTCGCATCTGCTGGCACAGGCTGCCGGTGCCACCTGTCTGATCCGTGTCCGCGCGCGGACTACGGTGGAGGCAGGACAGAGTGTGGAAATCTACCCGCTCGGATAGGGAGAACTAAAACTATGAGCGACTTGACCCACGTGAGAGCCGACGGCTCCGCACACATGGTGGATGTCACCGCCAAGGATGAAACCACCCGCACCGCCATCGCCGAAGGTTTTGTACGCACCCGCGCCGATGTGGTGGACAAGCTTTTCGCCGCCGACCTGCCCAAGGGCGATGCCCTGCCTGTCGCGCGCGTGGCCGGCATCATGGGCGCCAAGAAAACCCCGGAGATCATCCCCCTGTGCCACCCACTGCCCCTGGGTAAAATCACCGTCGACTTCGAACGCCTCGACGAGGGCGTCCGCATCGAAGCCTCTGTGAAAACCCGCGGTGTGACCGGCGTGGAAATGGAAGCACTCACCGCCGTCACCACCGCAGCACTGACCGTCTACGACATGATCAAAGCCGTGGACAAACTCGCCGTCATCGACGGCATCCGCGTGCTGGCCAAATCAGGCGGCAAATCCGGGGACTGGGCAGTATGAACCGCACCGCACTAGTGGTGGTCAGCTCCACCCGCGCCGCAGCCGGATCATACGAGGACAAGTCGGGGGCTTATCTGGTGGACTGGCTCCGTAGTGTCGGCTTCACCGTGCCCGCGGCAAAAGTGGTGGCCGACGCCGACCTTCCCCACGTGCTCTCCACCCTGCTCAACGACCGCGCCGGGTTACCCGATGTGCTGCTGACCTCCGGTGGCACCGGCCTGACACCCGATGACCACACCCCGGAGATCGTGACGCCTTTCCTGGACCGTGAACTGCCCGGCATCGTGCACGCCTTCTGGAACAAGGGATTGGAGACCCTCCCCACCGCAGTGCTCTCCCGTGCGGTGGCCGGCGTGGTGGGTGAGACTTTTATCATGGCCCTTCCCGGTTCCACCGGGGCTGCCCGCGATGCTGCCTCCGTGTTGGAACCGCTCCTTGACCACCTTGTTTCCATGCTGAAGGGGAACCATGACCACTGAACCTGTTTTTCACGGCTGCGGCGACGAGGCCCCGGATCCTGCCTATGTTGCGCAGCAGACCGGCAAACTGATCGATGCATTCATGACTGAATCACCTCTCTCGGGCTTCTTGGCTGAGGCGAAGTCAGCGACCTGCACCAACGCCATGGGCGCGGTCGTTGTCTTCGAAGGCATTGTCCGTGATCATGACGGCGGGTCACAGGTGAAATCCCTGACCTACACCGCCCACCCCACCGCCGATACGGTGATCAAGGAAGTGGCTTCAGGGGTTGTGGCAAAACACCCCAAGGCACGCCTGTGGACCGCGCACCGCACCGGGGCGCTTGCCATCGGCGAGGTCGCCTTCCTCGTGGTCGCGGCCGCCGCCCACCGTGGCGATGCCTTCAACGCCTGCTCCGAGCTTGCCGACGCCGTCAAGGCCCGTGTCCCGATCTGGAAGGAACAGGAACTGGTCAACGGCAACACCGAATGGGTGGGCCTGTGAAACGCGAAGACATCGCCCGCTACCGCCGCCAGATCATGCTCGGCGAAGTCGGTCAGACCGGCCAGAACAAGCTTTTCGACGCCCGCGTCGCCGTCATCGGCGCCGGAGGACTCGGCTCACCCGCACTGCTCTACCTCGCCGGTGCCGGTGTCGGTCACGTGCTGATCATCGATGATGATGCGGTAGATCTGTCCAACCTGCACAGACAGGTAATCCACACTACTTCCGGGGTGGGCACACCAAAAGCGGAATCCGCACGCGATGCCATGCTCGCACTGAATCCTGGAGTGTCCGTGGAGCTCGCGCTGGAGCGGTTGACCTGGTCAAATGCTGTGGACCTGTTGGAGGGGTACGACATCATCCTCGACGGCTCCGACAACTTCGAGACCCGCCACATCGCCTCCTGGGCCGCAGCGTGTCTTGGGGTGCCGCATGTGTGGGCTTCCA
>NZ_CALZFS010000173.1 GCF_945649885.1 uncultured Corynebacterium sp. | reverse complement strand
ACTAAAGCCACTAAGGCTGCGCGATCATCGGTTTAGCGCTGTCGTCGTGTGGTGGCCGCCGGGGTGGAGGGCCGAACTGCCCGCGGCGGAGTTGAGTAGGGCCTATATGTAGGAGCGGATAGATCCGGATGGGTTTGCGTGGTGGAGATTGCTGAGACGGCTCTCAGCCGTGAGTGGTCAATGTTGTCGTTCAGGAAATAAGTCCACATGAAATCGGTTGCGAAGAGTTCTGTTTCGGGCGAAACAGTTCTACATCATGCTGTTTATATAGGCATGAAACTGGGGGAAAATCGAGCCTGATCGCCTTTATAACAGACCAATACAGGATTCGTGACTAAGGTCACATCACTGTCGGCGGGTGGTCATTCATTCCCGATTATGTGTCGGTGGGGAACCTGTCCCCACCCTTAGGTGAAGCCTAAAAGGGCAGCATGAGGCATGTTTTATGTACATTTTTCAACCTTCTGGGACTTGGGGTCCTGGCGGGGATGCTTCGAGACTCGGAAGCCTTAAATTGGGATAACGGTTCAGTAACGACGGTGGATTTGGGGGTGGGCTGGACAACCGTCGATATGGTTTCGTAACCTTATTGAGACCTTGCGGGGTTGGTGGGAAAGTTTCAAGGAACAATCCCACGAATCATCGCAATAGAAACAATAGAAAATGCTTAATCGCGAGACTATCTCTCAAGGGAAATCTACCCAAGAATCCCTGCGGAATATATCGCGAGCCGGGGAACCATCAGTGTTCCTGGGGTGAATTTCCCACAAGGATTGCAGCGGGACCGAAATGGTCACCAAAGTGACGGAGTGGGGATAGGGGCCTTCCGCTCCGAATCCGACAGCTAACCCGGTAAGCCAACAGGAAGATTTGGAGTTTCAACAGTGGGCAAGCACCGTCGCAGCAATCCTAGGGTTACCCGTAACGCAGCTGCAGTATCCGCAGTCGCACTTGGCGCTACTGCAGTCATCGCCAACCCAGCTCAGGCTGCAGAGGTCTACATCCCCAACACCGACTTCACCATCGAGGTCGCTGGCATTGAGAACACCCCTGGGCTGAACAACATTCCAGGCATCGATCAGTGGATCCCAGCACTGTCCAGCCAGGCCGCACCTGCTGCCTACGCTGCAGTTGTTGAGGCGCCTGCTGTTGAGGCAGCACCTGCCGCCCCATCGGGACAGGCCATCGTTGATGCAGCCCGCTCCAAGATTGGCGCACCATATGGCTGGGGTGCCGTTGGCCCGAACGCCTTCGACTGCTCTGGTCTGACCTCCTGGGCATATAACCAGGTTGGCAAGTCCATCCCACGTACTTCACAGGCACAGGCTTCACAGGGAACCCCAGTTGCCTACTCTGACCTGCAGGCTGGCGACATCGTTGCCTTCTACTCAGGTGCCACCCATGTGGGCATCTACTCCGGCAACGGTACGGTTATCCACGCACTCAACAGCGCAACCCCGCTGTCTGAGCACTCCCTGGACTACATGCCGTTCCACTCCGCAGTTCGCTTCTAAGTCAACTGCTTTTCTGAGCCCCCAGCCATGCTGGGGGCTTTTTTGTACCCATCGCTGGGCAAATCTTTATGTGCGTTAAATACTTCCTTAAAACTGCACCCTGCTAAAGGGTGATCACCGACACAAATTCATTAGCTATCCTCAGCTTTCAGGGTCTGGGAGAGATTAAGCTCAATCCTGACCTGATGTATCTGAGGTGAGAATCTGGTGAGTGTTACAAGGAGCCTGAGGACTGAGTATGCGAAGTTGGGGTGGTGCGGTAGTTGGCACGTTATTGCTGACCATGTCTCTCCTGATTTCACCCAGCATGGCTCAGACGGTTGACATCGAGGAATTGATTGCCGCGCTGGAAGTGATCTCCCAAGAAAGCTCTACCCATAATGAATTGGTTAAGGAAGCTGCAAGGGAGATCGAATCGAGACAGGCCTCGATAATGGTCATCAGTGAACAGCAGGCTCAGTACAGATTTCTTGCTGATGAAGCTGCAGCCACGGTAGCTAGACAACGGGAAGAGATCACAAGGCTTGCCCAGGCGAAATATCGTGGCATGGTGCGTGATCCGATTTCCGTGGCACTTAATGGTGACAGTCCCCAGAATGTGATTGACCGTGTCAGTTACCTGTCCGGCCTGGCCACCACAACTAGTGAGCTCATGGACGGTCTTGATGCCGCGACCAGGGAAGCCGCTGATCACCTGGGTGCAGCGAACAGGAAAAAGCTGAGGCAGATTTCCATCTGGGTGGGTTGGATCTTCGCCTGACACAGCTTGAGGACGCCCAGGAGAAATTGCTGCTGCGACAGGAAGAAATGAAGGCGAGTGTGGAGGCTCTGTCCCGGGAGCAGATGACACAGTCGGTGGGGAAGAATTCACCACTGGAGATTGACATTTCCACACTTTTAGAAGATTCGGGGATGGCGAGTTCGGTTGTGGAGGCTGCGTTGACAAAGATTGGTTCCCCTTATAGCTGGGGTGCTGTCGGACCAACGGCCTTTGATTGTTCCGGTCTGATCTACTGGGCTTTTCAACAACAGGGGATGACGGTGCCACGTACCTCGCAGGCTCAGATGGCGGGTGGAATGCCGGTGGAAGCTGATCAGCTGCAGGCCGGCGATATCATCGGTTATCACCCGGGAGCCACCCATGTGGGGCTGTATATCGGCCAGGGGATGATTGTGCACGCCTCGGATTACGGAATTCCTGTACAAGTGGTATCTGTTGATTCGGCACCTATCTATGGGGCCCGACGCTACTAAAGTCACCGCACTGAGATCAGGAGGTCTGCCATGAGCAGAAAAGGCCGACGCAGAACACTTGTTGTGACCAATGACTTTCCTCCAACCGTTGGTGGAATCCAGTCGTATATCCGTGATTTTCTTGATACACAGGACCCAGAGGGGATCACCGTTTTCGCTTCTACTCAGGATACTGAGGCGGCTGCTGTCTTTGATGCCACCCGTGACTATGAGGTGATTCGCTGGCCACGTTCAGTGATGTTGCCGACACCGACCACTGCTCAGGCGATGGCAGAGATCATCAAGGCCCGGGAGATCGATAATGTCTGGTTCGGTGCTGCGGCACCCCTTGCTCTCATGGCACGGAGCGCACGGGAAGCGGGTGCAACCAGAATCATCGCCTCCACCCATGGGCATGAGGTGGGTTGGTCCATGCTGCCGGGGTCCAGACAGCTGCTGCGCAGAATCGGTGAGGAGGTGGATACGGTCACCTACATCTCTGATTACACTCTCACCCGTTTCAGATCAGCTTTCGGACCTCATCCCACTTTTCAACATCTGCCCTCTGGAGTAGACGGAGATATCTTTCAGCCAACCAGCCCGGAGCAGCAGGAAAGGACCAGGGAACGCTGGGGAATACCAGCACAGACACCGGTGATCTCCTGCATTTCACGTCTGGTACCCCGCAAGGGACAGGATAAGTTGATTGAGGCCATGCCGGCTGTGCTGAAAGTGCACCCGGAAGCGGTCCTGGTCATTGTCGGTGGGGGCAGGATTGAGGAGAAACTTCGTCGGCAAGCTGCCACGCTGGGGGGTTCTGTCAGGTTCCTTGGACGTTTGGAGCACGCGGAGATGATTGATGTTCTGGCGGCATCGGACATCTTCGCTATGCCGGCACGTACTCGGGGTGGTGGCCTGGATGTTGAGGGCCTGGGCATTGTCTATCTGGAGGCACAGGCCTGTGGGGTTCCGGTGATCGCGGGGACCTCAGGTGGGGCACCGGAAACGGTGACGCCCCAGACCGGTTTGGTGGTGGATGGTCGGGACGTCACTAAGCTCTCTGCCGCAATTGCCGGACTGCTGGCGGACCCCGCCAGGCGGAAGGCGATGGGAGTCGCAGGGCGTGAACATGTGGAAAACACATGGCTCTGGGAGTTCCTGGGTGCGCGTCTTACTCAAATTCTCAACTAATAAACCGTAAGGCCTGCACAATGATGGGGGCTGACGGGAAGCTGGCTATACTTTGAGGGTTATTGCCAGTTTTTCTAGATCGTGAGGCACAAGAAAATGCCACAAGACCCGAACCGTTATGCGGTCGGCTTCGACATTGGCGGAACCAACATGCGTGCCGGTCTGGTCTCAGAAACCGGTGAGATCATCCGCAAGGTTTCTGTCCCCTCCCCACGAACGACTGAAGAGTTGGAAGCTGGAATCGCAGACCT
>NZ_CALZFS010000172.1 GCF_945649885.1 uncultured Corynebacterium sp. | reverse complement strand
TGATGCGTTGACCCGATCCGCCTCAATGTCACGGAGCAGTCTCCCGAAGCACATACCCAATACCACGGACAGTATAAATGAGTCGGCTCTCTCCTTCCTGCTCCGTCTTGCGTCGCAGATAACCGATATAGACCTCAAGTGCGTTGCCGGATGTGGGGAAGTCATATCCCCACACCTCTTCGAGAATGGCATTTCGGGGCATAACCTTGCGGGGATTTTTCATCAACAGTTCCAGGAGGGCGAATTCCGTCCTGGTGAGGCTGATGGGACGACCACCCCGGGAAACATCACGGGTTTCCGGGTTGAGTGCCAGATCGGTGAAGATCAGCTCAGCGCGCCCCTTAGCTTCTGCGCTGTGCATCGATTCCAGTGCAGAGCGTCGTACCAGGGAGCGCACACGTGCGAGTAGCTCTTCCAGTGCAAAGGGCTTGGTCAGGTAGTCATCAGCTCCGGCATCCAGACCACCCACACGGTCAGAGACATTGTCCCGGGCGGTGAGGATGAGGATGGAGCGGCCATCCCCCTGACTACGCAGGGTGCGGCACACCTCCAGGCCATCCATCCGGGGCATCATGACATCAAGAACAACGATATCTGGCTGTTCACGTTCAATGGTTTCCAGCGCCTGGACCCCGTCTTCTGCAGTGACCACGGTATAACCATTGAATATCAGTGAGCGCCGTAACGACTCGCGTACAGCAGGCTCATCATCAACAACCAGAATCTTCATCGATCCACTTCCCTCGGAGATAGGCAGAGGCTATACCTGCAGAGTGGGAACACCCGGCAATGCCTCGGCTCCCCTGATACAACTAACTATAATTTTTTAATGTTAGCACTCTAAGCAACAAAGAAGCCGGATATGACATCTTTTCAGATGTCATATCCGGCTTCTTATTTAATTCTTATAAATACCTTGTCGGCATTTAAGGAATTTTATCAAGCTGTTCTAAATTAGAACTGCTCTACGTCTACGAGGCCAAGCTGTGCGGCCTTGACCAGGCGACGTGGGATGCGAACGGTCTGGCCGTCGACCTTAACGTCCTGGAGGGCGACATTGTCAGCCTTCCACTGGGAACGGCGCATACGGGTGTTGGCGCGAGACATACGGCGCTTTGGAACTGCCATTGCTTATTCTCCTATGCCTTCTTCTTACGGCGAGCCATGCCGCCGAAGCGACGCTCGAACTTCTCAACACGGCCGGCGGTGTCCATGACACGCTGTGCGCCGGTCCAGAATGGGTGAGACTCGCTGGTGACGTCAACGACAATCAGCGGGTACTCGTTGCCATCTTCCCAGGTGACGGTACGGTCACCGGAAGCGGTGGAACGGGTCAGGAACTGGAAGCCAGTGCCTGCGTCCTGGAAGACGACCGGGTGGTAGCCCGGGTGAATTTCCTTCTTCATTTACTCTCGATTCCCTCAGGATTGAAACTACGGATCGGTTCCACAGGTCTGTGGATCGTGCCCGAGTTGGGTTCGGTGAAGTATGCACTGCCAAACCGGCAATGAACCTGTAATACCTTACACGGCTTGCACCTTAAGCGAAAATCTTCTAAAGACAGACCGCCCAGACCCCACCACGTCCACATTTCCAGGATTGCAGAAACCCCAATATTGCAATATTCTAAATTCATCATATTCGCTCTTCAGTGAGGGTTTACATTGTTCAATTCCCAGCAGCTTCCACTCTATGAACGCAAGGCGAATCTCTTTAAAGGGCTGGCCCATCCCTACCGGGTCAGAATTCTGGAGATTCTCTCCACCCAGCCCCGGGTACCAGTCTCAACGATGATCGAGGACACAGGTCTGGAGTCCTCACACCTGTCGCAGCATCTGGCGGTCTTACGTAAGTACGGGCTTGTCACCTCAACGAGAAGCGCCAACGTGGTCTTCTACAGCCTGGCGCACCCCGAGGTGGCTGATCTTCTCCACACCGCCCGTTCCCTACTCAATCAGATGCTCTCCACCTCTTCCGATCAGTTGGCCTCCATTGAGTCGCTTCCCAGCATTGAGAGGTCCTGAGCATGTTGAGTGCGTGGCGTGCACTACTGCCCTCATTGGGTGATTATGCAAATCTTCGATATACCTGGCGGCAGGATGTCACAGCAGGTGTGACCGTCGGAATCGTCGCCCTGCCACTGGCGCTCGCATTCGGCGTCAGCTCAGGGGTCAGTGCGGAGGCTGGACTGATCACCGCCATCGTCGCAGGTCTGATTGCCGCGATCTTCGGTGGCTCCAACGTCCAGGTGTCAGGCCCCACCGGCGCCATGGTGGTCATCCTGGCCCCGATCGTGGTCACCCACGGCGTTGCAGCCATCGCCCTGGTCAGCCTGATGGCCGGACTGATCGTGTTGATTGCCGGGCTTCTCAAACTCGGGCGCAGTGTCAGTTTCATCCCCTGGCCAGTGATCGAGGGCTTCACACTCGGCATCGGGGTCATCATCTTCCTGCAGCAAATCCCGGCGGCGGTGGGTTTCACCGGCCCACTCCCCACCAGCACTCCCGCTGCAGCCTGGCACTCCCTGACCCATGCAGAATGGCCTACTGCATTTCTGCCACTGTCGGTGGCGGCAGCCGTGATGATCATCATGGTGCTGTTGGGCAGGTTCGCCCCGAAAGTCCCCGCAAGTTTCGTGGCGATCATCACGGTGACCCTCGCGGTGCTGCTCTTCAAGATCCCGGCGGATGACATCGGTGAGATCCCACAGTCACTACCCGCCCCCACGCTGCCGGTGATGAATCCAGAACTGGTCCAGGCACTGATCGGACCAGCCTTCGCAGTGGCTGCCCTCGCAGCGATTGAGTCACTACTCTCAGCGCGGGTGGCGGCATCGATGGCTGATACCGGCCCTTATAACGCTGACCGTGAACTGGTGGGACAGGGACTGGCCTCAATCGGGGCGGGATTCTTCGGTGGTATGCCGGCCACCGGTGCCATTGCGCGTACTTCCGTGAATGTGCGTTCCGGGGGTCGCACCCGGGTCTCCTCGATCGTCCACGCACTGGTCCTGCTCGCCGTGGTCTACCTCGCCGCAGGGATTGTCTCCGTCATCCCCCTTGCCGCACTCTCGGGCGTTCTGATGATCACCGCCGCCCGAATGGTCAATCTCGGTGTGGCCTCCCGTGTGCTTCGTTCCACCAGATCCGATGGCATCGTCTATCTCATCACCGCGATCATCACCATCAGTGTTGACCTGGTCGTGGCAGTAGTCATCGGTATCGGCGTGGCGGCATTCTTCATCCTGCGTCGCATGAGCCTGGACACCGGCCTCCACCGCGAAACCCTACCCGGGGATGCACAACCCGGCGATGAACGCATCGCACTCTTTCGCATTGAGGGGTCCCTCTTCTTCGGCGCCGCAGAACGCATCCTCGACCAGATCCTGGAACACCGAGACCGCAGAAGCATCGAGGTGGTCATCCTCCGGCTCTCCCAGATCCAGATGATTGACGCCACCGGGGCCAATCAGCTCGCAGAGCTCGTCTCCGCCTTGGAACGCCGTGGGGTCACTGTTCTGATCAAGGGTGTGCGCAAGGAACACATCCATGTTCTCGGCGTGCTGGGTGCCATCCGGTCGCTGCGCCATCCCACTCATCTGGTGGATGATCTGGACACCGCTGTCCACCATGCCCGAGACCACATTTCACGCCCCTGACACCCCTAACAGCCATGTGATATCGACCTTCCACGGTGGCCTGAAAGACAGATCTTTTCAGCCCTGACTATATTTGTCAGCACCTGCAGAAATCAGGGAATTGCTGGTAGTGAGTCCGCCAAGGCTTTCACATGACTATTTGATGAATAGCACACGACAAGGGGATTAGGTGTTTTGGCACCTCGTCTGTAAACTTGTCCCTTGCTGTTGTCGTAAATATTCGTTATCGCCCCCTCAGCTGGCATGCTCGCGCCCCGAAAGTCGTTTCGGCGCGGCGCGTCTTCTAACTGATTGTGGGCGGCTAGGAGAAAGCAAAGTTATGTCGGCACATTGCCAAGTAACGGGACGCCAGCCGAGTTTCGGCAAGTCTGTCTCGCACTCGCACCGACGCACTTCCCGCCGTTGGAACCCCAACGTGCAGCGTCGTAAGTTTTTCGTCCCTTCCCTGGGACGTTCCATCACCCTGACCGTATCCACCAAGGGCCTGAAGGTCATTGACCGTGACGGCATCGAAGCCGTCGTGGCTCAGATCC
>NZ_CALZFS010000171.1 GCF_945649885.1 uncultured Corynebacterium sp. | reverse complement strand
GAGATAAACCACTGCGGGAAGATACGGATCAGTTCATCTCTGGCTGCAGTGGTCACTAGCCGATCTCCCCGGCATAGTGGTTGAACTTGTTACCGCGGACAAAACCTGCGAGGAAGATACCCGCATCCCTGGCGGCATCAACAGCCAGGGATGTGGCGGCACCCACGGCAATGACACCGGGGATGCCGGCCATCGCAGCCTTCTGCACCAGCTCGAAGGAAGCACGGGAACTCATCACCAGGATGGTGTCCTGCAAGGGCAGTCTGCCCTCCATGAGCATGTGGCCGATGACCTTGTCCGCTGCATTGTGTCGGCCGACATCCTCACGAACTACAAGAAGTTCACCATCCAGGGTGGCGATACCTGCAGCATGCACACCACCGGTCTTATCGAACATCTTCTGTCGCGCCCGCAGCTTATCCGGCAGGGTGAGGATCATACGGGGATCAGGGGTGATGGGCTCAATCGGCCAGCCCTTCTTGCTCATCAGCTGCTCAATAGAGGTGGTGCCACAGACACCACAGGCAGAAGAGGTGGGGAGATTACGCTGCACCGACACCAGGTTCAGCTGACGCTTGGGGTTGGTGGGGACCACATCCAATTCCAGGACATTATAGGTGTTCTGGTTATCCGGCCCCACAGCACCGGCACAATAGCGTGCGGTGGACACCTCGGAAGGATCCTTGATCAGACCCTCTGCCAGCAGCAGACCGTGAACCAGTTCAATGTCATGGCCTGGGGTACGCATGGTGGTGGTGAGACTGGTGCCGTTGACGTGGATCTCCAGCGGTTCCTCCACCGCGATGGTGTCGGGGCGGGTGTTGATGAACACTTCCGCCTCGGTGGACACCACGCGTGGGACCTGGAGGTTCTGTGTAATTCTTCCCATTAGTTTTCGTATCCTTCAGCGATCAAGTTCTGTAGATGGTGTGAGCCTGCGAGTACATGACGTGCCAGTTCTGCTGTTTCCCCTGCTGAGCCTGCATCAGTTTCACCAGCCAGGGTCTGTCGGGTGGCCGCCACACCCAGCAGGAAGGCAGTCATGGGCGCGGCTGGGCGGGCGGGGCCGTGCGCAACGTCGCGGGTGAGGTCTAAGAGCTGGGGGATGACGGCGTCGAGAAGCTCTTTATCAATGCTGAATTCCTCGCAGACCACACCGAGCCACTCGTACATGCGATACATCTTGTCCGCCTCGGCATCATGAGCACTCAAATTAATTTTGTCCTCTCAAAGGTGAAACCCGCACCCATGCGAGATCTTTTAGATTCAACGCCGGGTGCGGGTGGAAAAGTCCTACTTATCAGCCCGGGCACCCAGTGCTTCCAGACGGACAACCACGGATTTGGACACCGGGGTGTTGGACTTCTCCGCCACGGAATCCAATGGGACCAGCACATTGGCCTCCGGGAAATAGGTGGTCACGCAGTCTTTGGCAGTGTTGTACTCCACCACGCGGAAGTTCGGGGCACGGCGCTCACCATCAGAAAATACCGACACGATGTCCACCAGATCGCCGTCCTTCAGGCCACGTTCGCGGCAGTCGGCCGGGCTGACAAAAACAACACGACGACCATTGCGCACACCACGGTAGCGGTCATCCAAGCCGTAGATGGTGGAGTTGTACTGGTCATGGGAACGCACCGTGTTCATGAGGAAATAGCCCTCAGGAAGATCAATCACATTGGTCTCATTGACCGTCAGCTGGGCCTTGCCATCAGAGGTGTTGAAGACACGCTCACGCGGCCCATTGGGCAGGAGGAAACCACCAGGGTTCTGGATACGCCGGTTGAAGTCATGGAAGCCGGGGATGGTGGCCTCGATATGATCACGGATCACGGAATAATCATCGATCATCGGCTGCCAAAAAGGATCCCCGAAGGTCTCCCGGCCAATGGAACCGAGGATGTCACACTCAGACTTCAAGTTCAGATCCAGGTTGGCACGGCTCTTACCGGTGGAACCATGGACGGCACCGACGGAATCCTCCACGGTGACAATCTGGACACCGGACTTCTGCACATCCTTATCGGTGCGCGCAATAACCGGCAGGATCAGGGACTTCTCACCAGGCCAGGCATGGGAACCATTGGGCTTGGTGGACAGGTGCACCGTCAGCTCATTGGACTCCATGCCCTTTTCCAACACCTCAGTATCAGAGGCCACACGCACCAGGTTGCCACCCAGTGAGAGGAAGAACTTGGTCTTGCCATCACGCATCGCACGCAGGGAATCAACCGCATCCCAGCCATGCTCGCGGGGCACATCAAAACCGAACTCATCTTCCAGAGCCTGCAGGAAAGGCTCCGGCATCTTCTCCCAGATACCCATGGTGCGATCACCCTGAACATTGGAATGTCCACGCAAGGGGGCGGTACCTGCGCCAGGCTTACCGATATTGCCGGTGAGCAGCAGGAAGTTAACCATCTCACGGATGGTGTACACAGCGTTCTTGTGCTGGGTGACACCCAGTGTCCAGGAGACCACCACGGTGTCAGCATCTTCCACCATGTCCGCGGCCTTCTGAATATCCTTAGCAGTCAGTCCGCAGCCACGCAGCAAGGTTGCATCATCCAGACTGTTGAGGTGCGCAATGGTGTCCTCCACACCAGAGCAGAACTGGTCTAAGAACTTATGATCCAGAGCGTCACGACGGATCAACTCCTTATTCAACGCCTGGAAGAAAGCACGGTCACCGTCGAGACGCACCTGCATGTACTCATCAGTCAGATCAGCTGACATGCCGAGTACACCCTTGACGGTCTGTGGATCACGGAATTTCATCAGTCCGGTTTCCGGCAGCGGATTCAGGGTGAGGATCTTGCCACCATTGTCCTTGAGCTGCTTGAAGGCATCCAAGGCACGCGGGTGATTGGTGCCCGGGTTCTGGCCCACAGAAATCAGCAGGTCAGTGTTGTAGAAATCCTCCATCACCACAGAACCCTTGCCCAGGCCGAGTGTTTCGCCCAGGGCGGAACCGGTGGACTCATGGCACATGTTGCCGCAGTCAGGAAGGTTATTGGTGCCTAGACGACGCGCCAGCAGCTGCATCATATAGGCAGGCTCATTTGGTGCACGCCCGGAGGTGTAGAACACCGCCTCATCCGGTTCAATCTCCTTGAGCTTGGAAGCGATCATCTCAAAGGCCTTGTCCCAGGCGATCGGATGATAATGATCATCACCGGAACTGCGGTCATAGAGCATCGGCTCAGTGATACGGCCACTCTTACCCAACCAGTGATCCGTCTTTTCCCGCAGGTCATAAATGGAATGCTCAGCCCAGAAATCACGGGTGGCACGCACCGGAGTGGTTTCCTCCGCCACAGCCTTCGCACCGTTTTCACAGAACTCCACGATGCCCAGATTATGCGTAGACGGCTCCGGCCAGGCACAACCGGGGCAGTCAATACCACCGGGCTTATTCATGGTCAGCAGTGGTAAGAGTGCCTTATTCGGTACAGCATGCTGCATGGCGTGGAGAACTCCGGGAACACCGGCGGCTGATTTAACACGCCTACCTACATCAGGGTTATCGAATTCATTCGCTGGATTTGTGATGTGTGCAGGAGGAGTAGTCATAGGGGACAGTCTATGCGAGCACAAAATGCTTGTCGGATCGACACTGCCCAGCTTCACATACCCTGATGGGGGTTGAACGTGGCGTTGATGGTGGTGGTGGGGTGTTTCTGGGATAGAATAGAGGAGTCGCTTGCAGCGATAACCAGTCTTTAACCACTGGATGTTCTCATAGGGGGAAGCCGGTCCAAATCCGGCACTGACCCGCAACCGTAGGCTACTTTTCATAGGTGGCAAGTCGGAATACCCAGAGTCCATCCCATGGCTTAGCAACAACCGTCGTGGAATACGGTTCTTAAGTCTCCTCAGGGTGGCGGAGTCTCTTTTCTCCCCACCCGTGGATTGTTTAAGAAGCGTTCCCCCAAGTTTAAAAAAAGGGAGCTTCATCAGTGCATACTGATACACATCGCTTTCCCTTTCCCCGGTTTAAGAACTCTTCCCCTGAAAGGCGAAAGACCTTGATCACTAACAATCGCGTGGCCACTGCCATCCTTGCCACTGCTGCCACCAGCTTTGCACTCCTTCCAGTTGCGCAGGCTGCTGAGATCGCCACTGCTCGTGCTTGCGTGGATGCTGAGAACGTCTGGGTCCAGGTGGACTTCGGCACAGAATCCGATCA
>NZ_CALZFS010000170.1 GCF_945649885.1 uncultured Corynebacterium sp. | reverse complement strand
TTTCCATGCCATAAAGGATAAAGATCCTTCGAGAAGAGCACACAGATGAACCAGCTAAATTGCTCTCACTGACTCCCTCAGTTTTTCACGCAGCGCCTCATCAGTGGCGTAGATGTAGAGACCATTCACTCCACGGGTGAGCAGAACATTGAGTTCATTAGCCAGTAGCTGTTCGCCAACGGAGTGCTTGGTGCCATCAGACATGGTTCTCCTGTATTTGGCACCGGAGTTCTTACTCTCCGTGGGGTCATGGATGATCTTGCCGTCCCGGTACTTTACTGAGGGCCCTAGAATCACACCTGCATAGTTGAGGTCGAAACCCTGGATAGTGAAGGTAGAACCAACCTCATTCAGACTGTGTTCCTTTTCAGCCCAGGCCAGGTCCTTGGTGCGTCGCTTGGTCACCCGATCCTGATCACGATCAGTCTCCCGGTTCCACGGTAGAGAGAAATCCCCGATATTTACCGACCAATAGATGTCGATGCCGTTATTTGGTTTCTTGTTATTGGAATAGTCCCAGTCATAGGTAGCGAGCATGCGTGATAGCCCACGCTCAGTAGTGCTGGCCTTCTCCTTGATGGCCTCATGCATCTCCGTGGGGTCTTCGAAGATACGGACCTGATAGCCATATTCATCAGCATTGTCAGGGTTCAGGTCGAGTTCACCGACGACACCACAGTCGATAAGAGCACGCAACCAGGCATAGGTGGTGGGAGAGGAATCAATACGCATCTGATCCCGAAGCATGATCTGCTTGGTGGTGTTCTCCTCTAACCATTTACGGTCAGTCTCATCCCAGTACTGGTTAGTAGCCATGATCTGCTTCTCATCAAAGACCGCCACCACCACATGGGCGCGGTCGATGAGATCCTTCAACTGGTTCTTACCCCGGTAACTCTGCTTACCCTGGGTCCACAACAGGTGCGCTTCATCGATGAGCAGTACATCCACTGGCTCGTCGAGAGTTGTCCTGTTGATAAAACTCGTAGGCTTCAACACACGGGGCAGATCACCCTTGCCCTCTGTACCGCGATTGTAAATATTGAGTTTCTTAGCAATCTGCTCAAATACCGTCAGCTGCTCATCGTGATTAACCAGCAGGTAGGCATTGAGAGACTGAAACTCAAAAGGACTATCCACGGCATTGTCGCCCTGGAAAAGTTCATAGAAAAGACTGCTGATGAATACTGATTTACCTGCTCCGGCTTCACCACTCACCGTCACCAGATGCTGACGGGAATCATCAGCAAGACACTCGTAGATATAATTGACCACCTCCCCCTTGCCACGTTCCTGCTCCTCAGTGAGTTTATGGAAGGGAGATGCCTTGAAAAGAGCTGAATCCCGGATAACTTCCTTGGCGGGGAAGAGCTTCTTATCGAAGGTTCGCAGCTGACCCCAGATCTGGTTAAAGATCTCGTCGAAGTTCTCCTGCGAATAATAAGCACGCTGAGGGTTGGCTCTACCGTTGTGAACCTTGCTCACATGCTCAACACCCGGTAAGTAGAGCATGAGACGGTTCTCCACATCCAAGGTTAAGGACTTATTGAAGTGGTCATGCCCAATCACATACATTGATGAGTTCTTAGATCGCTCAAAGCTATGCCAGAAGTTCCCCTCCTTCACATCAGCAGTGAGGTGCTGAATGGTACGACGCTCAATATCGTTCGACTCACCAATGTAGATCTCACAGCTGGAGGCCTTAGCATCCTTAATCACATACACAGTGGGGTAGGTGAGAAGAAGCTTGGTTGCGGGCGCGCCGGGAGTGCTGGATAGATCCTCGACGAACTCATTGACCCCATTTCTGGAGTAGGGGATCTCACGTATATGCGGTGGGTTGATCAGCATTGGTTCCTCCAGCTGATAAGGGCCTGGTTTATTGAAAACAGCCTAACCCAGCAAAATTCTCCGTAACCGGGGATTAAGGCAGCGGGGGCGATCCGTGTGTCGCAAAGCTCCCTCCAACCTCTCCACCTCTTGGCGTAACCTGTAGGCATGGCTTTTGCTGCTGAACAACCAGTCCTGTCCCACTCTGAGCACCGCCCTGTCGGCGAGATCGAACGCTCCAACAACAAGTTCGAGGTGATCTCGGAGTTCCAGCCCGCCGGCGACCAACCAGCCGCCATCGCGGAACTGGATAAGCGCCTGGACGCAGGCGAACGCGACGTCGTCCTGCTCGGTGCCACAGGTACCGGTAAGTCGGCCACAGCGGCGTGGCTGATCGAAAAGCAGCAGCGACCCACCCTGGTGATGGCACCCAATAAGACCCTGGCCGCACAGCTGGCCAATGAGCTGCGCCAACTTCTGCCCAATAATGCGGTGGAGTACTTCGTGTCTTATTACGATTACTACCAACCAGAGGCCTATATCGCGCAGACCGATACTTATATTGAGAAGGATTCCTCAATCAATGAGGATGTGGAGCGTCTACGCCACTCCGCCACCTCCAACCTGCTGTCGCGCCGGGATGTCGTGGTGGTGTCCTCAGTGTCCTGTATCTACGGTCTAGGTACTCCACAGTCTTATCTGGACCGCTCCATCGTCCTAGAGGTGGGGGAGGAGATCGAGCGTGATCGCTTCCTGCGTCTGCTGGTGGATATCCAATATGACCGCAATGACATCGCCTTTACCCGTGGTGCCTTCCGTGCCAAGGGTGACACGGTGGACATCATTCCGGCTTATGAGGAGCTGGCGGTGCGCGTGGAGTTCTTCGGTGATGAGATCGACAGCCTCTATTACATCCACCCACTCACCGGTGATGTAATCCGCAATGTCAATGAGGTCCGTATCTTCCCGGCCACCCACTATGTGGCAGGCCCGGAGCGTATGGAAAAGGCCGTGGAAGATATCAAAGCAGAGCTGGAGGATCGTCTGGCTGATCTGGAGAACCGCGGCAAATTGCTGGAGGCACAGCGTCTGCGGATGCGTACGGAATATGACCTGGAAATGATCCAGCAAGTCGGGTTCTGCTCTGGTATTGAGAACTACTCCCGCCACATCGACGGCCGTGGTGCGGGTACCGCGCCGGCCACCCTGATTGATTATTTCCCGGAGGATTTCCTCACCATCATCGATGAGTCCCATGTGACCGTGCCTCAGATCGGTGGCATGTTCGAGGGCGATATGTCGCGTAAGCGCAACCTGGTGGAGTTCGGTTTCCGACTGCCCTCCGCGCTGGATAACCGCCCGCTGACCTGGGAGGAGTTCGATGACCGCCGCGGACAGACCATCTTCATGTCCGCAACGCCTGGCAAGTTTGAAATAGCGGCCGCCGGCGGTGAGTTCGTGGAGCAGGTCATTCGACCCACGGGTCTGGTGGACCCGAAGGTCACCGTCAAGCCCACCAAGGGACAAATCGACGACCTCATCCACCAGATCCGCGAACGCACCGCCAAGGATGAACGCGTCCTGGTCACCACCCTGACCAAGAAGATGGCCGAGGACCTCACCGACTACCTCCTGGAAAATGGCATCCGCGTCCGCTACCTCCACTCCGATATCGACACCCTCCAGCGTGTGGAGCTGCTGCGTCAGTTGCGCCTGGGGGAATATGACGTGCTGGTGGGCATCAACCTCCTACGTGAGGGACTCGACCTGCCGGAGGTGTCCCTGGTGGCCATTCTGGATGCCGACAAGGAAGGCTTCCTGCGCTCAGCCACCTCACTGATCCAGACCATCGGACGCGCCGCCCGAAACGTTTCCGGTGAAGTCATCATGTACGCCGACAAGATCACCGACTCCATGCAACACGCCATCGAGGAGACCGACCGACGCCGGGAACGCCAGGTTGCCTACAACACCGAACACGGCGTCGATCCGCAACCGCTGCGCAAGAAGATCGCCGACATCCTGGACCAGGTCTATGACAATCAGGAAAACGCGGTTGGTGCACCGGGTGCCACCGGTGACACAGCGGTGGTGGCCAAGCCTGACACCTCCGGCATGCAGGTGGACCAGCTGCAGAAGCTTATCGACGACCTCTCCGCCCAGATGGGTGCTGCTGCGCGAGAGCTAAAATTCGAACTTGCGGGACGTCTCCGTGATGAAGTCTTCGAGCTGAAGAAGGAACTCAAGGGTATGAAAGAAGTAGGAATGCAGTAAAAATGGCGAAGATGAGGTTAACAATCTTGTTACCCCTGTATCACTTTGTCTGCCCGTGTTACCTACGCCTGGTTTCCCACAATTGTTAAGGGAAAACACCCCCAACCGGGAGGAATAGTTTGTTAGACTTGGACACTAACGTAATCAGGGCTGAGCA
>NZ_CALZFS010000169.1 GCF_945649885.1 uncultured Corynebacterium sp. | reverse complement strand
GGGCGAAACCATAGGGGTGGGACAGGCTGGCCCGGCGTCGGGCCACTTTCACCCCGATGAGGAAGACCAGGGGTGGGACCATTCCCAGTAGGTCCTGGATCCAGGCGGCCTGCATGGTCTGGGAGTTGCCCTTGATCAGGAACAGGATGAGGGTGTCGATAAGCAGGTAGACCAGTGTGCACCAGGCCAGGATGATGCCCCGTCGTGTTGCCTTCTGCACACTATCGGGGTGGGTGGTCTGGTCTCCTCGGATGGGGGAGCTCATGGGGAACAGATTACTCGTGTCTATAAGCCGTGAGCGGTGTTGTCGTCGCCGTCAGTGTCCACAGCGGTGGCTTTGATCAGGTCGGCGCGCGCTCGGGCCACGCGCGAACGGATGGTGCCTACCCGTACCCCGGAGATCTTCGCGGCTTCATCGTAGGTGTACCCGAGGACCTGGGTGAGGATGAGTGCTTCTCGACGTTCAGCAGGCAGGGCGTCGATAAGCGTGCGCACATCAATCCACTCTGACCAGATGGTGGAGTTGCTGGCATCAGCGGCGCCGGCATCTTCATATTCCACATGGGACTTGCGGGGACGCGCCATGTCATGGCGGATATTGTCCACCCAGACGCGCCGGGCCAGGGACAATAACCAGGTGCGTGCGGAGGAACGCGCTGCGAAGCGGGGGAGCGCGCTCATGACCCGGAGATAGGTCTCCTGGGTCAGGTCATCCGCGATTTCACGCCCACCCAGGTGGGCGAGCAGACGCCAGACATCATCCTGGGTGGCGCGGATGAACTCAGTCAGAGCGTCACGGTCTCCACGGCCGGCGGCCAGGGCCAGCTCGGTGACGTGGGCATCGTTGCGCTCGTGGGACTTCACAACAGGAAAGAATACCAGCTCACAGCCATGTCCCCAGACAGCTCATGCGAAGTCCATCTCCCGGTGAAGTAGTGGCCCGGGGGGTAGATTAAGGGGGAACGGAATGCTCATTTGCTATCGAACTTTCGTTCCTCTGCTGGGCAAACGATTCCCCCCTGGGGGCTTTAATCTCTGAGGGGTGGCGGCACCTGACATTATCCGGTAAGTTATCAATCAGGCTTAATCCATAGGTAACCCACATAAACGGAAGGATATGATTATGACTGAAAACTCAGCAGCAGATCAGATCGTCGACCGCGGCATGCGTCCACAGCTCTCCGGAAACACCACCCGCCACAATGGCGCACCGGTTCCATCCGAGAACATTTCTGTCACCGCAGGCCCACAGGGTCCGAACATCCTCAATGACATCCACCTCATTGAGAAGCTCGCACACTTCAACCGCGAGAATGTTCCAGAGCGTATTCCACACGCCAAGGGCCACGGTGCTTTCGGTGAGCTGCACATCACTGCAGATGTCTCCCAGTACACCAAGGCAGACCTTTTCCAGCCAGGCAAGGTCACCCCGATGGGTATCCGCTTCTCCACCGTTGCCGGTGAGCAGGGCTCCCCTGACACCTGGCGTGACGTCCACGGTTTCGCTCTCCGCTTCTACACCGAAGAGGGCAACTACGACATCGTCGGTAACAACACCCCAACCTTCTTCCTGCGCGATGGCATGAAGTTCCCTGACTTCATCCACTCCCAGAAGCGTCTCAACAAGAACGGTCTGCGCGATGCAGACATGCAGTGGGACTTCTGGACCCGTGCACCTGAGTCCGCTCACCAGGTGACCTACCTGATGGGTGACCGAGGTACCCCTAAGACCTCCCGCCACCAGGACGGCTTCGGCTCCCACACCTTCCAGTGGGTCAACGCTGAGGGTAACGCAGTCTGGATCAAGTACCATTTCAAGACCCGCCAGGGCTGGGATTGCTTCACCGACGCTGAGGCAGCAGAGATGGCCGGCCAGAACGCCGACTACCACCGCGAGGACCTCTACAACTCCATCGAGAACGGCGACTACCCAATCTGGGACGTCAAGGTTCAGATCATGCCTATGGATGAAGCAGAGAACTACCGCTGGAACCCCTTCGACCTGACCAAGACCTGGTCCCAGAAGGATTACCCACTGCAGGATGTCGGATACTTCATCCTCAACCGCAACCCCCGCAACCACTTCGCACAGATCGAGCAGATCGCTCTCGATCCGGGCAACCTGGTCCCAGGTGTTGGTCTCTCCCCGGACCGCATGCTCCAGGCACGTGCCTTCGCATATGCTGACCAGCAGCGCTACCGCATCGGAACCAACTTCCGCGACCTGCCGGTGAACCGTCCAGTCAACGACGTGAACACCTACAGCCGCGAAGGCTCCATGCAGTACGTCTTCGACGCCGAGGGCGAGCCTTCCTACAGCCCGAACCGCTACTCCAAGGGTGCAGGCTACCTGGACAACGGCGAGGATTCCTCCTCCAACCACACCTCCTACGGCCAGGCTGAGGACATCTACGTCAACCCGGATCCACATGGAACCGACCTGGTCCGCGCTGCATACGTCAAGCACGCAGATGACAACGACTTCATCCAGCCAGGCATCCTGTACCGCGAGGTCCTGGATGAGGGCGAGAAGGAGCGTCTGGCAGACAATATCTCCAACGCCATGCAGGGCATCACCGAGGCTACCGAGCCACGCGTGTACCAGTACTGGAACAACGTTGATGAGAACCTCGGCGCACGCGTCAAGGAACTCTACCTGCAGAAGAAGGGTGGCGGCGCAGACGCCACCGCTTCCGTAGGTGACGAGGGCGAAGCCTAAGTCCTTCAACTCCAACTCGCCTTATGCGAGTAGTTGAAAAAAGGGGGTCCGTCCACCAGCATGTGATTGCTGGTGGGCGGACCCTTTTCGCATCCCAGTATGATCTGGGGCTCTTTGCGGAACCTGCTGCGTATCTAGGCCAGCGAATGACCCAGTGGAGTCTTCTCATCAAAACCGGGCAACATGGCAAAAGCCGCCGTTGCCACCGGAGTGGAGAATTCCATGAGGGCATCCATCTCATCCAGACGCTGCTGCGTCAGGATGAAGGTTCTGATGTCATTCTGGAAGGCAATGAAGATAAGCCCCTGGTCCGGGAAGCCGGTATCCGGATCAGGACGGTTGAAACTATAGCTACGCCGCAACATCAGTTTGCTGCCGGTAAAAGAAGGGTGTGCTGCACGCACATGGGAATCTGCCGGAATGACAAAATCCCCGGTGGGGGTCTTTGCTGAGACATTGGCATCCTCATGCAGCTGCGTACCGCCCAGGGGAATCCCACTGACCTTCTCCCTGCCCATCACAGCATCCTGACGGGTGGGGGACAGAGCACGGAAAGAGGTAGTGTCCAGGAGGAAACTACGAAGAACACAGATCGTTCCACCCTTGAGTGGACCGGAGGGAATCCACACGTTCTGTTTCAGTTCCTCCTCGCTGCGGGGGACAGTCACACCATCGTGATATCCGAAGGGGTTCCTGGCGACACCCTTATCGCCGGGGCCACGGAAACCCAGCTGTGACCACCGCAGGGAGAAACCCGGGAGGGTGGTGCTGAGAAAGTGGTACACCGGCTCCAGGTCCACCGGATTGCTGGAATGGATGCTGAGCAGAATATCCCCACCGAGTGCGTTATCCGGAAGGAGTTCATCGCCGCGGTAGGTAGGCATGATGAGCAGATCATCCAGGGAATTTCCATGGCGGGAGGCGTTGAGAATGCGTTGGCCCACACCGGCAGACACGCTGAGGTCCCCGGGGCCGTCCGGGAGGATGGCGGGGTGGTGGCCATCGACAAGCTCCCGGATCTTTGTCCCCAGCGTAGCCAGGGCATCCCAGATACCGGTGGTATTAACATCAGCCACGATGATAAGTGCGTGCGGCTGCGGTGTAGTGGGACGTGTGATGCTAGCCTGCTCAGGTCCCTTGAGATCCGCGACTGGGCTGGTGGCGGGATCTTCTTTCTCCCCATCGGGTTGTGTGCTCTGGGTGGCGCCGAGTGTGAGTAAGCCACCACCGACGGCGGAGGCACCAGCACCAAGCAGCAGAGACCTTCGGGAAATCACTTTTTTATCCGGGGAAAGCATCATGATTCAGGGGTGAGCTCAGTGATATCAGGGAGAAACTCGCGTGCCTCTGCCGTGAAGAACTCCAGGGTGACCCATTCGCCGGCAATGAATGCCTCCACGGAATCAAGGACAGCACGCTCATCAAGCTTCATCTTCACCACAGCGTCCTCCGGTGTGGGCTGAGGATCACCGGCAGCCAGGGCCTCCTCGGAAGGGGGAGTGGCAAAGACATTGAGCTCAACTTCCTGCTCATCCCGCTCAACTGTTTCAG
>NZ_CALZFS010000168.1 GCF_945649885.1 uncultured Corynebacterium sp. | reverse complement strand
TCCGCGGCGACCGCATGTGGGAGTTCCTGGACCGTCTGCTGACCGTGGCCCTGCCACGTATCCGCGACTTCCGTGGACTCTCCGACCAGCAGTTCGACGGCCACGGTAACTACACCTTCGGCCTCACCGAGCAGACCATGTTCTACGAGATCGACGTCGACAAGATCGACCGTCCTCGTGGTATGGACATCACCGTTGTCACCACCGCTGTGACCGACGATGAGGGTCGCTCCCTGCTGCGCGAGCTCGGCTTCCCATTCAAGGGTGAAGACGGCAAGCGCCAGATGTAATTTCCTACATCTAAAAAGCACCTATCCTTTCAGGATAGGTGCTTTTTGCTATTCCCAGGGGGTTCTAGGGCTAAGGTATAAAGAACTTCGCCGGGGGAAACTTCTCAACTACCTGTTGGCCCCTGAAGGTCGGCACACAAGGAGAATACAACCATGATGCAGGGAAACCCCCGGGCAATAATCACGGCCCTGCTCACCATGATGCTCATGGTTGTCATCCCCGTGGACACGGCACAGGCTGTGGGCAGTAGTGCGACCCAGGAAACAGGGATTCTCCGGAGCCTGACATCCTCCACCGGGATTGCTGACTCCCAGGCACCGGAAGGCGGCGCCAAGGTGGTGGTCTTTGGTGATTCCCATGCCTCAGGAACCAACACTCCCTTCCGTGTTGATGAACGCGGCTGCCTCAAGGGCGCACAGTCCTGGCCAGCTCAACTGCAGAGTATCCAGGGCTTGGCGCGGGGTGAACTCATTGACCTTTCCTGTAATGGTGCCTCCATCGACTCCACCGGCTTCCACTTCTCCGATGAGGTCCGCCATGCAGAAACCCGTAGTGCGATTGGGCCTCGCACAGAACATATCTTCATCCAATTCGGCAAGAATGATCACTGGGGACACTCGGCAACCAACCTGCGTCATTCTGTGATCAACTGCCTTTTTGATCTTGCCCACGGATGCGGTGATAGGGCCGTGGCAGCAGGAACCATGCAGGACCCGGCAGCTGTGACCGGTGAACACTATGCCGAGCGCATGAAGCCTGTCATTGATTACCTTGAGTACTACGCACCTGATGCGGAGATCACCCTGCTCGGCTACCAGGAATACATGCCACGAACAGGTGGTGAGATCTGTGTTCGTGTGGGTGGCACTGAGATCAGGAAACCTGATGCCTCCGCGCTGGTGTCCTATATGAACCAGTTGGAAAACGCGATCAAAGACGCTTCTGAGATTCTGGAGGTAGACCACCTTGATCTGCGTGAAGCCACTGCTGGGCACAGCAGCTGTTCGGCAGATCCGTGGGTGAACGGGGTGCTGGATCTGCGGGTGGATGCTGTTGGTGGAACCTGGCACCCATCACCCAAGGGGGATTCCGTGACTGCCGGGCTGCTAGCGGACCGGATATAATCCAGTGCTGTTTCTATTGGTGATAAACGCTGCGATGAGCAGGGCAAGATAGAGGCTGATGGTGGCAATGAGCCCCACTGAGGGCCCCAGAACACCCCAGATATTGATGACTGGTCCTGTCTCATCAATGATGTGAAGCCACACCCATGATCCCCACCCGGTGACGAAGGCCAGACCGGGGAGAAAGTTGAGCAGTGTGAGTGCTGTGTCCACCTTGAGGAAAAATGGGATGATCACACCGGCAACAGAGACAGAGGCTCCCAGATAGAACACCCAGGGACCACCGATGGTGAAGAAGGCGTCGGTGAAGAAAAGTGCCATTAATGCCAATTGGATGGCGATGACACTCAACAGAAAATAAGAGAATTTAAAACTCTTCATAGCTTGCTGGGTCCTGTCCCTTGATACGTCCATCGTATCTACCCAACGCAGTGACCGCGGCGACTTCTTCAGCGGTGAGCTGGATGTTGATGGCCTCCAGGTTGGATTTCTGACGCTCTGGTTTGGTGGACCGGGGGATGGGGACAATGCCACGGGCATGGTGCCAGGCCAATGCGACTTCGCCGCCACCCACCCCGTAGCGTTGTCCGATCTCCGTGAGCAGGGGCTCATCCACCAGACCACGGCCATTACTCAAAGGACTCCAGGCTTCCGTGACGATGCCACGGGCATCATGCCATTCCACCTGTTCCACCTGCGGGAAGTAGGGGTGTAATTCGATCTGGTTGACGGCTGGCAGCTCGCCGGTCTCAGCCTCGAGGCGTTGGATGTGCTCTGGCAGGAAGTTGGATACTCCGATGTGCTTGACGACACCACGGTTGCGGGCGTCGATAAGCGCCTGCCAGGCCTCCACGTAGAGATCCTTGCTGGGGTTGGGCCAGTGGATGAGCAGAAGATCAATGTGATCCAGACCCAGGCGGTAGAGGCTCTCCTCGATGCGGGGGCCGGCCAGATCATACTGGTGGAAACGCCCCGGTAGCTTGCTGGTGACGATGAGTTCATCGCGTGGCACCCCGGATTTACGGATCGTGACACCGACCGCGCCTTCATTTTCATAGTTGTAGGCGGTGTCAATCAGCCGGTAACCGGTCTGGATGGCAGAGGTCATGGCCTGGACACCCGCAGCACCATCAAGGTGGACGGTGCCGAAACCAATCGGTGGCAGGGAAATCAGTGGTTCAGTCTTGGAGGAATCCATTGGAGAAGTCATGCCCGCCAGGGTAGCGAATGATGCCATTGAATGGTCTGTCCGCGCAGGGCATCGTTGTTAAGGTGAATGACAAGAACTCCTGCTGCAGCTGAAATTTAAGGACCTCATGGACACGAGCACCCAGAAGACATCATGGCAGATGATCTGCGCATTCCTCGGGCCACTTCTTCTTTGGAGTGGCATTGCGACTTTCCGGGGTATCGCAAAAACAGGGGACACATTGGCACTGGGGGACTGGTTAGTGTGTGCTCCTGTGACGTTCCTCGGTGCAGGACTGCTGTACTTCACCGCCCAGGAACTGTCCTATCCAGACTGGGCACGGTTCGCTCTTCCCGCAGTGGCGATGGTGGCTGCAGCAGTGGCGATGGTGGCTGCAGCAGTGGTGATGTGGACACAGTGGACATCATTTCTGATGTTGCTGGCATTCATGGTGCCACTACTGGTGATGTTCTATATGCTGTTCAAATCTCAGCAGCATGGCTAAACCGGTGGGACAGCTTCTCCCTAGACCTCGGTGAGAAACTGGATATTGGGCCTGTCGGAAAAAGCATCGAAGTAGCAGGCTGAGCGAAGGCCACCGAGGATCTGTCCACGGTTTTCCTTTTTGATATCAGTAGCAAACCCGACCCGGTAATCAAAATAAAAGAACCATTCTTCCAGGGCATGCCAGAGGCAGTCCTGGATATGTTTCTCATTGAGTTCATTCCACTTTTCGGGGAATTTGAGCGTCATCCCCGGGTAGTGGAAACTCCCTGGTTCATGGGCCAGGAGCTCATCTACCAGGGCATCGACATCCACGAACAGCATTACAACATAGTCGTTCTCGTCGTAAGTGAAACTGAAGTCAGGAAAGAACCACCAGCCAGGGGAGAACTTCATCATCTGTCCCGGTGAGTAGTCCTGGTCTTCTGCAGCAGAGATAAACCACTGCGGGAAGATGCGGATGAGTTCATCTCTGGCTGACATGGTCATCAGACTAGTTGAGCATCGCAGGCTTTAGAGATCATTCAGAAACTGGATATTGGGCCTGCCAGCAAAAGTATCGAAATAACAGGCGGTACGAAGATCCGTGTGCCCTTCACCACGAAGAGATTTCACACGATCAGTGTCAGTTCCCACATGATAGCTGAAGTACCTGAACCATTCCGAGAGTGCGTACCAGAGGCAGTCCTGAATCTGCTTGAGGTCTAATCCCTGCCATTCCAGCGGAATATCCAGGTCTGGTCCAGTGATATTGAAACTCCCTGGTTCATGGGCCAGGAGCTCATCCACCAGGGCATCGACATCCACGAAGAGCATCACCACGTAGTCAGCGTGGTCATCGTGGAAGCTGAAGTCGGGGAAGAACCACCGACCAGGGGAGAATTTCATCACCTGTCCCGGCACGTAGTCATGATGCTCTGCAGCGGAGATAAACCACTGCGGGAAGATACGGATCAGTTCATCTCTGGCTGGTGTGTTCATCAGATTTCTCCGGCGAACTGGACATTGGGATTCTCAGGATTGCTAAAAGTGTAGAAGTAGCATGCTGTGCGGAGATCACCTGGGACCTGGCCACGCTTGAACTTTTGAATGTCAGTATTAAATCCGACCTGGCTGCTGAAATAGTAGAACCAGTGATCCAAGGCCCACCAAAGACAGTCCTGGATGTGTTTTTCCTTCATCTCAGACCACCTGGAGGGAAGCTTGAGGTTAATTCCATAGAAGTGGAAACTCCCTGGTTCATGGGCCAGGAGCTCATCCACCAGGGCATCGACATCCACG
>NZ_CALZFS010000167.1 GCF_945649885.1 uncultured Corynebacterium sp. | reverse complement strand
TTATGAGCACCTAAATCTCATGTGGTGGAGCTCTTGGGCTGTGCTGGTGTTATATGTTGTGACCACCGGTTATATCTAAGGTGTGTAGTGCGGGGGTGGAAACCGGGCGCGGACATAACCCTTTGGTTTTTGGCTATACCGCACTTGAGTCCGCATGCAAAAATGGGGGTTATGAGATCCTCAAAAGCCAATTCTTATGTGGCTGGCATTGACCAGGGCACCACATCCACCCGTTGCATCATCATTGATAAAAACGGTGAAGTGGTTTCTGTAGCCACCAAAGAGCACTCACAGATCTTCCCTGAGCAGGGCTGGGTCGAGCACAACGCCATGGAGATCTGGGACAACGTCCGAGCAGTGGTGAGCCAGGCGATGGTCGCCATCGACATCACCCCTTATGAGATCGCCTCCGTCGGTGTGACCAACCAGCGTGAAACCACTGTTGTCTGGGATCGGGTGACCGGTGAGCCTGTGTACAACGCGATCGTCTGGCAGGACACCCGCACCAACGAGATCTGCAAAGAACTCGCGGGTGAGGAAGGTCAGCAGAAGTGGCTGGACCGCACCGGTCTGCTCATCAACTCCTACCCGGCAGGTCCGAAGCTCAAGTGGATCCTGGACAACGTGGAAGGCGTTCGCGAGCGTGCGGAGAAGGGCGAATTGCTCTTCGGCACCATGGACACCTGGTTGCTGTGGAACCTCACCGGTGGTGTACGCGGCGATGACGGTGAAGAAGCCATCCACGCCACCGATGTGACCAACGCATCCCGCACCCTGCTCATGGACATCAAGACCCAGCAGTGGGATCCGGAACTCTGCGAAGCACTGGACATTCCCATGAACATGCTTCCGCAGATCAAGCCCTCCATCGGTGACTACCGCTCCGTGCGCCACCGCGGCATCCTCGCCGATGTGCCCATCAACGGCGTCCTCGGCGATCAGCAGGCAGCACTGTTTGGCCAGGGTGGATTCAAGGAGGGCGATGTCAAGAACACCTATGGCACCGGCCTCTTCCTCCTGATGAACACCGGCAAGGAACTGAGCATCTCCGAACATGGACTGCTTTCCACCATCGCCTACCAGATTGAGGGCCAAGAACCGGTTTATGCACTTGAGGGTTCTGTCTCCATGGGCGGCTCCCTGGTGCAGTGGCTCCGTGACTCCCTCCAGATGATCCCCACCGCCCCAGCCATTGAGGAACTGGCACGCCAGGTGCCGGACAACGGCGGTGTCCACGTGGTTCCGGCGTTCTCCGGACTGTTCGCACCACGCTGGCGTTCCGATGCCCTCGGCGTGATCACCGGTCTGACCCGCTTTGCCAACCGCAACCACATCTGCCGCGCGGTGCTGGAGGCCAACGCCTTCCAGACCCGTGAGGTCGTGGAGGCCATGGCACTTGATGCCGGCAAGGAAATGGAATCCCTGCGCGTGGATGGTGCCATGGTGGAAAATGAACTGCTCATGCAGATGCAGTCCGATATCCTGGGCATTGATGTCATCCGCCCACATGACATTGAAACCACCGCACTTGGTGCGGCATTCGCTGCGGGTCTGGGGTCCGGATTCTTCAAGGACCTGGACCAGATCGCCGAGCTGATCTCCATCGAGCAGACCTGGTCACCTGAGATGAGTGAAGAGGAACGCGAGCGTGCCTACGAGGGTTGGAACAACGCGGTTGAGCAATCCTACCGCGACTAGTTCTGACTGAGGTTCTTCCCACACCTGCTCAAAGTGGGAAATGACAAAGAAGGGCCCCGCTGCTTCAGGGAAAGCAGCGGGGCCCACTCTTCATTTCCAGGCGCTTGAGACCATGTGGCGCTTAGGTGAGCTGGATGTCCACCTTGGCGGTTGCTGGATCGAAGGTGATATAACCACCCTGGAAGTCCACCCGCAGCAGGTTGCCCTCACGGTATTCATGGTTGAGCGGCAGGCCGAGCGGGCCGAGGTCTGCACCCTGCTGAGCCCAGGTGTCACCGATGACACCCCACAGACCATGGGTTCCTGCCTCCGGGGAGGAGACCATGATGCCGTTCTCGAAGGGAACGAAGGAAACCTCAGAGTTCTCTTCACTGGCGTAGCGGACGGTGGTTTCGCCACCGGTGGCTGCACCCAGCACAGGGCCGAGAAGATTGTTCAGATCATTCCAGGTACGGGAGTACTCATTATCGCCCGCGAGGTTGATGACGGTATCCACCACCGGAACGACATCATCAAGATTGATGTTGTCCAGGGTGGGAACGCCGTTATTGTTGCCGAGGTTTCCCAGCAATGCCCCCAGATCGCCATCGGTGGCGGCAAGGCCGATGATCACGGCCAGGATTGAACCGATACCGGTGAGAACCTGTGCGCCATCAGCACCATTGAGTAGTTCTGAACTGCCGGAGGAACCACCGGTGAGCACCTGATTCAACATGTCGAGCTCACTGGAACCAGAACCAGCCTGTGGTGCTGGTTCTTCGGTGATGGTGACGGTGTCCTGTGGTGCTGGCTCTGTAGTGGTGGTGTCCTGCGGAGCTGGCTCTGCAGTGGCGGTGGCAGAAGCCGAATCAGTAGGTGTAGCCGCCGGAGTGTCGGTTGCTGATTCTGTTGGGCTTGCCACTGCTGTCGTTGTCGGGGCTGCATCGCCGGCAGCATCCTCATTGAGGATGGAATCGTACTTCGCCTTGGCGATACTACGGATATTATCCATCTGGGCATAGCCCGCATTGCCTGGGCAGGAAGTATTGCCGACATCGCGGTGCGCGAAGATATTCGGCAGGTTGATGGACTGTCCATAAGGAACCGTGGTGTAGCTGGAACCCTCGGAGTAGTGGGTGTCGCGTCCTGTTGGATCAAAACCGGCGACCTTGGCACGCCAGCCAGCAAGCTCACCCACCGACTGGATCATGGCCTCCGGAGGAGTGAAGTTCTGATAGTTGCCCATCATGGAAATGGCCCAGGTGTTCTGGTTGAATCCACCGGCGTGAGCACCCTGCACAGCACGGTTCAGACCACCGGCGCGGCCTTCGTAGATGGTGCCGTACTTATCCACCAGTGCCTGGTAGCCGATATCGCACCAGCCCAGGGTCTGCGCGTGATAGGTGTAGTAGCCACGCATGCGGCCGGCACTTTCCGCACGGGTGTAATCATTGATGCCCGCGGTGTGGTGGATGGTGATGGCGGAAACACCATCATCAATGGTGGGCTGCCTGCAGCGGAGAGACTCATTGGCTCCCCAGCCGGCACGGGAGATGACCCGTGGCATGCCATCGGTATCAGCCATCAGGTCAACACCACCGACGCCGGCCTCAGCGTTGCCATCGATGAAGACTGCGTCCAGGTCACTGGCGACCTCTGCAACAGGCTGGATATCGCCATAGTTGGAGGGTAGTGGTGCCAGGCCGTTGTCGGCTGGGGCTGCAGGTGCCACCTCAACTGGGGCGGCGACAGGTGCCTCAGCTGGAGCCTGAATAACAGGCTCCTCAACTATTGGGGTGTCCACAGGTGCCTCGAGGGGTGCTTCTTCGATGGCCTCTGCTGCGTACTCAGCCACAGGAGCTGCTTCCGGTGCAGCCTCAGGGATCGCACCACCGGTGCCATCAGTGGCAGCAGCGCCGGCATCATCACCGAAGAGATCCACATTATGGGTGGAGACCTGGATCTTGTTGGTGGATCCGTGGAAGATCAGGTCAGTGCCCTGGGTGGAGTTGGGATCGGTGTCCTCGATGGCGAGTGGCTCCATATCAAGCCATTCGGTCCAGGTGCCGTCTTCTTTTTTGGCGCGGACAAAGGCGGTGACATCACGCTGACCCTTCCAGGTCAGGGCGAACATGGAGAAGGGTTCCTCGCGCTGGAATTCCTTTACCGTGCGTGGACCGGGTTCTTCGCCCTGGCCCATGATTGCCGGATCGTCGACAACAATATTGGAACCGCTGGAAAAGCTGGTGGACTGGTTCATGACATCCACCGGGCCGATTCCCTCGTCCTGGGTGCGGATGATCTGACTACTGGCGGCTGCGAGCCCTGAGGCTACGAGCGCGACAGACAGCAGGATAGCCAGTGTCGGTTTTTGCCGAACTGCGCTGATGCGGCGTCGTTGCTGCACGGTATTTCTCCCTGATGATTCTGGTGCGGCTGAGACAAAATGAAACAACTGCGAAGTGTAGTGCACTAATGGGGTTAATGGTACATGTGTGACTCATGTTCTTCAGGTTGGAGTTGAGGTTTGCTCAAGTCTGTGAAAACGCCGTGAGCAGCCGGGATAAGTGCAGCATCGGGCTTCAATTTGGCTGATAAGGAGGTTCCTGCTGGTCATCCCGCTCCACCGATTTTCAAACCCCCTGATGTAGCTCTTCCGCAGTGCCTCAATTACAGCGTCTGGGCAAAACGGGAGTGTTCAGGATTCCAATGGTGGCTTCGTGGGTTAGTGTCAAAGTCATGACGGATTCGAAGAAATATGACCTGATTGTCGTAGGCTCCGGTCTTTTTGGCCTGACCGTGGCAGAACGCGCAGCATCCCAGCTGGG
>NZ_CALZFS010000166.1 GCF_945649885.1 uncultured Corynebacterium sp. | reverse complement strand
CCGCCGAGTATGCCTGCCCCATCTGTGGGGGCGACAATCTGCGCACCGTGCTGTGGGTCTATGGAGAACAGATCGGCAGGGCCTCCGGGTCTGCACGTCATGAAGAGGAAATTCAGAAATTGGTGGAAAATGGGCGTGAATGCACTGTCCATACTGTGGAGGTTTGTCCCGATTGCAGATGGAATCACCTGCTCAAGGCCGAAACCGCTACAGCCAGCTGATTTTCAGATTCAAGCGAACGCCACTGAGAGCAGTATTCTCTACATCAAACACCTCAGATAAGTACCTAATCTGATTGAACGGACATATCAGTTGACGAACAACAAAAACTCCTCTGCCCAGCCTGCTCGCGGGAAGAGGCGTGCGAAGAAGAAGCGCACCATGCGCAATAGCATCATCGGCGTCATCATCGCCATGATCGCCATTCCTGCGCTGGTGTTCATGTCTGCCTATATCGTGGTTGATGTCCCAGAGCCTGAAGAGCTGGTCTCCCCACAGGTCTCGCATATCTATGCCGCCGATGGTGAGACCGAACTAGCCCGCGTGGTTCCCCCTGAGGGTAATCGGCAGATGGTCAGCCTTGATGAGGTGCCGGAATCTGTTCGCAACGCAGTCATGGCAGCTGAGGACCGGGAATTCTACACCAACCCCGGCTTCTCCCTCACCGGTTATGCGCGTGCAGCTCTCGGCGTGATCACCGGTGACTCCTCTGCCGGTGGTGGCTCAACCATCACCCAGCAGTATGTGAAGAAGGCAGTTGTCGGAGATGACCGCTCCTTTGTCCGCAAGGCGAAGGAACTGGTCTACTCCGCCAAGATGGCTAATGAATGGTCCAAGGATGAAGTCCTCGAGGCCTATCTGAACACCGTCTACTTCGGTAGGAACGCCTATGGTGTGCAGGCCGCCGCCAATGCCTACTTCGGCAAGCCCGTGAGTGAACTCACCGCGGAGGAAGGTGCCGTCCTGGCTGCCACCATCCAGCTGCCAAGCACCCTGGAACCATGGACCAACCCGGAGGCCGCCCAGTCACGCTGGAACTACGTCATGGACGGCATGGTGGAGATCGGAGCGATCACCCCGGAATACCGGGCCCAGGCCACCTACCCGGAGACCACTGATCCCGCCAACAACCGTGCCTACACGGAAGCCACCGGCACCAACGGTCTGATCAAGAACAACGTGATGGCTGAGCTGGCACAGGTGGGCATCACGGAACAGGACGTGGAAAACCGCGGTCTCCAGATCACCACCACCATTGATTCAGAAGCCCAGCAGGGTGCGGTGGATGCCGTGCGCAAGCAGCTGGAAACACATGGGGAAGAAGTCCGGGGAGCCGTGGTCTCCATTGATCCGGACAGTGGTGCGGTCCGTGCCTATTACGGTGGTGAGGATCCGGGAGGCTGGGACTATGCCAACTCCCCTCTCCAGACCGGCTCCACCTTCAAAATCTTCGGTCTGGCTGCCGCACTGCAGCAGGGCATCCCCCTGTCTCAGACCTACAGCTCTGCACCCGTGACCATCGGTGATGCCACCATCACCAATGTGAACAACTCCGGTTGTGGTTTCTGCTCCATCGAAGAAGCACTGAAGCACTCCTACAACACCAGCTTCATCCGTCTCCAGCAGGACCTGGAAAACGGTTCCCAGGACACCGCCGACATGGCACATGCCCTGGGCATCGCCCGCTCCCTGCCGAGCATCCCGGAAACCCTCACCGAAAACGGTGCCACCCCCTATGACGGCATCATCCTCGGCCAGTACTCCTCCCGCCCGATCGACATGGCCTCCGCCATGGCCACCATCGCCAATGAGGGCATCTGGTTCAAACCATACTTTGTAGAGAAGGTGGAAACCCGATCCGGTGAGGTCCTCTATGAGGCCGAGATCGGCGAAGGGGAGCGACGCGTCTCAGAGAAGGTTGCCACCAACCTGCTTGATGCCATGGCACCCATTGCGGCCTACTCCAACTACAACAACCTAGCCGGAGGACGCCCATCCGCATCCAAGACCGGAACCACCCAGCTGGGCGACACCGGAAGCAACAAGGATGCTTGGATGCTGGGTGCCGCCCCACAGCTGTCCACCGCAGTATGGATGGGCACCGTGGAAAACACCCCACTCCGCAACGAATGGGGCGGCAACATGTACGGCTCCAGTGCGCCCGCGGTGATCTGGAAAGAAACCATGGACACCGCCCTGGAGGACGAGGACATTGAGGAATTCCCCACTGCCCGCCCACTGAACTATGGCACCCCTCCCGCACCGGCCTGGGTCCCACCGTCCCCTGCTGCAGGAGGAAATGACACCTTTGAAGGTGAAGAGGAAGAAGCCGAAGGAACCGAAGAAGCTCCAGCCGAGGGCGTAGAGCCCGCTCCCGCGCCGGGTGAAGCCGACACCGGCGGTGGAGATATTGAACTGGCCCCGGGCATCGTCATCCCGGGCGACTTGTTCAACCTGGGTTAGAATCTCAGGCAGTCTCTGCCCGATATCTCAACTTCTTCACCTGGGGGGCGGGGAAAACCTGCCACCAATAAGGAGCCCACACAGATGAAGGATCAGAAGGCGATCACGGGCCGGGTCTCACCCGGCAGGACAGAACCTGTGGCCAATGACTTCATCAATGCGATTGGCGGCCGACTCGGCCGCTTCGCACAGGTGGGCACACAACAATTCTGGACTCCCCTGCAGGTCCTGATCACCACCTCCCTGGTATTCCTGGCAGTTGGGTTTCTCACCAAGGCCAACTGCATCCAGGGCGTCCGGGGGGAGGACGGCGTGATCTCCCTGAACTGGTCAGGCAACCGCCAATACGCCTCAGCCTGCTATAACGACATTGTCCCCCTCTACGGAGGGCGCGGACTGGACAGTCCCGGTTTCCCCTACGCCTTCTCCTGGGTGGAAGGCGACCTCACCCGGTACATGGAATACCCGGTTCTGGGTGGCATCTTCCAATGGATCGCAAGCATCATCACACGGTTCTCCTACCCCGTGTTGGAGGTCATCCCCTTCCACACCATCCCGGAATCCGGCCTGTACTTCATGATCACTGCCCTGGGGCTGGCCTTCTTCTGGGTCCTGGTTATCCGCATGATGGTCGAGCTGACCGGCAACCGGGTGTGGGACACCGTCCTGGTGGCTGCTTCCCCACTGGTTGCCGTCCATGCCTTCACCAACTGGGACACCCCGTCGATCGCCGCGGTGGTCGGTGCACTCCTGGCAGTCAAACGGGGCAACCCAGTCTGGGCCGGGGTGCTCATCGGCCTGGGCACCGCCTTCAAGCTCTGGCCCCTCTACCTCCTGGGTGCCTACCTGGTACTGGGAGTGCGAAGCGGAAAACTCAAAGAATTCTTCCTCATGCTGGCAGCAGCCATCACCACCTGGCTGGTGGTCAACCTGCCGGTCATCATCGCCTATCCCCAGGCCTGGTACGAATTCATTCGCCTCAATGAAACCCGCGGTGCGGAATGGACCACGATCTATCAGATCCTGGACCGCAACCTCCCCCTGCCCATCAACAACCCCGAGATCCTCAACACGGTGAGCCTGGTGCTGTTCGCCGGCTCCTGCCTGGCCATCGCCATCTTCGGACTCAAGGTGCAACACCGCCCACGTGTGGCGGAACTAGCCTTCCTCATCGTCGCCTCCTTCCTCCTCTTCAACAAGGTCTGGAGCCCCCAGTACTCTCTGTGGCTGATCCCCCTGGCCGTCCTGGCACTCCCCCGTTGGCGCCTGCTGTTTCCTTGGATGTTGGTGGATGCGCTGGTGTGGCCGATACTGATGTGGCACATGATGGGCACCGACAACATGGGAATCCCCAGCGGAGTACTGGACCTGGTCCTGATCACCCGCGATGGATTCATCGTGGCAATGGTTGTCCTCGTCATCCGCCAGATGATGGGCCGAACCCCCGACCCCGTCCTGGACGCACATGCAGGAAAGGACCCCCTCGCCGGGGTGTTCGGGGACACGGACACGTTCACGCTGGCGGCACGCCGACCAGCGGAGCGTCGACAAGCCTTGAAGGAAGAAAAATGAGCAACACCGTACTGCTGATCACCATGGCCAGCGTATTCATCGGATTTCTGTTCTTCGGCGGTGCCTTCGCCAGCTTCATGTACAAGAAATCCAACGCCCAGATCTGGAGCCTGTTCAGCATCGCCATCGTGCTCATCACCGTCATCCCCGTGACCATCGCGGTCTTCTGGGGCACCACACTGAATTAATTGACGAAAAAGACCACTTCAGAAGGTGTCCGCGCGCCGGGGAACTATGTGCAATATTGAAACGTTGAACGGATAAGTACCACATCACAGTGAAGACGGTGAAAGGGTAAGTGCCAGGTGAAACCGACAACCTCTTTTGCAGGACTGCTCGCGGTCTCTGCGTTGACTCTTGCGGGCATGAACAGTGCGGATGCGCAACAATCTGTCCAGTCTGCACGTAGTGCCGGGCAGCACGACCTCTATGCCGGAACAGCCACTGTGGATCTCGCACAAAATTCCTGATCATAAGGACTCGACTTCTGAGTTGCGCTGGTGTACCTTGAATAGGTTGCTGACGCAACGACCCTCCTGCTATGTCAAAAGGACATGGCCGAAACA
>NZ_CALZFS010000165.1 GCF_945649885.1 uncultured Corynebacterium sp. | reverse complement strand
AGCCGGCATCCACCGCTGCGGTGGAGACCTTCCTGCTCACATCGGCCACGTTGGCTTCCTCAGAACTCCGGCCCAGTTCCAGGCCGGCGTGCTCAAGTGCCTGGGTGCTGAGGGTGCCGCAGGGAACCTGCGGGGCGCAGACCGCCACCAGGACATCTGCAAGATCAGCAAGTTCAGTGATCCCACCCGGGTTCCCCTCTGCGGTGGCTAAAACCAGGTGGTTGGTGGCAATCACCTGAGTCTGCGCCCCGGCGAACTCATCCAGCTCCAGTGCCGTGGACATGGTGGCCTGATCAGCAGAGATGAACATATCAGCGGGCGCACCTTCATCGATCTGCCGGACCAGGGCGGAGGAACCGGCGAAGTTGAAGATGATCTCCGCCTCCGGGTGGGTGTCCATGAAGGCGTCGGCAAGCTCTCCGCCCACGTTGCCCAGGGAGGCCGCCGCGAAGATGTGGGCTGTGCCCGGATCAGAAGGCGCACATCCGGACAGGGCAACCGCGAGCATCACCAGGGCCGCCCCGGTGCTGAGCCCTTGCTTCATGATGGTCCCTTTCCTACGATTGAGTCAGTATAAAATGAGAGTAATTGAGAAAGCGTGAGAAGACACCGACCATGGATATCCATTATTTCGCCGCTGCCCGCGCAGCCCGCGGGTTAGACCGGGAAACTATTGCGCCGCAGGAAGGAACCCTCAGCGACCTGCTGGAACGCCTCGGCGCGGAAAACACCGACACCACCACCGCCGGCATGTCCCTGGCGCAGGTATTTGACCGCTGTACCTTCCTCATCGACGGCCGTTCCGCAGAACCCGCCGCGCCCCTGGCCGGCGCTACCCGTGTGGACGTCCTGCCCCCCTTCGCCGGCGGCTAAACCGGGAAGGTGAAACACCGGCGCGGTTCCAACCGCACCCGATCACCCACCATCAGCGACACAGGAGACACCCCCGCACCCCGGGCGGTGCGGATCAACCAACCAGACCCCAAATAGGTCACCTGCTCCACCGCCACCCCAGTGCGATCCAGCACGACGGCCACATCCTCCGGCCGGGTAGCCGTGACCTGAGCGCCCTGCTTATCGACGTTCAACGCCGTCGCCGCCAAAAACTCGGCAACAAACAAACTCGCAGGATGATCCACCAACGCCTCCGGTCGTCCGAACTGTGCCACCCGACCCTCATGCAACACCACCATCTGATCAGCCACTGAAAAAGCCTCATCCTTCGAATGCGTGATGTAGACAAAGGTCAACCCCAGTGTTTGCTGGATATGCCGCAGATCAGCAATGATCTCCCGGGCCAACTGCTCATCAAGATGTGCCATGGGTTCGTCGAAAAGATACACCTGCACATCACGCACCAACGCCCGGGCAATCCCGACACGTTGTTTCTGTCCCCCCGACAACTCCGCGATCCTGCGCCCGCTCAGATGATCAATGCGCAGCATGGACAACACCTCCCGCACGCGTTGTTCCGCTGTCGCGCCGGGTCTTCCGGATCTGCGGCCAGCCTTGATCCGTAGGGGGAAGGCGACATTCTCGGAGACTGTGAGATGTGGATACAGGGGGGCATCCTGAAAACACAGGGCGGTGGACCCTAACCGGACCGCTTGTCCGTTGATGCTCACCTCCCCGGCATCAGGATGATCCAGGCCGGCCAACAACCGCAGCAGGGTGGTCTTGCCACTTCCCGAAGGTCCCACGATGGCGGTGATGGAACCGGCAGGGACCTCAATGCTCACATCATCCAGAGCCACCACACCGTCAAAATGCCGGCTCACCTGATTAATCCGCAGTGACACCGGGAGATTAACCCCGTCTGTTGGCGCCGAGTAGCCCGGTGATGGGCCCGAGGATCCAACTCACGATCGCCAACACCAGGGCACCCCACAAGGCAGACCAGAAATCAGCGATATCAAGTCCCAGACCCACCAGGTCAGAGATCCATTCCGCCAACAGGAAGATCGCCGCGTTGATCACCAGGGAGAACAACCCCAGGGTGAGGATGGTCAGGGGCAGACCGATCATCTTCAACACCGGTTTCACCGTGGCATTGAGTAAGACGATGATGGCTGCGACCCCGAGGAAGACCAGCACATTGTCATATTCACCGGTGGCGTACAGCGGGGTGTCCGGGATGGTGATGGAAATGCCGTCGATAAGCATGATCACCACCCACAGTGCAGCTGCGGTGGCTGCGGTACGAATTGCAAAACGCCAGATGCTACCCATGATCAATAACCTCCCAGGCGGTGAGGAGTTTCTCAGTGTCCTCAGCGGTGGTGATGGTGATGCGTGCACCCTCCGGGAAAGCGCGGATCACCACGCCCTGTGCCGCCAGCTGTTCAGCCAACTGAGCAGCATTGTCACCGGGAAGCCAGATGAAGTTCGCCTGGCTGGGGGCCGCACCCAGTGCCTGTGCTGCCCGCTGACGTTCCACCACCACCTCTTCCGTGCGTTCCAATAGCTCATCAGCGGAATTCAGGGAGGCGATGGCGGCGGCCTGGGCCACGGAACTGACCGCGAAGGGGATGGCCACCTTGTTCATGGCGTTGATGATCTCCGGGTTACCGAAGGCATAACCGATACGCAAGCCCGCCAGACCATAGGCCTTGGAGAAGGTACGCAGACCTACCACATTGGCATAACGCTGCACAGCTTCCGTGGACACAGGGGTGTCCACAGCGCGGTTGAACTCAAAATAGGCTTCATCCAGGCCCACCACGATAGTGTCCGGAACGCGCTCCATGAATGCCTCGAACTCAGCTTCAGTGAAGGTGGTTCCGGAAGGGTTATTCGGATTGCAGAGGAAGATCAGACGGGTCCGATCAGTAATGGCTGCGATCATCGCCTCCAGGTCATGGCCCTGGGTGTCCGCAACCAGGGGAATCGGAACAGCCGTGGCACCTGCAACCCGGGCGAAAATCGGATAGGCCTCAAAACTGCGCCATGGGAAGATCACCTCATCGCCAGCAGCGCAGGTGGCCTGAACCAGCTGCTGGCACAACGCGGAGGAGCCACATCCCACGGTGATCTGCTCTGCGTCCAGTTCCAGGTGCTCGGCTAAGGCCTCACGCAGTTCCACCGCGCCCATGTCCGGATAACGGTTGGCGGTGGTGGCCGCCTCAGTCACAGCCTGCACCGCCGCCGGTAATGGTGCGAAGGACACCTCATTGGAGGACAGCTTGGTGGCATGGTCAAGGCGCCTACCCGGGACATAGGTCGGGATATCGGTGAGATCAGCTCGAATCATGTGTCCAACCTTACTAGTGGCACCGGACACGACCCCCGGAGTGCAAGACGGGCAGCAGGGAAGACGCAGATGGGGCACTCAATTTGTCTAAAGTTGAAAGTGCGCGGTACTGTACTAAACGGTTATAGCAACGACGTTGTTATGGCCATGGAGGCGTGCCAGAGCGGCCGAATGGGGCTCACTGCTAATGAGTTGTCCTCTTAACGGAGGACCGGAGGTTCAAATCCTCTCGTCTCCGCTCCTTCAGTTCCTCGCCGAGCTGAAGGTCTGCGCCCGTAGCTCAACGGATAGAGCATCTGACTACGGATCAGAAGGTTGGGGGTTCGAATCCCTCCGGGCGCACAGTTAAACCCTGGTGAGATCTTGAAGAAGATCTCACCAGGGTTTTTTCATGCCCGCGCACAGCACCATCTCGGGGTGGGGAGCATGGAGTGGGCGCCAAGGGGTGCGGTGCGGCTAGGCGGAGTTGGGTTTTTAGCACAATTTTCATTATAGGGGTGTGTCGGGGGTGGGTGTGGAAAATCTTTTCATGTCAAAATAAAAGGAATTTCCGCAGGTAGTTCGCTATGCGCACGTGGCCCGGCCATGTGGTCATACCTTATTTTGCCTAAGGTTTTGCGTAAGGATGCATGCTGGGCGTTAGTATTCCGTGGTCGATAAGGACCGTGAAAGGAACGTGCTGAAATGAGCGCATCTGAAGTGAAGGAAAACGACGCCGTTGGAACCGGCGACGTGATGCGGGTGGGTAATCGCAAGGAGTGGCACCGGCAGGCACGCGGCCTGGTAACCGGTGTGATCCTGGCGCTGCTCGTTTATCTCTTCTTCCCGGCCAACGCCGTGGAGGTTGTCTCCGAATCCGCAGGGTTCGACCCCGAGGCCGAATACTCCCGTGAAGCCATGCGCATCACCGCCGCCACCACCGTGCTGATGGCCACCTGGTGGATGACCGAGGCGATCCCGCTGCCGGCGACTGCCCTGATCCCATTGATCGCCTTCCCACTCTTCCAGGTGACCTCATTCGCCTCGGCTGCAGCGCCTTATGCCAACCCCACCATCTTCCTATTCCTGGGTGGCTTCCTGCTTGCCCTGGGTCTACAGAAGTGGGACCTGCACCGACGTATGGCACTGGCCGTGGTCCTGGCGGTGGGTACCAAGCCGAAACAGCTCATCCTTGGTTTCATGGTGGCCACCGGCTTCCTGTCCATGTGGGTTTCCAATACCGCAACGGCCGTGGTCATGCTGCCGATCGGTATGTCAGTTCTCGTCCTGACCGCGGAAACCGTCGGCGGCATGAAGAACCAGAAGAAATTCGCCACGGGCCTCATGCTGTCGATCGCATACTCCGCATCCATCGGTTCCCTGGGCACCCTGA
>NZ_CALZFS010000164.1 GCF_945649885.1 uncultured Corynebacterium sp. | reverse complement strand
CATGGCTCCCGGGCTCGTTGCCAGATAGGCATCGAAGTAGGTGATGCCCACCCATTGAGCGATGGGGAACGCCAACAGCGCGCAGCCGATGATCAACACAATGATGAATGCGAAGATGGCGGGCAGTTGGCGGGCGAAATGCTTCAGGGAATCCTTGGACATCGTCCCACCACACAACCAACCGATGGAGAGGAAAGCGATGATGCGCAGAGGCTCCGGGGGATTCATGTTGAGCTCCACCGGCACCAGGGAAAGAAGAAGGATTGTGAGCAGCAACGGGCCGAGAACAGAGGGGACAGGCAGTTTCAACCTGGCCGCAATGGGGCCACCTGCCAATGCCACGATGATGATGAGGGCGATCATCCACCAGGACTGGCCCATCTCCACCGTATCTACCGCGGACGAGAGCTGATCCCGAGGGAGGAGACTGGTGACCAGAGGCAGCGACACCGCCACGGCGAGAAGTCGCAGGTACTGAGTCAGGGAGACAAACCGGATATCCGCACCGATCTCCTTGGCGATCGCAGGCATGAACGCAGCACCACCGGCAAGCATGGAGATCATGCCGGTTTCCTTTGACACCCCTTGTTGGAAACGGGACAGGAGATAACCGGCGAAGAGGCCCACGATGATGGTGAAGGCCCCCACCACGAGGCTCGGCAGGATATAACTCAGAAGGTTCTCGAGGGTCTCACCGAACAAGGGGACAGCTGCGAGCACCGCGACGATGCCGGCACCAAAGGTGTAGAGCACCTTGTTCACCGGCAGTTCGGAACCATTGAACAGGGCGGAAGCCCCCGAGGCCAGAATTCCCGCCAGAATCCATGAGGCCGGCACATTCAGCATGGTGAACAACCACCCCAGCCCTACTGAGGCGGGGACAACCACCGCCCATCTGGTCATTGTGGATGTCATCAACATGCCTCCTGTGAACGGTGATGGGGGAAAACAGTTGAAATCCGACCCGGAGGTCGGATTTCAACTAAAAGGGTCTGAGAAGGTCTAAGCAGCAGCGTTACCACTGGTGACCAGCCAGGTGGCTATCTCAGGGAACAGGATGATCAGGGCGATGACGAGCAATGCCAACGGGACACCGAGCAGGGCTGCGGTGAACACATTGCCCAGCGTGATTCTCTGTCCCAGGTTCACATCACGGTTCTGTGAGATCTTATGCACCAGGAAGACAAGTACACCGACCGGTGGGGTCAACATGCCGATCTCTGCAGCCAGGACAGTCAGTACGCCGAACCAGACCAGGTCCACATCAAGTGCATTGAGGGTGGGCAGCATGATCGGGACACTGAGCAGCATCAGGGAGATCGGATCCATGAACATACCCAGAACCACCATGATGACCAGTGCTGCGATGACGAACTGGGTGGCGGACAACCCCATGGTGTCGATCCATTCGGTGAAGAGGAATGGAATACCACTCAGTGCCAGCATGCGAGTGATAAAGGCGGCACCGATCAGGAGGAAGAACACACCACCTGTTGCGTACACCGTGGATGCGAGCGCACTGCCGATGGTGGAGAGGAAGTCCTTACCCTTGTAGGCAATAGCGATGAGCATGGCGCCAACGCAACCGACAGCGGCAGCCTCGGTGGCGGTGAAGAAGCCGCCGTACATGCCACCGAGAATGATGGTGACCAGGATGGGCAGGGGCCAGACCTGGCCCAGGGACTGCCAGCGCGCTTTCCAGGTGACGGCAGGGAGCTTCTCTCCGGCAATGGATGGGAAGGCGATGGCCAGGATGATGATGGCGGCATTGACCACCAGTGCCAGCAGGATTCCCGGAACAACACCGGCGAGCAGCTGCGGGCCGACGGGCAGGTTCGCAATGCCGGCGTAGACCACCAACAGCAGGCTCGGTGGGATCAGCTGGCCGGGAAGGCCTGCCATGATGACTGAGCCCAGTGCCAGACGCTTGTCATAACCTGACTTCAGCATTTCCGGAATGCCGATGCGGCTGATGGCGTAGGCGATGCCGATGGTGGAACCACTGGCTGCGGCGAGGCCCGCACCAGCCATGTTGGTGGTCACGGCCAGTCCACCGGGCAACCAGTTGAGCCAGGCGCGGGCAGCATCGAAGATACGGGTGGTGGCGCCACTCTTCCACAGCAGCAGCCCCATGAAGATGAACATGGGAATGACGGAGAGGGACCAGCTTGCGGCATTGGAAGCGGGCAGATCGACCAGGCTGCGTTCCACGACGGAGGAACCACTGATCCGCCAGATACCGAGTAGACCGGACACACCCATGGCCACGGCAATCGGTACCCGCCAGGCCATCAAGGTCAGCAGAAGAGCCAGGCAGACAATCGCCACCTGGAACTTGGTGGTCAGAGCTCCGGAGAAGATCAGGCCGATCTCACCGATGAGGATGGCCGCCATGATGGTGAGGGTGATGCTGGTGGGCCTGCCGGAGCGACGGGTGAGTCTGGTGGGTTTGGGGGTTTTAACAGTGGGCAGTGATATGTCCTGCTGTGGGGTTTCGACTGCTGATGTCATGGGGACACAGTCCTTTCAGTAGCACGAGAATTGTTCTCATCGGAAAGCAGAATGTTCTGTTCCTCAAGATCAGCCAGCACATCAGCTTCTTCGCCGATGGCTTCCTGCTCCGCGGAGAGCACAGCATCCTTATCAACGATGAGTTTGAGAACTTCAGCGATGATCACCAGCAGGAAGGCCAGGCAGGCGAGCGGGATGGCGAAGCGGGGTGGCCAGACCGTCACGCCGGTGGAGGAGTCATATTCCCCAACCGCCATCTGCTCGAAGGCGTTGTTTAGTCCCGCCCAGCCGATCAGTGCCACAAAGATCCCGGAGCACACCAGGGCGAAGATCGCCATGATCTGTTGGCCCCGGGGGTTCAGGCGTTCGTACACGATGGGCAGGTCGGTGTGTTCGCCATAATGCTGTGCCGCTGCCAGTCCGAAGAATACGAGCGGGAGCATCCACCAGTAGGAGACGAACTGGTTGGTTCCCTGGATCGGGGAGTTGAGGCCGAAGCGTAGTGCCACGTCCAGGAATACGTTGACAACCATTGCCAGGCCAGCTGCGGCACCGAGGAAGATGGAGGTCCGGATCAGGATCTTGACTGCAAGACCGATGGTGCGGGTGAACGCTCCGGGCGTGTCCGCATGACTGTTGGAAATGGTGCTCATATCAATCCTTCGAGGTGGTTAGGAAAGCTCGTTGAAGATTTCTTCGTCGAGCCTGTCGGCCCAGGGCTGCAGGTCCACGGAGTCCTCGCCAAGCGCAGTGGCCCACTCCTGGTGGTCGGCGTAGCCGCCGTCATAGCCCAGCTCCTCGACGATGCCGACCCACTTTTCACGAAGCTCCTCGAATTCGGTCACTGCTGCCTCTGAATCGGAGACGGCAGCCGGTGGGTTGTCAATCATGTTCTGACGGACCCCATCGAAGTGGGTGTCCAGAGCATCCTTGAGGTCATCCTCAGCTGCGAGGTAGTTCAGTGACATGGAGTCCTGCTCCTGATGGAAGCGCTTCTGCTCATTGAAGTAGCCGGTGTAGTAGATGTTGAGGAACTCAGCACGGTTATCGTCGAATGCCGCCTTCTGCTCCGGGGTGAGGGACTCCATGAAGTCAGTGGAAGAGGCCAGTGAGATGGAGCTCCAACCGGGGAAGTCCACCTTGGTGAAGTTCTTACCGATCTCCCACAGGCCAAGTCCGGTCATATCTGGTTCTGCTCCGACGAAGCAGTCAACAACACCGCGTTCAAAACCTTCGTAGATTTCTGCACCGGAGAGCGTCACCGGTGTCATACCCAGTGCAGTGACCGCGTCGGAGTAGAGTTCGCCACCGACACGCACACGCTTACCCTGCGCATCTGCCAGGGATTTCACTGGATCCTTACACAGCAGCTGGTAGTTATCGTGGTTCTGGAAGCGTGGGATCAGCGGGTAGATGCCCTCGCCCTCGAGCTCCTCGGAAACCTCAGGGTGCTTGTAGACCCATTCAATGGTTGCGGCTGCATTGGCCAGGAGTCCAACCACCGGACGCTCATCGCCGCCATAACCAAGCTGGGATGCCCAGGCATCAATCGGGAAGGAAGCCGGGGTGTAGGCCATACCCAGGTAACCCAGGTCAATGACACCGCCGTTCAGGCTGGTTGCCACCTCGGGCTGCTTGACCAGGGAATCGGCGAAGAAGTATTCGAAGGTCAGTTCTCCGTTTGATGCCTCAGTGACGACATCGCCGAACTGCGTCATGGCGGTACTCATCATGTGCTCAGGTCCGTAGGGCGGATTGGCATTGACCACGGTGCTCTCTCCGGATGAGGAGCCTTCTGCTGCTGTACCTCCCTCGGATAGTCCTCCACCGCCACAGGCGGCGAGGGTGAGTGCGGAGATCGATGCCACGGCAGCGGTGGACAGGAAGGTGCGGCGTGAACGGAAGGAACGTGAAAACTTCAGAGGCGACATGGATTTTCCTTGGGTAGGGGAACTGAAACAAGTAGGTGTCGACAGTTTATGTTCGTGACGAGTGTCACGCAAGTGCTTTAACCCACTTTTCATGGCTGGATGTTACCCCCATCTCATCCTGGACCCGTCACCCCTTAAGTGAAGGGGGGTTTGTAGCAGGAAGGGTGAAAATGACGAAAGCACCCACTTTCA
>NZ_CALZFS010000163.1 GCF_945649885.1 uncultured Corynebacterium sp. | reverse complement strand
ATGTCCTTCTTGGTGGTTGCCGCAGTCACTCCGCCGATCAGGAGGGTGGCCAGCATACCGCCGGTTGCCAAACGCAACGGCACCGAACGGGTGCTGTTGATCCGGTTGATCCGGGACTTCTGATGCTTGCTCGCCATAAGAATGCTTTACTTCTTCGCTCTCGGGGTGATTAACACTTTGTCACAGTACGGTAACAACCCACCCCCGTCCAGAAATTCCCCTCCAGCAACCTGAACCATCTTTCACATCAGCAAGAAAGCAACCGATCAGCGCAGCTCGCAGGTCACCCACCATCCCCCTGTGAGCTACCCCACATCACGGCCTGTTGAGGCCATACACGCGATCAAAGTTCACAGTGAGTGCTTCCGCAAGCTCCTCCACAGCCATACCACGCGCCTCTGCAATACACAGGGCGGTATGACCAATCAGGGAGGGCTCGTTCCTACTGCCACGGAAAGGTTCAGGAGTCATATACGGTGCATCCGTCTCGATGAGGATCTGCTCGAGCGGGGCAATCCGGGCTGCTTCCCGGAGTTCCCCATTCCGTTTGAAGGTCACATTGCCGGCGAAGCTCAGGATATAGCCGCGGTCCAGGGCTTCCTTGGCAACCTCCAGCGGGGAGGAGAAACAGTGCAGGATGGTCTGCGGTGCGGTGGGCGAATCCGCCAGCACCCGCATGAGATCCTCATCAGCTTCACGGTTGTGGATCATCAGTGCTTTGCCTGCACTCACCGACAGATCAATGTGCCAGCGGAACGCCTCCTCCTGGGTGGCCAGGTCCGCGGTACCCTCCGGATCATGGATGATCCAATAGGTGTCCAGCCCGGTCTCCCCCACTGCCACGCAATCCGGATCAGCGGCCATCGCAGTCAGACGTTCACGCGCCACCTGATCAAGCTGCTGTGCCTTGGTGGGGTGGATGGCGCAGGCTGCCCAGACATTCTCATATTGCTGGGCGGTGACCAGGGCCAGTTCGGCTTCTGCCAGTCCGTCACCGACGGTGCAGATCCGGCTCACTCCGGCATCCCTCGCCCGTGCCACCAGAGCAGCAGGATCATCCTTGCAGGATCCCAGGTGGGTGTGGGCATCGATCAGCCCGGGAATGAACTGTGCAGGTACGGGCGTGGGACGGGGCTTCTTTTTCGACATAGGCCTTATATTCTAGACACATGCAGGTCATTGATCTCTCCCACCCATTCCAGCCAGGTCAGCCCCATTTCCCCGGGGATCCTGACCAGATCATCGACACGATAGCGAAGATCAAAGCCGATGGTTTCCTCATGCACCGCTACTCTCTGGTGGGCCCCTGGGGAACTCATATTGATGCCCCCTCACATTTTGATGAGGACGGTCGCACGCTGGATCAGATTCCAGCCGCCGACCTGGTCCTGCCGCTCCTTGTCATCCGTTTCAATGACCCCGGTCTGATCACAGCAACACACCTGGAACAGTTTGAAACCGCCCACGGTCCAATCCCAGCAGGGTCCTTCGTCGCAGCGCACACCGGGTGGGAGTGGGGTACGCAGGGCACAGCTCCGGGATGGAGCATTCCGGCTCTCGAACTACTCCACCACCGTGGGGTCACCGCCATCGGACATGATCTGCCCGATACTGATCCCAGCCTGCAGGCACAGAGCTGGTGGCTGCACCATGATCACTGGCAGATTGAAAACCTCACCAACCTGGAACAGGTGCCGAAACGGGGCGCAACCATCGTTTGCAACTTCCCTGTTCCAGTGGGTGGCGCCAGCTTCCCGGTCCGTCCCCTGGCGCTTATCCCCGACTAGCCAGGGCGAAGGGCAGAACATCCAGGCCGGAGCGTTCCGCAATGCCATTGCCTGCCACGGTGACGGACCATCCGGTATCAATCAGATCAGTCACCAGCAAGACCGGTCCACCATCCACAAGGTTCAGCCCCTGAGACCAGTCCCAGTGATCAAGCAGGGCAGCTACTCGGTAGGCGGAGTTCTGGGCAGTCACCTCCATGGCACCGGCTCCCACCGGTAGGGTTCCGGCAAAGTTCATCCGCCCCACCTGGGCGATGGCACCAGCAACCTGTTCAATCAGAGCGGTCTTATCAGGATCAGTGCTGCCCAGGGCTGCAACATTGACAGGACGGGTGGCCCAGTCCCAGTCTGCCAGCACCGCGATGATCCTCTTCATCCATGGGTCCTCTGTGAAGTTGCCGGAATCCAGGAGTTCACGCAGGGCAGGTCCACGCCCAATATCGTTGAGGCGTCCCAGGGCACGCCCCTCCCCCAGACCCTTGATCTTGCCCCTCACCGAAATTCCTGAAGGCCACTGTTTTCTGGCTGCCACACGTATACCCGGTGCGCTGAGCTGCTTGCCCACTTCGGCGGTCACGGTGGTGTCGGCTTCCATGGACCAGTATTTTCCTGTGCAGTTATCGCAGCGTCCACAGGATTCGGTGGCTGTCTGATCATCCAGTTCCCGGCGCAGGTAGAGCATACGGCAGCCTTCGGTGTTCTGGTAGTTGATCATGCTGTTCTGTTCATCGGTGCGGGCCTGCTCTAGTCCGCGGTAGCGCTGCGTGTCGTAGTTCCATTCCATGCCGGTGGCGACCCAACCGCCACGCACCCGTCGCACTGCACCGTCAACATCCAATACCTTGAGTACCTGCTCCAGGCGGGAGCGGGACAGGTCCACCTGGGATTCCAGCTTGACGGTGGATTGGGCTTCCTCAGTCAGAACGCTGAGCAACTGTCGGACCACCGGTTCCTGGGGGAAGGAGACGGAGGCGAAGTATTCCCATATCTCCTTATCCTCTGTCCCTGGGAGCAGGATGACATCAGCACGATCCGTGCCACGGCCGGCACGACCGATCTGCTGGTAATAGGACACCGGTGAACCCGGCGCGCCCAGATGCACCACAAATCCGAGGTCTGGTTTGTCAAAGCCCATGCCCAGGGCGGAGGTGGCCACCAGTGCCTTGATCTCATTATTGATCAGGGTATGTTCCAGGCGTTCGCGTTCCCCGGCTTCAGTGCGTCCGGTGTAGGCGGCCACGTTCCAACCCACTGCATTGAGGGCATCAGCCAGGTCATGGGCGGCCGCCACGGTCAGGCAGTAGATGATGCCGGAGCCTTCAAGTTCCTTCAAGTGGGTGGCAATCCAGGCCGGGCGTGCTGTGGAGTCCTGTAGGTTGAGTACCGCGAGGCGGAGTGATTCCCGATCCAGTCCGCCACGCAGGACTCCGGTGTTGTCACCGAGTTGGGCGCGGACATCTTCCACCACGCGGTCATTAGCGGTGGCGGTGGTGGCCAGTACCGGTACACCTGGTTCCAGTCCTGCCAGCAGATCACGGATGCGGCGGTAATCAGGGCGGAAGTCATGGCCCCAGTCGGAGATACAGTGCGCTTCATCGACGACCACCAAGCCGGTTTCCGCAGCCAGACGTGGTAGGACGGCATCTCGGAAATCTGGGTTGTTGAGGCGCTCGGGGGAGATGAGTAGAACATCGACTTCTCCCCCGACCACCTGCGCCTGGATTTCATCCCAGTCGGTCATATTGGCACTGTTGAGGGTGGCTGCCTTGATGCCGGCGCGTTCTGCTGCTGATACCTGGTTACGCATCAGGGCCAGGAGTGGGGAGATGATCACTGCTGCTCCAGCACCGCGGGTGCGTAGGAGTTTGGCGGCGATGAAGTACACCGCTGATTTTCCCCAACCGGTGCGCTGTACCACCAGCATGCGTTTTTTCTGGTTAACAAGTGCGTCAATGGCCAGCCACTGATCATCACGTAACTGGGCGCCGGGGCCGGCGATGCCTTCCAGGAGTTGGTTTGCTTCTTCTCTGGTTGCGTTCATGCCCTCCACCTAACACCATGGGGTGGACATGATGGTGGGTGTGATGTTCGAATAACCAACCAGGCTCACCATCAACCTCATGATCTTCTGCTGTCGACCATCAAGAAGATCCCCCGGCCTCAAGAAAAACAAACCCCTTCCCTGCAAACGCAAAGAAGGGGTTTGAGCAGCAGCTACCTCAATAACTATTGCTGGACCGGGGCCCATTCCGGACCGGTCTCACCGAGCTCCGGATCGAGCTTGGTGATCAGCGGTGCCGGCTTGTTCAGTGCGGTGCCGGGGATGACGTCGATACGCTCCCACTTGGCGGCCTGTGCCTTGTAGTCGCCCATGATGACCGGGTAGGAGTGTGCCGGGTCAGGCAGGCCAGTGCCGACCGGCTGACGGAGGGAGTCGTTTTCCACCTCGACGATCTGCGGGCTGGCTGCCCAGATGCCTTCACGGCCCAGGGTTTCGTGGACCTTCTGGGCGGTGTGTGGCAGGTAGGGGGTGAGCATGGTGTTGCAGTCGGAGACCACCTGGAGTGCGGTCCACAGGACGGTGGCCAGGCGTTCGCGCTGGGTTTCGTCCTTGGCCAGCTTCCATGGCTCCTGCTCGGCGATGTAGGCGTTGGCCTCGCCGACTACGTGCATGATCTCGGTGATGGCATTTTTAAACTTGGACAGTTCCAGGTTCGTCGCAGCAGATTCGAAGGTCTCCTCTGCCAGGGTGAGGATGCGCTTGTCAGATTCGGTCAGGGATCCAGGTACTGGTACCTCGCCGAAGTTCTTGTGCGCCATGGACACGGTGCGGTTGACCAGGTTGCCCC
>NZ_CALZFS010000162.1 GCF_945649885.1 uncultured Corynebacterium sp. | reverse complement strand
CCAGTGAACGCATCCGTTCCCTGACCGGACCCCTGACCGTCCGCAACATCGCCCTCTATGAAGCCGGGGAGAAGATGGAAACCGAAGTGGATGTAGTGGCGGGGTACTAATTTTACGCCCTGGCTGGTCCACCGTGTTGATCCATCAGGTTTCTTAGGGCGCAGGAGCGCGAATCCTTAACCGATCTGCACTCTGGTGGTGCAGTCGATCTTGGCATAGGACCGGCCCTGGGCGTCGACTGAGTTCATGATGTAGTTGCCACCATAAGCCCGGCATCCGGTGTAGTTATCAAGGGACGGGGCAGATCGTGTTGGCGCAGGAGCAGGTTGTGATGCCCGTTGGGTTGCACGACGCTGTTCCTCGCGCGCTGCTTGTTCTCTGGCAACTTGCGCCTGGGCTTCCTGCTCCCGGCGTTGTTCCTTTTCCTGGGCTTCCTGTTCAAGACGCTCTTGCTCTCGGCGTTCCTCTTCCTCCTGCTCGAGCTTGTCTGCGTGAACTTCTTCTATTTCACTGATCCGTAGCTCTGTCATTTTGATCAGCTCATCCAACTGTGTCTTTTCCGTGGCATAGGAGGCATAGGCAACTTTCGCGAAATCACTTGGCTGCTTGATAACTTTCTGTAAGAGCAGGAGCTTCTTCAGGTAGGATTCCTGCTCAGTGAGCTGATCAGCCAGCTGGGCAGCAGTCAAGGCTGTCAGAACAGCAGCAGAGGAGGAATCAACCTCGGCGGCGATCTGCTCCAGACGGTGGGCCACCGTGCAGTCCAGACTATCGCTGTGAATACCCTGTCCTGCTTTTCGAGCAGACTCTTCAGCCTCGGCAACCCGGTCATAATAGGTTGTATTGGGCTCATAAGAGACGGCCACTCCGAAACCTTCACCGGCGATGGTTTCATTGATTAGATCATCACTGGCATAAACCGCGGTGAGCTCCCGCCCATAGTGGTCCTGTTTCTCCTGATCGTAGAATAGCTCTACAGAGCTTCCCTGAGGTAGCTTGCTTTCCAGGAAATCGCGGGCTTCCACCGCCATGCATTCTGCTTCGCCGTCTTCACCTGATAGTTCTGGAGTATCTACATTGAGTAGACGGATTCTCTTCTCAGTACCATTGATATCGGCAATGAAGGTGTCACCGTCGATAACTCGCACCACTGATGCTGTGGTGCCATTATCAGCGGAGCCACAGGCGACCCCAGTCAGACCAATAGCAGTGATACCAGCGATAACTGTGAGTGTTCGGAGCAACTTAGCCAAGGTATGTCACGTTCCAATCCTATGAACCAGCTGTGTGCTGGAGTAATTTTCATACAACCTTATTGTCTTTTGTGACCTTTTCAGAATTTCCTATTAGTGATTGTTCCAGCAGGGATTTTTCTAGTCTGTATGCTTGGAGAATATGACTTCACAGACATCAGATAACCAAATCCGTGAAAATGAACGAGAAGAAGTACTGGCGAAGGCCACCGCAGCCAAGAAGGTGGCTCCGCTAATCTCCCAGCTGGGCACCGGAGTGAAAAATGAGATCCTCCGCACTGCTGCTGACACCCTCATCAAGCGTTCTGCAGAAATCATCAAGGCCAATGAGCAGGATATTGCCTCCGGCCGGGCAAACGGCATGGAGGAATCACTCATTGACCGTCTCTCCCTGGACACTGAGCGTATCGAGGGCATTGCCAATGGTCTTATCCAGGTAGCTGGCCTCACCGACCCGGTGGGTGAGGTCCTGCGTGGACACGTTATGGAAAACGGCATCCAGATGCGTCAGGTAAGGGTCCCACTCGGAGTGATGGGCATGGTCTATGAGGCCCGCCCGAACGTCACAGTGGATGCTTTCGGTCTTGCGCTGAAGTCCGGCAACGTTGCACTGCTGCGTGGTTCCTCCACCGCGGTACACTCCAATACCGTTCTGGTGGAGATCCTCCAGGACGTGGTGGCTGGCTTCGACCTCCCACGTGAGACCGTCCAGCTGCTGCCCTGCGAGACCCGCGATTCCGTCCAGGACCTCATCACCGCCCGTGGTCTGGTTGACGTGGTCATCCCACGCGGTGGCGCTGGCCTGATCAACGCCGTGGTCATGGGTGCAACCGTGCCCACCATTGAGACCGGCACCGGTAACTGCCACTTCTACATTGATGCTGAAGGCGATCTGGATTCCGCGATCGACATGCTCATCAACGGCAAGACCCGTCGTTGCAGCGTGTGTAACGCAACAGAAACTGCGCTTATCGACGCCGCCCTCTCCGATGCTGACAAGCTCAAGATCATCACCGCCCTGCAGGATGCTGAGGTGACCATCCACGGCGACGTCGCTGAGCTTGAGGCCTTCGGTGCCACCGATGTCATCGAGGCCACCGAAACCGACTGGGATTCTGAGTACCTGTCCTTCGACATCGCTGTCGCTGTTGTTGACGGTGTCGATGCGGCCATCGCACACATCGAGAAGTACAGCACCCACCACACCGAGGCGATCGCCACCAGTAACGTCTTCACCGCCCAGCGTTTCGCTGACCGCGTGGATGCCGCAGCAGTGATGATTAACGCCTCCACGGCCTTCACCGATGGTGAACAGTACGGCATGGGTGCTGAGATCGGTATCTCCACCCAGAAGCTGCACGCTCGCGGCCCAATGGCACTGCCTGAGCTGACTTCCACCAAGTGGATTCTGCAGGGTAACGGCCACACCCGCCCATAGCTCCCTCATAGTTGCACTATTTAAGTCCCCGCTTCCACCCTGAATTTATAGGCTGGAAGCGGGGACTTTTGGTTGCCGTTTCCAACTAAACTGTCCTTCATGAACAAAGTCACCAGACTGGTTGCCTGCATCATGCTGGGAGCGACACTGCTTCTTGGCGTGCCTGTGGCAACAGCAGGGGACCTGGGATATCCAGTGCCGGGAGCAGGGGAATGCCCCTCCACCGTCATCGTGGCGGCCCGGGGCAATGACTCCAAGGACATGTACACCCCCACCAGGTACGGTGCGCAGTCAGACTTTGTCTCCAATGGCAGGGAAGGTCTGAATATCCGATCTTTCCTCCATCATGCTGAAGCACGACACCAGGCAACACATGGTGACTCCCTACTCAAAAATACCTATGTTCTCGGGTTGACAGAGGAATACTATCCAGCAGACATCACCATTCCGATGGTGGAGGGCAGTGACGATATCATCTCCCTCATCCCGCAGCTTGGTGGCCTTTCCTCCTCCATCCCAGGCAGCCTGAAAAACAGTCTGGATGTGGGTGTCCCGGGTGCACGCACAGCGATTACAGCCTATGAAACCGAAACTGGCTGCACCCCGCAGTACATCCTCATCGGGTATTCCCTGGGTGCGACCATCCTGATGCCACAGGAAGCCTGGTTGGCGGAGGAGGGACGGTTGGCTGGCACACTGTATTTCGGATCTGTACATCAGGCACCGCGGGACCCGGCAGTGATCGGAGCGGTCAACAGTCCAGGTGGTCTGCTGGGGTGGCTGCCGGAGAACTCCCTGAGTACCGCTGCCACCCCGAACCGGATCCTGTACTGTATCCCCGATGATATTGCCTGTGACCCCACACCGGCAGCTGTGCGCAGGGCAATGGCAGAGACTGAGGACAGCCCACACACCAGGTACTTCCTAGACCCGGATGCAGAAGCACACAGTGGTGAGGTTGCTGATCGTTTCAGCGCCTGGATTAACCGCACTAGGTCTCACCTGGTTCGGTGATGTCGCTGAAGATGAGACTCAACCATCTCTGTGGTTTTATTACTTTTTGTTCATCATCGGTTCTGATCCGGTAGGAATATCAAAACAAGCGTGACTGTCGCGAGAAACAATGACGTCCACAACGGCTAGTCCAAGAGAGTTGGCACAAGGACAAGTAGGACAAAAATCCTAGCGAGGATCTTGCGGATCACTATTCTCGGAGTGCAGTCACTCCATCACGGGAGTACCGGCTGACTGAGAACCTGATGCTCCACATTGACCACCTGTGGTGGGAGATGTTGACAGGAGAGTAATTATCCTAGGGGCATCAGCCCCTCCCACCCCGGCAGAAACGCGGATATGTCTACATCATGTGCTGTCAGGCGTTAGATTTATCTTCATGTCACGTTTCAAGGTTTCGGTAGGCGCCGGTATCATCGCCCTGTGTGCCACCGTCGGGTTGATAGCCTCCCCACCAGCGTCAGCACTGAGTAGTGGATCATCATCAGGATCTTCAGGTGGTTCATCGCTGTCGTCTTCTGATGCGTTGTCATCGGGATCTTCACTGGGATCCCTCAGCAGTGGTGAGAGCCTACTCAGCAGCGCAGGAAGTAGTCTGTTGGACAGGATCTTCCCGGAAACTGAGGAAGAATTTCTCGAACGTGTCACTGACCCTTCAGACACCTCAGAAATCCCACTCCATCCTCTCTTGAATGAGGGCCTCTATTCCAAGGTGTTTGACCCACCCCAGGGAGGGGAGTGCCCAGCGGTCACGGTGGTGGCAGCCCGAGGCAGTGGACAGAACTTCCAGATTCGTCCCACCCGCTACAGCGAGGAAGCCCCGTGGACCTCTAATGGGTTTGAAGAGCGCAATATCCGTGCGTTTTTTGCCCGACTGGAAGAAAAACACAGGCAGGACACCGGACAGTCCCTGATGAAGGATGTCTACGTCATGGGCCTGACAGACATTGACTACCCAGCACTGTTGCCACTGTCCTCTGAGGGCAGCACCGCCCTTGAATTTGGATCGTCCTTGCTCAAAGGACGTGAGAACATTCAGAAGG
>NZ_CALZFS010000161.1 GCF_945649885.1 uncultured Corynebacterium sp. | reverse complement strand
CACCATGCTGGCCTATGCGTCCTTCTCACTGACCTTCTTCTTCCGCCCACTGGGTGGTGTCATCTTCGCCCACATCGGTGACCGCATCGGACGCAAGAAGACGCTGTTCCTCACACTCATGCTCATGGGTGGTGGCACCGTGGCCATCGGCCTGCTGCCGGACTACAACACCATCGGTATCTGGGCTCCGATCCTGCTGATGTTCCTACGTATCCTGCAGGGCATCGGCATCGGTGGCGAATGGGGCGGCGCACTGCTGCTGGCCTATGAGTACGCACCCAAGCATCAGCGCGGTCTCTATGGAGCAGTTCCGCAGATGGGCATCTCCCTGGGCATGTTGCTGGCCGCCGGCGTGGTCTCCCTACTGACTCTGCTTCCGGATGATCAATTCCTCACCTGGGGTTGGCGTGTTCCATTCGTCGGCAGTATCGTCCTGGTCTTCATCGGCCTATGGATCCGCAATGGACTGGATGAGACCCCTGAGTTCAAGCGCATGCGTGAATCCGGCAACCAGGTCAAGCTGCCCATCAAGGAAGTTGTGACCAAATACTGGCCTGCAGTGCTGGTCTCCATCGGGGTCAAGGCCGCAGAAACCGGCCCCTTCTACATCTTCGGTACCTATATCGTGGCCTATGCCGTGAACTTCCTGGACATCCGCGACAACATTGTCCTGCTCGCCGTGGCCGCCGCAGCCCTGGTGGCCACCATCTGGATGCCCTTCTTCGGCGCCTTCTCTGACCGTGTGGAGCGCGCCACCCTGTACCGCTGGTCCGCGGTGTCGACAATCGCTCTGATTATTCCTTATTACCTGGTGCTCAACACCGGCCATATCTGGGCACTGTTTGTGGCAACCGTCATCGGTTTCGGAATCCTCTGGGGCAGCGTGAACGCCATCCTGGGCACCCTGATCGCAGAGAACTTCGCACCTGAGGTCCGCTACACCGGCGCCTCCCTGGGCTACCAGCTCGGCGCTGCCATCTTCGGTGGTACCGCACCGATCGTCGCAGCGTGGTTGTTTGAGATCTCCGGTGGACAGTGGTGGCCGATCGCCGTGTACGTCACCGCCTGCTGCTTCATCTCCATCATCGCGTCCTTCTTCATCAAACGCGTGGCACACCAGGAAAGCTAGAATTTCACTAACTCCCCCATAAAGGAAGGACTCTCCACCATGGTCAAGCGTCAGCTGCCCAACCCGTCCGAAATGCTTGAGCTGATGAAGTTCAAGAAGCCTGAACTCAATGGCAAGAAGCGTCGCCTGGACTCTGCACTCACCATTTATGATCTACGTAAGATCGCCAAGCGACGCACCCCGGCTGCGGCCTTCGATTACACCGATGGCGCTGCCGAGGCCGAGCTGTCCATCCAGCGAGCCCGTGAAGCATTCGAGAACATCGAGTTCCACCCGGACATCCTCAAGCCTGCAGAGAATGTGGACACCTCCACACAGATCCTCGGCGGGCGTTCCGCCATGCCTTTCGGCATCGCCCCCACCGGTTTCACCCGTCTCATGCAGACCGAAGGTGAGATCGCCGGCGCCGGCGCCGCTGGTGCCGCCGGCATCCCCTTCACCTTGTCCACCCTGGGCACCACCTCCATCGAAGATGTGAAGCAGGCCAACCCCGAGGGCCGCAACTGGTTCCAGCTCTATGTCATGCGGGACCGCGACATCTCCTACGGCCTGGTGGAGCGCGCCGCCCAGGCGGGCTTCGACACCCTGATGTTCACCGTGGACACCCCGATCGCCGGCTACCGCCTCCGTGACACCCGCAACGGCTTTTCCATCCCACCGCAGCTGACCCCGGGCACCGTCCTCAACGCCATCCCACGTCCCTGGTGGTGGATCGACTTCCTGACCACCCCGACCCTGGAGTTCGCATCGCTGTCCTCCACCGGCGGCACCGTCGGCGAGCTGCTCAACTCCGCGATGGATCCCACCATCTCCTATGAGGACCTCAAGGTCATCCGTGAGATGTGGCCAGGCAAGCTACTGGTCAAGGGCGTGCAGAACGTCCCGGACGCCGTGAAACTTCTCGACGAAGGCGTCGACGGGCTCATCCTCTCCAATCACGGCGGCCGCCAGCTCGACCGCGCACCCGTGCCTTTCCACCTCCTCCCCGAGGTACGCAAGGAGGTCGGTTCAGAACCGACCGTCATGATCGACACCGGCATCATGAACGGTGCGGACATCGTCGCAGCTGTCGCCCTCGGCGCCGACTTCACCCTCATCGGCCGCGCCTACCTCTACGGCCTCATGGCCGGGGGCCGCGAAGGTGTGGACCGCACCATCGAGATCCTGCGTACTGAAATCACCCGTACCATGGCCCTGCTCGGTGTCTCCAGCCTGGAGGAACTCGAACCACGCCATGTCACCCAACTGACCAGGCTGGTTCCGGTTTCTGAAACCACCCGCGCAGCAGCAGCACAACTTTAAGCACTGCCCAGCATTCAGCCCGATAATGAAGGCCCGATAATGAAGGAAGGTCCCACTGCCATCATGGCGGTGGGACCTTCCTGTCTTCTACTGGGTTTCAGAGAATAAATCAGACATTCTGCTGAACTGACTCGGGGTCCTTATCCCTGTCGGACATGGGCTTGCCCAGCATGGTGGAGCGCTCCCCCTTCGGAACCTCCTTGACGCGGCCACAGCTGTAGCCATCGCGGTAGCCTTGGATTTCCTTCCGCAGCACCCGCCCCAGCAGGTAGATTCCCAGCAGGTTCGGAACGGTGAGGATGAAGAACATGGCATCGGAGAACCGGACCACGGTCTCCAGGGATGCTGCAGATCCCACAACGATCATTCCGATGTAGACGAGATCGTAGATGGTCTCCGCCTTCTTGGAGTTGCCAAACACATAGCCTGCAGCCTTACGCCCGTAATAGGAATAGGCGAGGATGGTGGAGAAGGCGAAGAGGATGACGCAGATGGTCAAGATGATGGGGAATTCTGCATGGACTGTGCCAAAGGCCTCTGAGGTGAGCACGATTCCATTGGAGCTGGAGTCTCCGTAGGAACCGGTGACAACGATCGCAAGACCGGTCATGGTGCAGATGATCACAGAGTCAATGAATGGTTCCCATGCCGCCACGAATCCCTCTTCAGCAGGGCGACGGTTCTTGGATACCGCGTGAGCCATACCTGCAGTACCAACACCAGCCACGTTGGAGAACAGTGCACGCTGAATACCGATGATGGCCACACCCAGGACACCGCCCTTCAGTCCGTCACCGGTGAAACCGCTGTAGACGATGGTCTGGATCGCATCTGGGATGGCCCGGAAGTTGACGATGAGAATGATGATGACGGCCAGGGTGTAGTAGTACTTCGTTAGGTAGGTGCGCGCCCGCAATACGGGCAACACCCCAGCAACTCGATGACCATCGACTGAAGCTCGGCGAGGACAGCATAGAAACTCACCCCACCACCTGGGCTTTTGGGTCAGCAGTCACCAACCGCTGCTGGGTGACAAACAGATGCGCCGCCGTAACCAGCGTGGTGTGGTGATGCCACCCCAACCAATGCCGGCCTTCAAAATGATCCAACCCCAACCCATGCTTCAATTCCCGATAGTCATGTTCGATCCTCCACCGGATCTTCCCCAACCACACCAACTGCTCAATCGGGGTGTCTTCCGGCAGGGTGGATAGCCAGTAGTCGGTGGGTGCGTCAGTGTTGCTGGGCCATTCAGCCAACAACCAGCAGGACGGAAGCGTCCCGTCCGGATTCTTTGGGAGGTTCCGATTGGCTGGGCGCACCCGCACCGCAGCAAACCTACTGTTCAACGTGTTTTTACTGCCCTGGCGCCAGGCCACGGGACGATACTGTGTCATCGGTAGCGATTGGGCCAGTTCCTGGGCCTGCACAGGCGAGGTCCGGTAGCCTGGCTTTTTGGGGCGGCCGAACCCGGAATACTCTGGGGTGTCAAAGACCACGTCACCGGGGTGAACACTGGTTAATCCTTTGACCTGCACAACATACTCCAACCCGCGGGTGGTCAGCGCAGTACGAAACGCCCCATTGTCACCGTAGCCAGCATCCGCGACCACCACCGGTGGGCTCACACCCCAGTCGTGGAGTTCCTCGATCATCTCCACGGAAAGTTCCCACTTCGGTCGGTGACCGATCTCAGCAGGGATCAGGGCTTTGGCCCGGCGTTGCCGGATGAGGGCGCGTCTCTCTCTTCCAACACGGCGGTGGTCTCATCCCAACTGGCAGGGAGAAACAACCGCCAGTTCAACGGACACGACGCAGCATCAGTTACAGCGTGAACGCTGACTCCGATTTGGACGTTACCGACTTTGCCGAGGGTGCCGGAGTACTGTCTAGCGACTCCGGGTGAGGCTGATCCGTCTTTGATAAAGCCGGTGTCATCGATAACCCAGGCATCGGGTGTAATGAGGTTAATTGCTTTGGTGGCTAGGATTTTCCTCACGGGTTCGACTGGCCAGGGTGAGGTGGAGACGAATTGTTGGAGTCGTTGATGATCAATGCCCAGACGCTGCGCCATGGGTTGCATGGATTTTCGACGTCCCTCCAGCATTAGTCCTTGGAGGTAGTAGCTGGAGGTGGCGCGTTGGTCTTTGCGGACCAGGGAGGCGAAGACTTCGGCGACGAAATCCTGGAGAGCACTTGGGGTGTGAGTGATGGTTTTTGCGTTCATGATCAAACATTACGCCCCATAAAGATCACTCCACAAGAGCTAACAAAGCACTACTAGTCCCTCACACCACAGGGGATACCGGTGGAGTGATGCGGGCAGTAGCCATCA
>NZ_CALZFS010000160.1 GCF_945649885.1 uncultured Corynebacterium sp. | reverse complement strand
GGCCCTTGACCTCAACGGGAACAATCTCATTATCAAAGTGGCCGGCCTTGATGGCCTCGACTGCGCGGCGCTGTGACTCCACGGCGAAGGCATCGGCGTCTTCACGGTTGATGGCCTTCACCCGTGCCACCTCCTCCGCGGTTTCCGGCATGGAGAAGGTCGTCTTTTCCTGGGCGGCAAACACCGGATTGACAAAGCGCCAGCCGATGGAGGTGTCAAAGGTGGCACCGGGCTTGGCAAAAGCAGTGCTTGGCTTCTCCTGGACCCAGGGTGCACGCGACATGGATTCCACACCACCGGCAACCACGATGTCAGCCTCACCGGCCTTGATCATGTTGGCAGCCATGGTGATGGCCGACATGCCGGAGGCACAGAGCCGATTGACGGTGATGCCGGGGACGGAATCCGGGTAGCCCGCCAGCAACCAGGCCAGACGCGCAACATTGCGGTTTTCCTCACCGGCACCATTGGCATTGCCCAGGATGACCTCATCAACAGCTGCCGGATCAATACCGGCTTCTTCGATGACGGCCTTGATGGTCAGCGCGGCGAGATCATCGGGGCGCACGGAGGACAGTGCACCACCATAACGTCCCACCGGGGTGCGGCGGCCTGACACCAGGTACGCATGAGGAGTGGACATAAAAAGATTGCTCCTAGAATTGTTGGAAAATTGTTCTCAAGATGAAGCGGTGTCTGACAGGCTTAGCGGCCTGCAAAAACCGGAACCCGCTTTTCATTGAAGGCGGCAAAACCTTCTGCATAATCCTGTGAGGAGCAGAGATCACCCTGTGCGATATTCTCCTTTTCCACCGATGCCCACAGCCCGATGCGCTGATCCCGCAGATCCTGGATGAGTGCCCGGCTGGTGAGGAATGCCTGGGTGGCCCCGTTTGCTGCCTTATAGGCTGCAGCGCGGGTGATTTCCACCAGTTCTTCAGCAGGGACAGCCCGGGAGAATAGTCCCGCCTGTACCGCTTCCGTCCCCGAGATCAGGTCACCGGTGACAATGAGATCCATGGCGCGGTGAGATCCCAGACGTTCAAAGAAGAGTGCATGCCCACCGGAATCAAGGGTGGCGCCCAGGTTGGCGAAGGGGGAACCGAATTTGGCATCCTCCGCCACGTAGACAATGTCCGTGGCAATCGTCAGGCCGAGTCCCACACCCAGACAGGCACCCTGGACTGCCGCGAAGGTCGGTGCGGGAAAGTTGCTCATCTGCTGCAACACCGGGGTGACCTTGTTGGCCAGGTAATCGGTGGCATCATCTTCTGCCGGGACCACACCACGGATATTGCGGCCGGCGCAGAAGCCCTTGCCCTCGCCACGGAGGATGAGGGCACGAACACCCCGGGCCTCCGCCTCGGTATAGGCATCGGAGAGTTCCTTGAGGTCTGCCTCAGAAAGGGCATTGCGGGCCTGGGGGTTGTTCAGCACCACTTCAGCGGTGTTGTTTTCAATGTGCAGATCAATCACGGGGAGGATGCCTCTTCTGTGGTTTTCTTCAGCCGGCCCCCTTTTTCCCAGGGGGCCGGCAGTATGCGTATCAGCGGTTGTACAGGTGTGCCTTAGGCGTCGTAGTCCACGACCAGGGTGTCGCCGGTGGGGCGGGTCTGGCAGGTCAGGACATAACCGGCCGCGATCTCATCCGGCTCCAGGGCGTAGTTCTCATCCATCTCATAATCACCCTTGACCACCTTGGCGCGACAGGTTCCGCAGACTCCGCCAGCACAGGCGAAGGGAACGTCAGGACGGGCACGCAGGGCTGCATTGAGAACGGATTCGCGGGCCTTGACCGGTGATTCAATGGCTCCACTGAGCCCGTCGAGGGTGAAGGAGATGGTGATGTTATCGCCTTCCGGATCAGCGATGACCGGGCGGCCGGTGTTGCCCTGGCCTGGTCCGTCACTGGCCTTACCGGTGGTGAAGAGCTCAAAGCGGACATCCTTTTCCGCTACTCCCCTGCCGCCGAGTTCATCGCGGCACAGCTGCACCAGTTCGAAGGGTCCACAGAGGAACCATTCCTTGACGTGTTCGGGCTGGAGGACCTTGTCCAGGAGGACTGCGAGCTTTTCGTCGTCAATGCGTCCGGAGAACAGTGGGTTGACGCGCTGCTCACGGGAAAGCACGTGGTGGACTGCGAAACGGTTGGGGTACTTGTCCTTGAGGTCACCGATCTCCTCGGCGAACATGACATCCGAGCCGCCCTTGTTGGCGTAGACGATCTCGAAGGTGGCCTCAGGGTTTTCCGCCAGGACGGTCTGGGCGATCGCCATGATCGGGGTGATGCCGGAACCGGCGGCGATGGCCACCAGGTTGGCATTGCCGGCCTGCTCAGCGATGGCATCGGCGTCATTGAGGGAGGTGACATGGGTCTTGGAGGTGAAGGCACCCTGTGGGTTCATCACTTCCAGGGTGTCGCCTGGCTTGAGATCCTCATTGACCCAGGTGGAGAACAACCCACCGAGGTTCTTTTTCACGGCGACGCGGATGGTGCCGCGTCCCGGAATATCGCAGATGGAGTAGGAACGGCGAACTTCATTGCCGTCGATATCTGCGCGGAGGGCCACGTACTGGCCGGGTACATAATCGTAGTCTGCCTGGAGTTCCTCGGGGACCTCAAAGCTGACTTCGACGGCATCGTCGGTGAGTCGGCGCACCTCGGAAACGGTCAGTGCGTTGAACTTTGCCTTTTGCTTGGTGGAAGTAGTCATTAGTGCACCTTGAAGTAGTCGAAGGGCTCGAAGCAGTCCAGGCAGTTGTGAAGGGACTTGCATGAGGTCGAGCCGAAATGGCTGAGCTTTTGGGTATTGGTGGATTCGCACTGGGGGCAGGCGATGGTCTCTGGTCGCATGAGGGTGAGCCGGACCACGCGGTTGCCGCCGTCGTTATCGGTGCGCCGGGCTGGTGGGGCGATGCCGTATTCACGGAGCTGATCGCGTCCCAGCTCGGTCATCCAGTCGGTGCTCCATGCGGGGTGGAGCACCAGTTCCACTCGGGAATCCTCGAAACCTGCGGACAGGAGCGCTTCCTTGACGTCACTGGTGATCCGGTCCATGGCCGGGCAGCCGGAGTAGGTCGGGGTGATGGTGATGACAGCAGTGGTGCCCTCAAACCTGACGGCACGGAGGATGCCCAGGTCTGCGATGGAGATCACGGGGATCTCAGGATCGGGCACGGTTGCTGCGAGGTCCCAGAGCTCTGCCTCTGCTGCGGTGGTTGGTCGCAGTGGATGAATCACGGTGTCAGTGGCGTTCACGGTTGCTCCTTATATATACGTTGGTTCAAAGATCACGGAGGGTGGCGCTGGTGCGGTGCGGGCTACCAGGTTGCGCCCGGGTGGCGGCGTGCCAGGGACTGCAGCTCCGCGAGGATGAAACCGCGGTGTTCGCTGAACATTCCGGTGCGCTGTCCACTGCGTGCGGAAGGAGTCGTGGGGACCTCCAGGCCGGCTTCTTTCAGGACAAAGGCGATGTTGTGGTCAAAATCAGCTTTGAGGCTGGAGGGCAGGACTGCTTCGCCGGTGGCGGCGAGTTCGGTGTGCATGGGCAGGTCCTCAAAGAGTTCTGCCACATAGGGCCACATGTAGAAGAGGCCTTCGCTGATGCGTCGGTGGGACTCTTCGGTGCCCAGCCCCAGGCGCAGGGTCCACTGGTTGGCGTGGTCGGCGTGGTATTCCACTTCCTTGACCGCCTTGGCGGCAATCGCGCGGAGGGTTTCATCGGTGGAACCCTGTAGTGCGGTGTAGAGACCGAGGAAGTAGTGGGACAGCAGCAGCTGGCGGGCGATGGTCTGGCCGAAGTCGCCGTTTTCTGTCTCTGTCAGGCGTGCGGAGAGGAACTCCTCCTCATCACGGAAGTAGGCGAGGTCATCCTCGGTCTTATTCCATGCGGTGCCCGCGTAGCTGTAGAGGAAGCGGGCGTGTCCGAGCAGGTCGAGGGCGATATTGCCGATGGCGATATCTTCTTCCATCTCTGGGGCACGGGCTACCCACCAGCCCAGACGCTGGGAGATCATGAGTGCGTCATCAGCCAGGGAGAGTGCGTAGGTGGCAACATTTTCCGGAGCAACTGCTCCGGTGGCCTGGATGTCTTCTGCGGTGATGCCATCGCCCTGGGTCTGACGGGTTGCGGAATCAACGGTTGCGTAGCTGCTCATAGGTGTGGCACTCCCTCGGCCTTGGAGTAGTAGGTGGCGTGGCGGTAGTTCTTGCCCTGGGAGGATTCGAAGAATCCACCCTTGGAATCCGGATCGGAGGCGATGACGACCTCGGCTGGGACGACCCAGACGGAGGTTCCCTCATTGCGGCGGGTGTAGAGGTCGCGGGCATTGCGCAGGGCCATGGTGGCATCGGCTGCGTGTAGGGAGCCGGCGTGGACGTGGGAGAGGCCTCGGGAAGTGCGGACAAACACTTCCCACATTGGCCAGGACTGCTTGGACATCTGGTTGTCTCCTTCTGGTGTTGAAAAGTGGGTTTAGGCGGTGAGCTGGGTGTGGGTTGGACGCTGGCGTTCCGCGTAGGCGGCGGCTGCCTCGCGGACCCAGGCGCCATCGTTGAATGCCTGACGACGTCGCTGCATACGCTGGACGTTGCATGGTCCCTCGCCCTTGATCACGGCGTGGAACTCGCTCCAGTCGAGCTCGCCGTAGTCATAGTGGCCACGCTCTTCGTTCCACTTCAGATCCGGATCCTCGAAGTGGAGGCCGAGCTTTTCCGCCTGCGGGACGATCATGTCCACGAAGCGCTGGCGCAGGTCATCATTGCTGTATGGCTTGATATTACAGGCGATGGACTGATGGG
>NZ_CALZFS010000159.1 GCF_945649885.1 uncultured Corynebacterium sp. | reverse complement strand
TGATGGACTGCGGTCCCCGGAAGGAGATGGAGGGCAGGCGGCCAAAGTCCTGATCCTGGACGATGTTGATGTGCGGGAGACGCTTGAGAATCTGCTGGAAAAGAACCTGCATCTGCATGCGCGCCAGGTTGCGGCCCATGCACTGGTGGATGCCATATCCGAAGGTCAGGTGCTTGGTCACGTTGTCGCGGTAGAGATCGAAGGTATGCGGATCAGGGAAGACCTCAGGGTCACGGTTGGCCACCGAGGTCACCAGGAGAACATCCTCGCCTGCGGGAATGGTGACTCCGCGAACCTCGACCTCGTTGACAGTCTTGCGACGCCAGGCGTGTGAACCACCGTTGAGGCGCAGGGACTCCTCCACCGCGTTGGGAATCAGTTCTGGTTTCTGCAGGAGCAGTTTCCACAGGTCCGGGCGTTCGGTCTGCAGGAAGATGAACAGGTTGGACGCGGAGTTGGAGGTGGTGTCATGCGCGGCGGTGACAGCGGACATCGTCTTGGACCGCAGGTAGTACATCGGGACAGCATCCGGATCTTCGCGGTGTGCGCGGATGGAGTGAGGCACCCAGCCTTCTGCCTTCTCATCGGCCATGAGCTTGGCCAGCACCTTCTGCGAGTGCTGCCAGAACTTACCGTTGGTCTCTGCGACCTTGATGTCCTCACCCGGTGCGGGCTTGCCCCAGGTGGTGGTGGCGTGCGCCATCGAGTACTCGTGGATCTTTGCCATGTCTTCTGCTGGGATGCCCATGAATTGGAGTGCGACAGTCAGCGGGGAAATGTGCAGCAGGTCCTTGTAGAGGTCGACTTCACCGTTGGCGATGAACTGATCAATGTAGCTGTCGACGGTCTGACGGGCCACTCCTTCCAGTTTGCGGAGCTGCTCAACCTTGAAGGGTTCCTCCAGTGCGCGACGGCGAGGGGTGTGGATCGGCTCATCGGTGTTGACGATGGTGTCACGGAAATCGTATCCATACTCATCAAGGACATCCTTGGCCTCATCCGAGAGCGGAACCGCCTTCTGGAGGGCATTCGTGGCCGAGTAATTCTCGGTGTCCTTGAAGATCTTCATGATGTCTTCATAGCGGGTGACCACCCAGTAACCCAGCTTGTGGGAATAGAAGACCGGCTCATTGTGGAAGGACCACTCGGTATGCCCCCAGGGATCGTTGACGAATTCAACGCCCAGAGCATCGAACTTCTCATCGGAGACACTCTTGCGATTGCTCAAGGCCTCAAGATCAACCATCTCACCGTTGAGATAGGGGCAGGCGGACGCGTCTGCTGAAGGGTTAGCCAGAGTATCAGTCATATTTGATCAGTCCTAAGTGGTCCAGAGGGGGAACGCTCCCCACCACAATGCGTGGTGTGGAACGCTGTGCATCACCAAGGACGCTATGAGTGATGAGCATTACAATCAAATTGCGACTCATGTCATACATCTAAAGATCGACTCAATCGGAGTGTGTTAACAAGACTTTATTAACCAGATTCACAGTCTGGTTACAGAGGTTTCGCCACTTGGTTATGGCCTTAGGGGGCAAAATTACCCCCGCGTGGGGATATTTTGTGGTCTCCGTGGTGGAAATGTCACCCACGTGGATTGGGAATATCATTAGGGGTCGGGCTGGTGGGACGGGGCCGTTCGGGCCCTTTACCAGTGTATTTCCTTCCATGTCAACAAAATTATCCCTAGGGTTATCCCTATACTTTCTTAGGGGATTAGGGTATGTACTCATGCGCGCGGATTGGTATATGATCTAGTCCCTTCTGGGGCTTTAGCCGCATTCCGGGCCCCTAAAATCATTCTGTTGGCCCAGTTTGGGGCTGGGTAACCCGGTCCGATTCGGGCGTGATCCCACATGGGGGATCCTGGTGGGGTAAACCAAGGTATCGGGGGGTAAACCTCAGCGGAAAGGTCCTGGGATGTGAACCGGGTTTCACCTTGTCCTGGACTTGATCCAGCGGTGGGTAAAGCGTGAAATTCCCCGCCAGGAAGCCCTGGCGGGGATCAACTAACAGGTGGGGAGGGTGGCGTTACTTCACGGTTCCGGTCTGGCGATCAGAAAACTTACGCAGTGGAAATCTCTGCAAATGGTTTTCATCGGTAGTGAAATCGCCGGGAGCTTTACCTTCAACGACGCCGTCCCGGGCGTGCCTGCCTGACGTGTCTGCTGGAAAGCGCTCCTGATCATCAGCGACTGCTGGTTCTCCTGCGACGGTGGTATCCGCATCGGATCTCGCTGCTCCTGCAGGAGCCCCTCCACCCACGCCGGAGTTGGCGGGATTGCCTGGTGGTGTTTCAGAGACAATGCCGAAATCTGCTTCCTTGTGGGCTTCGCCAGGTGCGTAATCGCGCACATTCTCCTGGGCATCACCAGCGAGGTCAGCATCTCGGTGGGTACCGCCACGCGCATGGGTGCCGGTGGTGTCTGCATGAGACGTGTCAGGATGGAAGTAGTCGGCATCAGTGGCCTCAGAGAGACCATAGTGGGTGTACACCTTGTCTTCCTCATCCGCGGTCAGGCCATTGTCCGCATCAATATTGGGAGCATCCTTGATGGCGTCTTTGCTGAAACCAAGATTGAGTGAGCCTGCGCTGAGGGATGAGCCCCGTAGCGGAACCAAGCTTGAGGACAGGCCGAAGAGACCGTGATTGACCTCCACAAATTTCGGCTGACCGGACCGGTCATCTAAAAATACCTCGTTGACGGAGCCCAGCTTGTCGCCTGAGTTGTCATAGGCGGTGGCATCGAATAGCTCACGGATCTCGTTCTTGTTGGGCGTTGCGTTTGTCATATTCTTCCTTCCTTATAAGGGGTGCTTAATTCACGCTGGGGAACGCGAAGTTTTATGTCTCTGTGACGACAAGGCCGCGGGTGCGTGGATTCCCAGTGCATCCATGTTTTGCTTTCCCCGGCTATGGCTGTGCGGGGTGCAGCCTAATGTCTGAACTTGCTGAGGCGGATCCTCTCGGCCTCAGCCCTGGTGTCGGCGGCGTCTCGTGCTGCAGTAGTGGCATCATGTGGTGCCTCCGCATGGTTGACCTTGTCTGCATAGGGATCCCCCGAATCGCCAGGTCCGGCGGTATCAGGTGCGTCCTCCCGGAGGCCAACTTCCTCACCTTCAGACAGTTCCGGCATCACGGGGTGGAAATAGTCAGCAGGAGCCTCCGTGCTCAGTCCATAATGGGCGAGGATTGTTTCGCGTTCGGAACTGCTCAGTCCAAAGTTTGGATCGATATCGGGCGCATCCTTGATTGCCTCTTTGGAGAAACCGAGTGTCAGGGTGTGCCCCTTCAAGCGGGAACCACGCAGCGGTACGATGCCAGTCTTTCTGCCGAAGAGTCCGTGGTGGACTTCCACCAGCACGGGGAGCCCGGTTGCATCATCTGTGAAGATGCCGTTGACCGATCCCAGTTTGTGCCCATCCTTGTCGTGGGCGATGGCGTCCAGCAGGGCGACAATCTCATACTTGGTTGTATGTTCAGACATGATTTTCCTTTATTTTTGGGTATCCTTAACGCCACCGTAGGCATGAACACAACTGTTATTTATCTGTGATGTGCGATTTATGCTTATGTTCCTGCGCACCGCGAGAAACAGCTTTGAATAAAATCAAACTGTGACCTCAGTCATGGTTATACGACTGGTTACCCGCAACGCGGAACATACGGCTGGAGGGGGCACTGGGAAGGTCACGGTTCACGGGTAATGGCCGAGGTGGAAATAACAAGCCTGCCGTTTTCAACACCACCGGCCTAGGTGGGGTAGACAGGAAGGCGTGAAGCGCCTCGTATCCCTGGGTCCCCTTGCCGTTGTCCTTATTGCGTGTAGCGATGAGCCGGCAGATGAAGCCCGGGAGGGAGCGGGGGAGGCCTTGTTAAGCTACGTAGCGTTGGGTGATTCCTTCGCTGCCATGGGGGCTCGCGATCAACCGTTGCGCGGCGAACCTTTTTGCTTGCGTTCAACCGGGAACTACCCCGAGCTCATCCATACAGAAGTCACCGATGTGACCTGTCAAGGGGCGGTTAGCGCGGATCTCCTTCAAGCGCGGGACACACCTGAGGGACAGCTGTCGGCCCAGATGGATGCGCTGGATGGCGCTACAACCCTGGTCACATTGTCCATTGGTGGAAATGATCTGGGGTTCGGGGATGTGGCTGGGTGTATCAGCAACCGGATGCGCCAGCCTGGGCAGGCAGACTGCGTGGAAATATGGGGAGCTGATATTAACCAGCGGTTGGCCCGGGTGCCGGCAGAATTAGACCGGGTGCACGAACAGATCAGTGAACGCTCTAAAGATGCGCAGGTGGTGGTAACCGGGTACCTGCCCTTGGTATCTGCCGGTGACTGCCCCGAGTTGGCGGTGGTCTCTGAAGCGGATCGGGCGTGGGCGATCAACTTGACCGCTGATATCAACCGGGTGGTGCAGGAGGCTGCCCACCGGCATGGCGCGGATTTTGTTCTACCAGGCTCAGCAGAGGACCACACCGTCTGCGCTGCCCCCGACGACCGTTGGGCAGATATCCGCGGTGTGGAAACGGATGCCTATCCGCTTCATCTGACCTCAGCCGGTCATGGGGCGATGGCTGAAGCGGTACAGGAGGTCCTGGAGTAGATGTGTGAGAGGATCCGCCACGAATAAAGCTCCCTCCACAGGCAGTGTCCGTGGAGGGAGCTGATCTTCTGATCACCGACCTCGGTGACCTCAGGGTCTGAGGGGTCGGAGCAGGGAAATTTAACGGCCGGAGAACCTGCGGAGACGGATTCTTTCTGCTTCCGCCGTATCATCGGCGGCGTCACGTTCCTCGGTTTTGGCATCCTCGGGTGCCTCCGCCGCCTGGCTGT
>NZ_CALZFS010000158.1 GCF_945649885.1 uncultured Corynebacterium sp. | reverse complement strand
TTCCCCGCCGGTAGCATGCGGTGAGCGCTCCCGAAAGACGTTGCTGGGCATCTACCCAGTCCCGCGGTCCTGCAAGGATGATCACCTTCTTGTGTCCCAGCGCGGACAGGTGCTCGATCGCCATCTCCGCACCATGGGACTGATTTACGCTCATGCAGGTCAGGGTGCCGATATCATTGGGTCGGGGGCCGACCACGATCAGGGGGATGTCGATCTTGAGGGTGCTGGTGTAACGCACCCACATCTCCTGATTGGCGATGATGATCAGCGCATCAACAGCCCTTTCCAGGCATTCATTGACAGCGGCATCGAGGTTCTTCCTGTCGGTGTCCTTCACCGTGGCAATCAGGGTCATGTACCCGTGTTCGCGCGCGGCATCCTCGATGGCGGCCAGTGTGCTGGTGGGTCCATAGAGGAAGGAGCCCACGGTGATGACGCCGACCAGGCGTGATTCATTGGTCACCAGTGCGCGTGCGGCGGTGTTGCGTCGGTAACCCAGCTCCTTGATGGCGGCCTGGACTTTTTCACGGGTTGCGGGACGAACACCTTCAAAGTTGTTCACCACGCGGGAGACGGTCTGATGTGAAACCCCTGCCAGGGACGCCACCTCTGCCAGTGTTGGGCGACGGGGTGGGTGGTGCGGCCCGGAACGATCCATTATTTCCTTTCCTGGTGGAATCTGGGTGGATGTGGCGAGTTTCTCACAGCGCTCTGATGCTCCATTCTGCCCTGTGTGCTTCGCCCGTACCTAGATTTATCAACCCCTGTTTATTGTTGAAGGCATCGGGTGCGCAGGTCATGGCCTCCACGGCGATGCCGGTGCGGTGGATTTCCGGTATTTCCAGGTCTGAGGTGAATGCCTGGACCCAGGGCATGAGTGTGGCGTCCCAGCTCAGGGCAACGCCCACGCCGGAGGGGTTGACTACCGTGACCTGTGCTTTGTTTCCCTCCTGTGGGAGCAGGGCGGTGTAGGCGTGGTCGATTCTGGTGGTGTTGACTGTGCGTGGGTTGCGGAAGTCCAGTTCACCGTCCAGGAAGTCCTCCACCAGGTGCTGCGCCTTGGGTAGGAGGCGCTCGGGGGTGGATTCCATTACCTGACCGGCGGGGATGTGGAGGGTCCAGTCATCGGCGGTGCCGGTTCCCGCGGAGAGGTACGGGTGGGTGCCCACACCGTAGGGTGCATTGCCCTGTCCGCAGTTTCTTGCTTCAACGGACCAGGACAGGCCATCGTCGGAGAGCCTGTAGGTGGTGAGTAGTTCCAGGTGCCAGGGGTATCCGGGCTGGGGTACCAGGGTGGCACCCAGGGTGACCGATGAGCTTGTTTTTTCGCGGGTGCTCCAGTTGAGCCAGGCGGTCAGTCCATGTAGAGCGTTGCCACGTTCCGGTTCGGACAGCGGAAGCTGGTGGCCCTGTCCTTCATGGGTGAAGTGGCCATCTGTCAGGCGGTTCGGCCAGGGGGCGAGTACTGCGCCGTGGAAGCAGGGGCGGATCTCATCGGCTTTGAAGGGGGCGATGAGGTTTCGCTGTCCGAACTTCAAACTGCGTAGCGACGCCCCGACTGAGGCGATCTCCGCAGTGTAGGTGCCGTGGGTCAGGCGGTGCTGCGTCCCGCTCATCGGTAGTGGTGGACGGGGTGTGGTGTGCATGTCAGCAGACCTTTCTGGCAGGGGGGATGGGCTGGAACCGGACTGCCATCGCGGGTGTGAAGTGGGATTGCTCCTTGACAGTTCACGCTTTGGGGGTAAAAATGGCACTCAGGTAATAATGTTAGCGATAACAACAAGGAAATCCGAGCCCCAGTTGATGTGACTGCTGGCCGGGCATTCATCTCAGCATCGAGCCATCCCGCCCCGGTGGGGTGCTGCCCCTCAAGGAAAAGGAGTTTCACATGCAGGAGAATCCCATGGATCCCCGGTCCATCTCATGGACGACCCATGCAGCAGAGATCATTTCAGCTGGACATGCCACCATTGGTATTGAACTGGGATCAACCCGAATTAAGGCATGTCTGACGCTTCCAGATGGCACTCCTGCCGCCACTGGCTCCCATGAATGGCAGAATTCCCTGGTTGAGGGGCACTGGAGCTATGCGCTTGCTGACGTCTGGATAGGCCTCCAGGACTGTCTCAAAGATCTGATCGCTAATATCCACACGAAGTTCGGAGTTCGCCCCCGGAGCTTTAAATCCATGGGCATCTCAGCGATGATGCACGGCTACTTGGCCTTTGATGATTCAGACACCCAGCTGGTGCCTTTCCGCACCTGGCGTGACACCTACACCGGTGAAGCCTCCGAGATCCTCACCGAGAACTTCGGTGTGAACATCCCCCTGCGCTGGTCCGTTGCCCACTACTTCCAGGCACTGCTGGACAAGGAGGAGCACGTCGGTGAGGTCGCCTTCCTCACCACCCTGGCTGGTTATGTCCACTGGAAGCTCACCGGTGAGAAGGTCCTGGGTGTCGGTGACGCCGCAGGTGTCTTCCCGATTGACTCCACCATCGCCGATTATGACCAGACCATGCTGGACACCTTCGATGAACTCGCCCAGTCTCGCGCCAAGGTGCCTACTGCGGGCAAGCCACTGAAGAGCCTGCTCCCGCAGGTCCGCAACGCCGGTGACACTGCCGGAAAACTCACCGTGGAAGGCGCCCGCCTGCTGGATCCCACCGGTGCACTCAAGCCGGGTATCCCACTGTGCCCACCGGAAGGCGATGCCGGAACCGGCATGGTCGCCACCAACTCCATCCGTCCCCGCACCGGCAATGTCAGCGTCGGCACCAGCATCTTCGCGATGATCGTGCTGGAGGACACTGTCCCCAACCACACCGAGGTGGATCCGGTGACCACCCCGGATGGCCGCCCGGTGGCGATGGTGCACTGCAACAACGGTGCCCAGGAGCTGTCCACCTGGATTGAACTGTTCAGTGAAGTCGCCCTGGCCTTTGGCAAGTTCAAGATCACCAGCATGGATGAGGTCTATGCAGCCATACTCACCGAAGCCCTCCACGGTGAGGCTGATGGTGGCGGACTGCTCACCTACAACTTCGTCTCCGGGGAGCCGATCGCAGGACTGGCCGATGGTCGCCCACTGCTGGCCCGCACCCCAGAAGCCAACCTGACCCTGGCGAACTTCATGCGCGCCCAGCTGTACTCGGCATTCGCCACCCTGGCCATGGGAATGCAGATCCTCGAGGACGACGGCGTGGAAGTTGATGAACTCTACGCCCACGGTGGTCTCTTCCGCACCGCCGGAGTTGCCCAGCGCATGCTGGCCGCAGCACTCAACACTCCGATCGGCCTGGCGGAAAGTGCCAGCGAAGGCGGCGCTTGGGGTATTGCACTCCTCGCCCTCTACATGGACGCCTGCGAGGAGAACAAGGAGGAAACCCTTGATCACTTCCTCACCGAGAGCATCTTCGCCGGTACCACCGTGGAACCCAAGCAGCCGGAACCCCGCGACGTCGCAGGCTTTGCCACCTACCTGGAGTCCTTCAAGCGGGGACTGGTGCTCGAACATTCCGCGGTGGGCGCGCTGCCTGTCGCCAAGCACTAAAGCTCCCCGACACCAACAACCTTTCAGATATTCAAGAGACGGAGAATCCTCATGACCACAACAACCAGGCAACTGACCGACTACCCGGCAGCGGTGCAGGAGAAGGTCGCCACGACCCGCCAGATCGTATCCGACCTGCATGCTGAACTGCCCCGGTGGGGACTGGTCGTGTGGACCGCCGGCAACGTCTCCCAGCGCGTGGTGGTTGATGAAGCAGCAGGCCCCAGCGTTGCCGACCTGTTTGTGATCAAGCCATCCGGCGTCTCCTATGACGAGCTCACCCCGGAATCCATGGTGGTCTGCGACACCGAGGGGCAGATGATCGACGGCGACCGTTCCCCATCCTCTGATACCGCGGCACACGCCTATGTGTACAAGCACATGGATCACGTGGGTGGCATCGTGCACACCCACTCCACCTACGCCTGCGCGTGGTCCTCACTGGGGGAGGAGGTGCCCTGCACCCTCACCATGATGGCTGATGAGTTCGGCGGACCCATCCCGATCGGCCCGTTCGCCATCATCGGTGATGACTCCATCGGCCGCGGCATCGTGGACACCCTCAAGGATTCCCGTTCCCCGGCAGTACTGATGAAGAACCACGGTCCATTCACCATCGGCAAGGACGGCAAGGCGGCCGTCAAGGCCGCCGTCATGGTGGAGGAAGTCTCCAAGGCCGCACACCTGGCCCGCACCATCGGTGAACCCACCCTGGTTCCTGAAGAAGCTGTCGATTCACTCTTCGACCGCTACCAGAACGTCTACGGAAAATAAGCCACCCCCGGCTTCCTGAACACCCCTCCATTAATAAGGAATAGATCATCATGATGAAGAACCCATTCGACGGCAAGGAAATCTGGTTCCTCACCGGAAGTCAGCACCTCTACGGTGAGGAGACCCTCCGCGAGGTTGCCGAGCAGTCACAGTCCGTGGTGGATAACATCAACGCCTCCTCCGACATCCCCGTCAAGGTTGTGTGGCGCGAAACCCTGACTGATTCCAACGCCATCCTGGATGCCATGGTAGAAGCCAGTGCCAACAAGAATGTCGTCGGTGTCATCGCCTGGATGCACACCTTCTCACCAGCCAAGATGTGGATCCGCGGCCTTGATGCGCTGCGCAAGCCACTGCTGCACCTGCATACCCAGGCCAATGAGCAGCTCCCATGGTCCTCCATCGACATGGACTTCATGAACCTCAACCAGGCAGCCCACGGCGACCGCGAATTCGGCTACATCCTCACCCGCATGGGCATCCCACGCGTCAGCGTCGTGGGCCACACCTCCGAACAGCGTGTCACCGGCCGCATCGGCACCTGGGCACGCGCCGCCGTCGGCTGGAATGAATCACAGAACCTCAAGATGGTCCGCTT
>NZ_CALZFS010000157.1 GCF_945649885.1 uncultured Corynebacterium sp. | reverse complement strand
GCCACCTCCGGCATCGGTCTGGCGTTTGTAGCCTTCCCAGCCATCATCAACCAGATGCCGCTGGGTGGGCTCTTCGGCTTCCTGTTCTTCGCTTCCTTGTTCATCGCTGGCTTCACCTCCCTGTTCTCACTGCTGGAGGTTGTGGTCTCCGCGGTCAAGGACAAGTTTGATCTCAAGCGTAAGACTGCAGCCATTAGCGTCGGTGTGGTCATGGCTGCCATCTCCCTGGCTCTGTTTTCCACCACCTCCGGCCTGGCGTCGCTGGACATCATGGATAAGTTCACCAATAACGTCGGTATCGTGGCCATTGCGTTGATCGTGGTCATCACCGTGGACTGGGTATTGCGTCGTATTGATGAGTTCTCCATGCACCTCAATGCGGTGTCCTCATTCCGTGTGAACACCATCTGGCGCATCTGTGTTGTCAACGTCACCACTTTGGTTCTGGGTTTCACCCTGGTTCAGGAACTGATCACCCTGTCGCAGGAACCCTATGGCGGGTACTCCGAAATTCAGGTTGCGATCTTCGGTTGGGCGGTTCTGGGGATCATCCTCCTGGTCGCCATTGTTGCGCCGATGATTCCGTGGCCCGGGCACCTCAATGTGGATGGTCCTCCCGGTTCGGACTTCGGTGTCATGCCGGAATTCAGCCGCAAGCTCCACAGGCCGCGCCGTTGGAAGTCTGATGTTCCGATCATGGCATTTGATGCCACTGAGGATTCCCATGCGATTCCGATTGTCACCGACACCATCCCGGAAGGTAGGGCTTAAGCATGAGCACAACAGCCATCATCATGATGTCCCTGTTCATCATCATCATCTGGGGCGGCCTGGTCTTCAGTGCACTAGCGCTGCGTAAAACTACCGATGAGCGCAGTGGCGCCTTCGGCTCCTCCCCCTATGCCACTGACACACTGCTGATCGAGCAGGAGTTTGAACGGCCATAAAGTGCACCGGCATTCACTGCAGATAAGCAATCCCTGAAGACACCTCCACGAGAATTCGTGGGGGTGTCTCCGCCTTTGGGTCCCATTTAGGGGCACAATAGGTAATCGTGGCAAAGATGGATGATTTTCCGGAGAAGCTTGAAGCCTTCGTGGATGCAGATACCAATGAGGCGCTACCTGTCATGCAGGAAACAGCCCCCGACGATGATGATCATCAGCATTACCCGGCGCGCATTGATCGTTCCGTGGTGATCGGTGAAAGCCTGCGTCATGTCTCCATGTGGTGCCTGCGTGTGCTGCTCATCATTGCTGCCGGCTATGTCGGATGGTTGATTCTGGGGCAGTTGTGGCGTGGTGTGCTGCCGGTGATTCTGGCGCTGATCGTGTGCTCAGTGTTGTCCACGCCAAATATGTGGTTGCGCAGGTTGAAGTTTCCACCGGCCGCAGCTGCCATGGTCACCATCATTATTTTCTTCGCTGTCATCGCGGGTGTGTTCTGGTTGATTGCACCAAGCATCGGGCGGCAGTCTCAGACGCTGTATTACCAGGTATTTGATGGCATTCTTAGTGTGCAGTTGTGGTTGCAGGGTGAGCCTTTCAATCTGGATTCTGATGACCTGACTAACTTCTTCAATGAGGTTGCCGCCTGGTTGCAGAATCAAGCGGGCACGATCGCCGGTGAGATCTTCTCCGGCATCGGCATGGCCACCAGTGTGGTGATCACCCTGGGTGTGGTTCTGGTTCTCACGTTCTTCTTCCTCAAGGACGGTGACCGTTTCCTGCCGTGGGCACGTCAGGCTGTCGGTGAGACCTCCGGTTGGCACTTGACTGAGCTGCTCACCCGCGCATGGACCACCCTGGCTGGCTTCATCCGGGCCCAGGCGATTGTCTCCGCGGTGGATGCCTTCTTCATCGGCATCGGCTTGATGCTGGTGGGTGTACCGATGGCGTTTGCACTGTCGGTGATCACCTTCGTGGCCGGTTTCATCCCCATCATCGGCGCGTTCACCGCGGGTGCCCTCGCGGTGCTGATCGCTCTGGTGTCACTTGGTTTCACGGAAGCTGTGATCGTGTTGATCATCGTGGTGGCTGTGCAGCAGATCGAGGGTAATATCCTCTCCCCACTGTTGCAGTCCAAGGCCATGAACCTGCACCCGGTGATTGTGCTGCTGTCTGTCACGGTCGGCGGTACGTTGTTTAACATCATTGGTGCGTTCCTGGCGGTGCCGGTGGCAGCCATGATTGCTGTGGCCTTCCGTTATTTCCAGGACATCACCTCTTTGCAGGCCGGTGAGAAAACAGCCGAGGACATCAACTACATCAGTCCTTTCGGCCCGCTTGCGGGGCGCCATTCTGAAGGTCAGGGTATCCAGCTGCGTAAGGATTATTACCGCAGTGTTCTGCCGCAGCATAAGCCTGAGGATGCTCCCCTGCCGGACTACCGGGCACCGCTGCCGGTGGCGGATCCCAATGAGATCCGCCGCACGTTGTTGAAGAAGCGACTGTCCACGGGCCGGAAGTTTGCCTCGCAGACAATTGATTTTCTACGCCGGAAATAATTGCTTCCACGGCCCCCTGAAACGGGGTTTGAGTCATAGCACTCGGGAGTGAAGTCCAGTTTTCCGATAAAGACCGGTAATGTATCAACACGTGTCACATGGATCAGCATCACCGAGGAGAAGTTCCAGATCAGATCGACAGGCCCCCTTTGTGGGTTTGCCCACCTGGTCCGGTCCTGCCGTTGTCTTCGCATCGCTGATCACCGGCTTGTTGTTGAGCCTGCTGCTGGGTGATATCGGACTGCCCTATCAGCTGCTGTTCATCATCGGCAGCCTGGGTGTGGCCCTGCTGGTGGAGGCTCGTGGACTATTCCTCACCGTGGCGTCCATGCCCATCCTCTTTGGTATTTTCACACCACTGACCGCCTGGTTCGTCTCCCAACAGGGTATTGCCGGCGGGCAGGGAGTGTCAGCAACTGCGATCCTCACCGCGATCTATCCCCTGGCGGAGATGTTCCCCGCCCTCATCCTGGTCACCTTGGTATCTGCATTGATTGGGGTGGCCAGAATCATGCTGCTGCGCCGTAATCAGCAGCATCTGCAGACCAGTGGCGAGCAGGCCCGCAGGGCCCGGCGTGAGGAGGATCGTGCCAACACCACCGTGGCCAGCCGTGCACGGGCGCAATCCACCCGCGCCCGGCCTTCCTCACGACGGATGCAGGACAGGCCGGGTAGCCAGGTCACCGTCGATGAGCTGATCCGTCGCAGCCAGGAACGCCGCCAGCAGGTTGCCCAGCACTCGGATTTCGCACCGACCCCGGGCCCCCAGGTCGCACCTCCCCCGCAACCCCAGCAGCCGGGCCCGGTGGAGCCTCGACAAGCACGACCCCCCAAGCCCCGTAGACGCAAGTCCTTGGATGATGACCTGTACAGCTAGAAAATGCCCCTCAAAAATTTGAGGGGCATTTTCTGTTAGCGCTTAAGAACTGGTACGCGCCGGGCGTAGTACGCGAGGCAGTGAGAACACGATCTTCTCAGCTGCTGAGGTGACTTCCTCAACATCGTCGAAGCCGTAGCCGTCAAGGCGCTCAATGACACCCTGAACCAGGATCTCAGGCACGGAAGCACCGGAGGAGATTCCGATGGTCTCCACACCCTCGAGCCAGGCCTCATCGATCTGGTGGGCGTAATCAACCAGGTAGGCGTTTTTGGCGCCGGCCTGGAGGCCAACCTCAACAAGGCGGACCGAGTTGGAGGAGTTGGTGGAACCGACCACGATCATGAGATCGCAACGTGGTGCGATCGCCTTGACCGCAACCTGGCGGTTCTGGGTGGCGTAGCAGATGTCATCAGATGGTGGATCCTGCAACTGCGGGTAGGTGTTCTTGAGTTCGCGGACGATCTCCATGGTCTCATCCACAGAAAGGGTGGTCTGGGACAGCCAGATCAGGTTCGCCTCATCAGCAAGAAATGCCGGTAGGTTCGGGATGCTGTCAAGGCCATCCACCAGGTGGGTGCGCTCCAGGGAGTGTCCCATGGTGCCTTCCACCTCCTCATGGCCCTCATGGCCGATGAAGAGGATGTGGAAACCCTGCTTGGCAAAACGACGAACCTCATTGTGGACCTTGGTCACCAGTGGGCAGGCGGCGTCAATGGTCTTGAGGTTCTTGGCCTCAGCCTCTGCATGGACGGCAGGGCTGACGCCGTGTGCGGAGAACACCATGTGGGCACCTTCCGGTGCTTCCGAAGCCTCATCGACAAAGATGGCACCCTTTTCAGCGAGGGTGTCCACAACATAACGGTTGTGCACGATCTCCTTGCGCACGTACACGGGAGCACCATACTCCTCGAGTGCACGCTCCACGGTGACTACGGCACGGTCAACACCGGCGCAGTATCCGCGGGGGGCAGCAAGCAGAATCTTCTTTCCGGTTTTAGGGCTGGGGCTGGTTAAAGGTGAGCTCATGGCTCCCAGCGTATCCAACGTTTGGCAAAAGACCTAGACTAGAGGCTCAAACCTTCCCGTTGACCGTGGTTTTAGTGGTAGTGCACGCCTACTACCAGTTTAAATACGGAATAATGCGGGAAAATTCACTTATTGCCGATGGAATAAGGAGGGTCACACACCTGTGCCGTCTGCGAAATCAACGCCGGATTCACCCTGGCCGGTCAGAGAAGTCAACACCCAGGTCAAGAACTGGATTGAGCGTCTCGGCCACCTGTGGGTGGAGGGCCAGCTTGCCCAGATCAACGTCAAACCCAATTGGAAACTCTCCTATCTGACCTTGCGCGATGTGGAACAGGAAGTCTCTGTTCAGCTGACCTGTCCCACGGAGATCATCCGTAACCGCCCCACCCCGCTCAAAGACGGCGACCGCGTGGTGGTCTATGGCAAGCCTGCGTTTTATGCCGGCCGCGGAACCTTTAGTTTGTGGACCACGGATATACGCCACGTCGGCATCGGTGAGCTTCTTTCCCGCATCGAATCCTTGCGCAAAAAACTCACGGCCGA
>NZ_CALZFS010000156.1 GCF_945649885.1 uncultured Corynebacterium sp. | reverse complement strand
GAGAAGATCCACGCCCGTTCCACCGGCCCGTACTCCATGATCACCCAGCAGCCGCTGGGTGGTAAGGCACAGTTCGGTGGACAGCGTTTCGGCGAGATGGAGGTGTGGGCAATGCAGGCATACGGCGCTGCCTACACCCTGCAGGAACTCCTGACCATCAAGTCCGATGACGTGGTCGGCCGTGTCAAGGTCTACGAGGCAATTGTCAAGGGCGAGAACATCCCGGATCCAGGAATTCCTGAGTCCTTCAAGGTTCTCCTCAAGGAGCTCCAGTCGCTCTGCCTCAACGTGGAGGTTCTCTCCGCTGACGGCACTCCGATGGAACTCGCGGGCGACGATGACGACTTCGATCAGGCAGGCGCCTCACTGGGCATCAACCTGTCCCGTGACGAGCGTTCCGACGCTGATACCGCATAGCAGATCAACCAACACACGTTAGAAATCAAGCCAACATCCCCCGGTGACCATGAAGATGGTACTGGGGTGAAAGGGAGTTTTACGTGCTCGACGTAAACGTCTTCGATGAGCTCCGCATCGGCCTGGCCACCGCCGACGACATCCGCCGCTGGTCCAAGGGTGAGGTCAAGAAGCCGGAGACCATCAACTACCGAACCCTCAAGCCTGAGAAGGACGGTCTGTTCTGCGAGCGTATTTTCGGTCCAACCCGCGACTGGGAGTGCGCCTGCGGTAAGTACAAGCGTGTCCGCTACAAGGGCATCATCTGTGAACGCTGTGGCGTTGAGGTGACCAAGTCCAAGGTTCGCCGTGAGCGCATGGGCCACATTGAGCTCGCCGCACCGGTAACCCACATCTGGTACTTCAAGGGTGTCCCATCACGTCTTGGCTACCTTCTGGACCTTGCTCCGAAGGACCTGGACCTCATCATCTACTTCGGTGCGAACATCATCACCAGTGTCGATGAGGAGGCCCGCCACAGCGATCAGTCGACCCTGGAAGCAGAAATGCTTCTGGAGAAGAAGGACGTTGAGGCAGACGCCGAAACCGATATCGCCGATCGTGCTGAGAAGCTCGAAGAGGACCTCGCGGAACTCGAGGCTGCCGGTGCCAAGGCCGACGCACGCCGCAAGGTTCAGAATGCTGCTGAGAAGGAAATGCAGCACATTCGTGAGCGCTCCGAGCGTGAAATCGACCGCCTAGAGGAAATCTGGCAGACCTTCATCAAGCTCGCCCCGAAGCAGATGATCCGTGACGAGAGGCTCTACGACGAGCTTGTTGACCGTTACGAGGATTACTTCACCGGCGGCATGGGTGCAGAGTCCATCCAGAGCCTCATCCGCAACTTCGACCTTGACGCTGAGGCAGAAGAGCTGCGCGACATCATTCAGAATGGCAAGGGCCAGAAGAAGATGCGTGCGCTCAAGCGCCTCAAGGTTGTCGCTGCATTCCAGCGCTCCGGTAACGACCCAGCCGGCATGGTTCTGAACGCGATCCCAGTGATCCCGCCAGAGCTGCGCCCGATGGTTCAGCTCGACGGTGGCCGTTTCGCCACCTCCGACCTGAATGACCTGTACCGTCGCGTGATCAACCGCAACAACCGCCTCAAGCGCATGATTGAACTCGGTGCACCCGAGATCATCGTGAACAACGAGAAGCGCATGCTGCAGGAATCTGTGGACGCCCTCTTCGACAACGGTCGTCGTGGACGTCCGGTCACCGGACCGGGCAACCGTCCGCTGAAGTCCCTGTCTGACCTCCTCAAGGGCAAGCAGGGTCGATTCCGTCAGAACCTGCTGGGTAAGCGTGTTGACTACTCTGGCCGTTCAGTCATTATCGTTGGTCCTCAGCTGCGCCTCCACGAATGTGGTCTGCCGAAGCTGATGGCTCTCGAGCTGTTCAAGCCGTTCGTGATGAAGCGTCTCGTGGAAAACGAGTACGCACAGAACATCAAGTCAGCCAAGCGCATGGTTGAGCGTCAGCGACCAGAGGTGTGGGATGTCCTCGAAGAGGCCATCTCCGAGCACCCAGTGATGCTGAACCGTGCACCGACCCTGCACCGTCTGGGTATCCAGGCTTTCGAGCCTGTCCTTGTTGAGGGTAAAGCCATCCAGCTGCACCCACTGGCCTGTGAAGCGTTCAACGCCGACTTCGATGGTGACCAGATGGCAGTTCACCTGCCGCTGTCCGCTGAAGCACAGGCTGAGGCACGCATCCTGATGCTGGCCTCCAACAACATCCTGTCCCCGGCGTCCGGTAAGCCACTGGCCATGCCACGTCTGGACATGGTGACCGGCCTGTACTACCTGACCCTTGAGAAGTCCCCAGAGGAATTCGGCGGTCAGGGCTGCTACCAGCCAGCTGATGAGAACGGTCCGGAGAAGGGTGTCTACTCTTCCTACGCGGAGGCCATCATGGCCTACGACCGTGGCGTTCTCGGACTGCAGGCACCGATCAAGATCCGTCTTGATCACCTGCGCCCAGCAGCAGAACTCGAAGATGAACTGTTCCCGGATGGTTGGAAGCAGGGCGACACCTGGCTTGCCACCACCACCCTGGGCCGTGTCATGTTCAACGAGATCCTGCCGTGGAACTACCCGTACCTCGAGGGCGTCATGCTCCGTAAGGGATCCGGTTCCGACAAGATCATGCTTGGCGACGTGGTCAATGACCTCGCTGCCCGCTACCCGATGATCACCGTGGCGCAGACCATGGACAAGATGAAGGACGCCGGCTTCTACTGGTCCACCCGCTCGGGTGTCACCATCGCCATGTCCGACGTTCTGGTTCTCCCGAACAAGGACGAGATTCTTGACCGCTACGAGGCTACAGCACGTCAGATCGAAACCAAGTACAGCCGCGGTAAGCTCACCGGCCGTGAGCGCTACGACCGTCTGGTTGAACTCTGGAAGGACGCAACCGACGAAGTCGGTCAGGCTGTCGAGGATATCTATCCTGACGACAACCCCATTCCGATGATCGTCAAGTCCGGTGCTGCCGGTAACATGCGTCAGATCTGGACCCTTGCAGGCATGAAGGGAATGGTTGTTAACTCGAAGGGTGACTACATCACCCGCCCGATCAAGACTTCCTTCCGTGAAGGCCTGACCGTTCTCGAGTACTTCAACAACTCCCACGGTTCCCGTAAGGGACTTGCCGATACCGCGCTTCGTACCGCTGACTCCGGTTACCTGACCCGTCGTCTTGTTGACGTCGCCCAGGATGTCATTGTCCGCGTCGAAGACTGTGGCACCCGCCAGGGCGTTCGCGTCCCGGTCGCCACAGAGGTTCTGAATGCCACCGGTGCTGTGTCCGGCTACACCCGCCATGATCTGATCGAGACCTCCGTCTCCGGTCGTGTCCTGGCTGGCGACGCCACCAACGCTGCCGGCGAGGTTCTCCTCGAGGCAGGCACCGACCTGACCGAGCTCAACATCGATCTCCTCGTTGAGGCCGGTATTGAACAGGTCAAGGTCCGCTCCGTGCTGACCTGCCAGACCCCGACCGGTGTCTGCGCCAAGTGCTACGGCAAGTCCATGGCATCCGGCAACCAGGTCGATATCGGAGAGGCTGTCGGTATTGTCGCTGCACAGTCCATTGGTGAGCCTGGTACCCAGCTGACAATGCGTACCTTCCACCAGGGTGGTGTCGGTGGCGATATTACCGGCGGTCTGCCCCGTGTTCAGGAGCTGTTCGAGGCACGTGTTCCTAAGAACCGTGCACCGATCGCCTCTGCTGACGGTGTCATCCACCTTGAGGATGAAGGCAACTTCTACACTCTGACCATCGTTCCTGATGATGGTTCAGACAACGTTGTCTACGAGAAGCTGTCCAAGCGCCAGGGTCTTTCCTCCCTGCGCGTGCCGATGGAATCCAACCCGAGTGCGTTCATCGAGCGCACCCTGGCCGAGGGTGACCGCGTCACCGTTGGTACCCGTCTGCTCCGTGGCGCAGCCGATCCTCATGACGTCCTGGAGATTCTGGGTCGTCGTGGCGTTGAACAGCACCTCATTGATGAGGTCCAGGCTGTTTACCGTGCACAGGGTGTGGCCATCCACGATAAGCACATCGAGATCATCATCCGCCAGATGCTGCGTCGCGGTACTGTCATCGAGTCCGGTTCCACCGAGTTCCTCCCAGGTTCTCTCGTGGACCTCTCCGAGGCGAAGCTGGCAAACTCCGAGGCGATCTCCAATGGTGGTCAGCCGGCAGAGCTGCGTTCCGAGATCATGGGTATTACCAAGGCCTCCCTCGCAACCGAGTCCTGGCTGTCCGCGGCCTCCTTCCAGGAGACCACACGAGTGCTGACCGATGCTGCCATCAACAAGCGCTCTGACAAGCTGATCGGTCTGAAGGAGAACGTGATCATCGGTAAGCTGATCCCGGCTGGTACCGGTATCGCCCGTTACCGCAACATCTCCATCAAGCCAACCGAGGCTGCACGCAATGCTGCATACTCGATTCCGACCTATGGCGAGTCAATCTACGGCGACGACGGCTTCGGTGAATTCACCGGTGCCTCCGTCCCACTGGATGAGGCTTTCTAGAGCAAGGAAATGCTTTTCCAGCACTGAGCAATAACTGGTCGCTGAACGGGAAGGGCCCACGCTGAGATTCTGCAATAGAATCTCAGCGTGGGCCCTTCCTCCTTTTTGTGCCACCAATGGAACAACATGTGCCATGGGTGGGACGTGTGGTGTTGGCCTGGGATTGTCGATACCCGCTGGCGCTTAGTCGCGAGGTTTGGTGGTCACGCCGACCCCACCCATGACCGCCAGACCCTTCACCCGCACCACCGGAGCGTCGGCAGGCAGGGATGAAGGTCTGATCCGAACCTCCTTGTGTGCTGTTGCACCGAACCCACCCATCAATCCGATGCCATCACAGATCACCTGCACGCCCTCCGGCACGATGATGTCGATTCCGCCCATGAGAGTGAATGCGGTGATCGTGATGTCCCCGCTCTCGAAACGGGCTTCCCGCAGATCCACCACATTGCCACCCATCACGGCGATGCTGGTGTGGGTGGTGGGGCAGAGCCAGTTACCT
>NZ_CALZFS010000155.1 GCF_945649885.1 uncultured Corynebacterium sp. | reverse complement strand
GGATTATCCGGAGTGGAGTCGACAGTTGCGCAGGGGTTTCAGGGGTGGGGAACGCAAAAACGCCACCTTCCCCTGGTGGGGAAGATGGCGTTGTGGAGCGTGGGGGATTAAGGCTGCACGCTATAATCAATCACGGAGTATTCCTGCAGCTTGGCAAGCTGGTGGACTGACTCGATGTGGCGGATGGTGCCGGACTTGGAGCGCATGACCAGGGAACGGGTGGTTGCACCATTGGCACGGTAGGACACACCACGGAGCATGTCACCGTTGGTCACACCCGTTGCCACGAAGTAGCAGTTATCGGAAGAAACCAGGTCATTGGTGTGCAGGACGGTGTCCAGCTTCAGACCGGCTTCGTTGGCCTTCTGACGTTCGAAGTCATTCATCGGAGCGAGGATGCCCTGAATTTCTCCACCCATGCACTTCATGGCGCAGGCGGTGATGATGCCCTCTGGGGTGCCACCGGTGCCCAGCATCATGTCCACGGAGTTAGAGTCCTGGGCTGCCGCGACAGCGCCGGCAACGTCACCGTCAGAAATCAGACGGACCTTGGCACCGGCGCGACGGATGTCAGCGATGAGCTCAATGTGGCGTGGGCGGTCGAGGACCATGACGGTCACGTCAGATGCAGCAACGCCCTTGGCCTTGGCCACAGCGTTGATGTTGTGGGCAACAGGTGCTTCGATGTCCACCTTGCCGGCAGCATCTGGGCCGACAGCCAGCTTCTTCATGTAGAAGACGGCAGATGGGTCGTACATGGAGCCACGCTCTGCAGCTGCAAGAACGGAAATGGCATTGGGGCGGCCCTCTGCCATGAGGGTGGTGCCGTCGACCGGGTCTACGGCGATGTCAACCTCAGCACCGAAACCGGTGCCGACCTCTTCACCGTTGTACAGCATCGGGGCTTCATCCTTCTCGCCCTCGCCGATAACAACGACGCCCTTCATAGTCACGGAGTTGATGAGCTTGCGCATGGCATCAACTGCGGCGCCATCGCCCTCATTCTTCATCCCGCGACCAACCCAACGTCCGGATGCCAGTGCGGCTGCTTCCGTAACCCGCACCAGTTCCATTGCGAGGTTACGATCCGGCTGTTCTGGGTGATGTGCGTTCATGTTTTTGGCCTCCTGAGGGCGCTGAAGTTACCTGCCCTTCCGGCGCGAAACCATCAAAAGTGGTGGTGGTCTGCGCTGTCAGGGCGTCGTTCTATGGAAAAATGGGCACGGTTATAGACAAAGTGGACTGAACCGATACGTTGTCTATTCTTGCACCTTTTTGTCCTGACGTTTGGTTTTACCGCACCCGAAAGAGGGGGAGGGGCTATTTTCATGCCATACTATGCGGGTGGCTGACAATCGACCGAGAATTTTTCAGGGAAGCAGGGACATCATCCTGTCTCTCATCGTCACTGGTGTTGTGATGGTGGGGGCAGTGGGCTTCACCGGCATGTGTACGTGGAACCCGGGTGCACCGGAACAGGGGCAGGTCCCCGAGGTTGATGCTTCAACATTTATTTCCATGGAGGCCCGCGGCATGGAGTTCGCCGTGCGTGAGCCTGCCATCCCTGAAGGGTGGGTCACCAACTCAGCGCGTCGTTCCATGGTGGATGACACCCCGGCACCCGTGATCGGATATATCACTGAGGACACCGGCTACATCCAGCTGACCCAGAGCGGGGAAACCGTCCAGGATGCTGTGGAAGGCTATGACGGCCGTTGGCGTGACTTCTCTGAATCCTATGGCCTTGATGGCCATACCGTGGAGATCTTTGTCTCCGAGGACAGTGAGGTCCGTGACCTGCGTGTGGTTGATCTTGAAGATGCCCGCATCCTGCTCTCCGGCGCTGCAACTGATGAGGAGTTCAATGAACTCATCTCATCAGCCATCGCAGCACAGCCCCTGGACGACTAAGAACGTTTCCTGCCCCGCATCAAGAAGGCCACGATCAGCCCGATGATCAGCACCAGCCCGGCTCCGGCTGCCACCTTGGTGAAGAGGCTGGAATCCTCATCCTCCTGCGCTGCGGTGGTCGTCTCAGTGGATATGGAAGTTTCAGTTGATGCTGATGCTGATTCAACAAACTCCGGCCCCTCCACCACTTCACCGGCAGCATCCATCACCAGTTCATAGTGCAGCGTGCTCAACTGCTGATCCGCGGAGATATCTTCATCTTCGCTGAAGGGCATGTAAGTGACAGCCAGGTACTGTTCGCCGCCCAGCCAGGTATCACCTGTCTGGCCGGTGCCCTCCAGATTGCCGTAGCTGATGGGGGAGAAGTGGGAGAATTCATGAAAATTCTCTGACACCCGTGATGAGGGTTTGTCCTTGGTGAGGCGCACCGCGGCACGCGCAGAGTTATAGGCATTGAGGTGGAGGGCATCACCGATGGTGTTCTCGCCGGTGTCCTCCTCCTGGTTGGATACTGCCCGGATGCCGCCACGCAGCATCTGCCCATAGCCGACCGGAACCTTGTAGAAGTGTGTTTCACCGGCAACAATGTCCGTGGTGACCTTCATACCCGCGGCATCCAGCTTAGCGGCGTCATCGAACCAAATCCCGGGCGTGGTGTCCACCGGTTCATCCTCATCAGCAGCTGCGGGAAGACCTGCATCCTTGACCACTTCGGTGGAACTGCCAACGGTGGAGTCATTGACCTTTCCGAATCGGGTGATGGTGATCTCCACCGGAAGATCTGAATCAGCGCGGTATTCACCCTTGCGTTCCACCTCCAGGATCATCTCAGCATCTTCGCAGTTGTCAGAGCCGGAGACCTCAGAGATGACAGAGGCCGTCTGGGGACCGACCACCGTGAGTGCTGAATCATCGGTGGTGGAGCGGTGGGTGCACAGATCATGGACACCGGGGATATCAGCGCTGCTGGACTGCAGATCGGCCCGCAGCCCGAATAATCCAGGTAGGAATGTTAGTACCGTGGGGTCCTCCACGGTGTTGACCGAGACATTGATCCGTTCACCTTCAGGTACCGGGATGCGCCAGTACACGGATTTGCCCCCGGAAATGATGTTCTCAGGTTCATCAGAAGGAGGGAGATTGGTAGAGAAACTCTCAATATCTTCTGGAACCATGGTCGCCTGATCTTCCTCTAGACTGCCTTCAATGGTGTCCAGGTGTGATTCATAGGTCACATACTGGCGGGTGGTGGCACGTTTGAGTGCTTCGGTGAGGGAGTCTGCGTCCCTGGCATCGGTGTAGGTCCCACCAGCTGCGCCGGCGATGCATTCCAGTTCAGCGCGTGCTGCCTCATCCACATTCAATCCGATGGTGTTGATCACCAGGTCTACCCCGGCTTCGGCAAGATCTTCGGCAACCTCACAGACATCAGGTGGGGTGCAGTTGGCGATGCCATCAGAAACCAGCACGATGGTACCGCCGTCGGGAAGTTCCCCGGCACTGTCCTGCAGTGCCCTGCCGATGGGGGTAAAGCCCCGTGGTTCCAGCGCGTCCACGGCTTCCTGCAGTGATTCAGTGTCGTCAAGCTCCGGCCCACGGACCAGGGTGACGTCCCGGCAACCCTGCTCGTGATCGGCGGCGGTCTCACCGGTGTTGCCCCCGTAATAGGTTAGCCCCAGCGGGGTGGTTGCGCGGAGGTCGCCGATAAGCGCGGTAGTCGCCTGCTTGGCCACGTCAATGCGGGTCTGGCCGCCGGCATCATCAGCGGTCATGGAACCAGAATTATCCAGAACCACCATGGTGGGAGTGCCGATTTCCTGGGCTGTGGCCGGTAATGACGCGAACATAAGGAAGAGCGCGGTCACCCCGGCCAGGATCTTCTTGAATGCGGACATGACGCCTCCCACTATTGTGATTGCAATTACATAGCACTGTGACACAGGGGAGCAGGACCCGCATTCAGGGGAGAGTAATTGTTGCTGTTCTATTAACTTTTCCCGGCGTCACCCAGTGCCTGCTCCACGCGTTTGGAGGCTCCTGCGAGGTGTTCCTCGCAGCGACGTGCCAGGTCTTCCCCGCGTTCCCAGTACTTCAGGGACTCATCAAGGCCCATCTGGCCGAGTTCGAGGATTTTGACGATCTCCACCAGCTCATCGCGGGCCTGTTCATAGGACAGGGTGTCCACGGGTTCGAAAGAGTAGTTGCCGGTGCCGGATCCGATGACATCAGGGTTGGTCATGTTGTTGTATCTCCTTTAGTTGGCATTCTGCGTGCCCATGGCCGCAGCGGTGATGGAGCCGTCGGCGACGCGGATGCGCAGCTGGCTGCCGGGTGGGGATTGTTCAATGGTGGTGACAACCTCAGGTGGGGTGCCATCGCGGGGGAGCACCTGGACCACGGAATACCCGCGGGCCAGTGTGGCAGAGGGACCCAGTGCTGCGACCTGGGCGCGCAGTGAGGCCACCGTGGATTGTTCGGTGAGCAGCAGGTGGTTGATATCGCGGCGCAGCAGGGCGACGCCACGTTCAATCTCCTCGCGTCGGCGCACAATCGGTGTCATGGGGTCAGCCAGCACCGGGCGGGTGCGGACGGAGGCCAGTGCCTGTTGTTCACGTGCCACCCAGCCACGCAGGGCTGCGGCACTGCGGTCGCGTAGCTGGCGGATGAGTAGGCGTTCCTCATTGACATCAGGAACCACGCGCTTGGCTGCGTCCGTGGGGGTTGCTGCACGCAGGTCCGCGACGTTGTCCAGGATCGGGGTGTCCGGCTCATGCCCGATCGCAGAGACCACCGGGGTCTGGGCTGCTGCCACCGCGCGCTGGAGGGCTTCCTCAGAGAAGGGGAGGAGATCTTCCACGGAACCACCACCGCGGGCGATGATGATCACGTCCACAGCTGGGTCCTGATCCAGTTCGCCCAGGGCGGAGACGATCTCCGACACGGCAGATGCTCCCTGGACCGCGGTGTTGATGACCCGGAAGTTCACCTCTGGCCAGCGGTCGCGCGCCACGCTGAGCACATCACGTTCCGCAGCCGAGCCACGTCCGGTGATCAAACCGACACAGTTGGGGAGGAAGGGGAGACGCTTCTTGCGGGCGGGATCAAAGAGCCCTTCGGTAGCCAGGGTCTTGCGCAGTTCCTCGATCCGGGCGAGTAGCTCGCCGAT
>NZ_CALZFS010000154.1 GCF_945649885.1 uncultured Corynebacterium sp. | reverse complement strand
AGGTCGGTGAAGACCTCGAACGCGCAGCCGCCAACCTGCCGCTGAAGGTGTTCACCTTCTATGGCGGAACCCCCTATGAGGAGCAGATCGACGCCCTCGACAATCGTGTCGACGTGGTCGTGGGCACCCCCGGGCGCCTCCTAGACCTCTACCAGCGCAAAGCCCTGCAACTGGACAAGGTGGCCATCCTGGTGCTTGATGAAGCCGATGAGATGCTCGACCTGGGTTTCCTGCCCGACATCGAGAAGATCATGAAGGCGTTGACCCACAAACATCAGACAATGCTGTTCTCCGCGACCATGCCGGGACCGATCCTCACTCTGGCACGCAGCTTCCTGCACAAACCGGTCCACATCCGGGCGGAATCCGCAGACTCCTCCGCCACCCACGCCTCCACCCGCCAGGTGGTCTTCCAGGCACACCGCATGGATAAGGAATCCGTCACCGCCCGGATCCTCCAGGCCCGCGGACGAGGAAAAACCATCATCTTCACACGCACCAAACGCACCGCCGCACAGGTCGCCGAAGACCTCGGTGCACGTGGCTTCTCCGTCGGCTCCGTTCACGGCGACATGGGCCAACCCGCCCGCGAACGCTCCCTCAACGCCTTCCGCAGTGGCACCATCGAAATCCTCGTGGCCACCGACGTGGCAGCACGTGGCATCGACATTGATGACGTCACCCACGTCATCAACTACCAGACCCCTGATGAACCCATGACCTACGTCCACCGCATCGGACGCACCGGACGCGCAGGCCACACCGGCATCGCCGTCACCCTGGTCGGCTATGACGAACTGCTCAAATGGACGGTGATCGACAACGAACTCGAACTCGGCCAACCCAACCCCCCACAGTGGTTCTCCACCTCCCCGGAACTCTATGAGGCACTGGACATTCCCGAAGGCGTCGGCGGCAGCATCGGACCACCGAAAAAGGTACTCGGCGGGGGCGCAAACCTACGCACACCGCGTCGCAGAAAGTAACACCTCATGTCCGAGAAACCACTGCGCAGAACACGCGCCGACTGGATCGCGACAGGCACCATCACCGCACTCTCCCTCATCGCCGTGGGAGCAGTGTGGGTTACAGCCCCCATCCGTGGATCCGAGCTGAGCACAGCACCGGAACCCTTTGTGGCCAGCCAATCACTGACCACCATCCCGGATACCCTCACGGAAAACTGGCGGGCACCCGACACCACACCCGGCAACCACAAACCCTCCATCACCGGAGGAGTCATCGTCGCAGCCGACACCAACACCCTGGCCGGTTACACCCCCGACGGTGAACAACTGTGGACCTATGAACGTGACATCGAACTATGCTCGATGTCCACCGGTTTCGAAGCAGCCGTAGCCACCTACCGCACCGGTGTGGGCTGTGGCGACGTGGTATCCCTCACCGCCACACAAGGCCAGTACAAGGCCACCCGTAGCGCCCCAGCCGACAACAACATTGCACCGATCACCTCCAATGACCGCATCGGCATCCTGGGACAGCAACGAGTGGAACTCTGGCGCTCCGACCTGGTACGGACCGTGGAATACGGCGAAGTCGAAGCAAAACAGGAAGCCGGCCAGCAACCCTTCCCCCAATGCTCCATCACCTCAGCCATGACCCGCAAAGAACTACTGGCCGTGACAGAAACCTGCCCCGACGGCAGTGTCTTCCTCCGATTCCAGGACACCACGCCCGAAGACTCCCGCGAACCCGAAGTCACCAGCAACATCACCATCGACGCCCCCGAAGCCCGACTGGTAGCCATCGGCCAGGACTCAGCAGCTGTCTACCTGGACGCCCCCACCCCGAGAATCCAGACCTACAACAATGAGGGAACCCTGCTCGAAGAACACGCAGTCGACGCTGCCGACTTCCCCGACGCTCCCTTCCAACCAGCCACAGCAGACCTCCCCCACCACATGTCCTGGTTTGACGGACAACGCCTCGCACTATTCACACCCGGACAACTGTCCGTGGGACAGGTCTTCGACGATGCCCTCGGAACGGGCATCGCCATCGATAACCGTCTGCTCTATCCGACGCCTGAGGGCATCGCAGTTGCCAACTGGGACACCGGAGACACCCTGCACACCATCCCCCTCAACCGGGGCGGATACACCGGTGAGATCTCACTCGGGGTCGCAGGCAGCACCATCGTGGAAAAGCGTGGCGACGAAATCGTCGGCCTCAGCCAACCCCCCGGAGGCCAGTAGTGGGGTCAGTACTGGTTCTCCATCCAGTGCAGTGAGCGTGCGTTAAACATCATCGCAAAGCAGGCAATCGCAGAAAGCACGACCGCACCAGCCCACAGAGGCTGCCCACCAGTGACCATGTAATAGGACACTGGGAAGAGAATGATGTTCAGCATGATGATCGGGCCACGTCCCCACTTACGCCCACGCATCATATTGATCGCGCCGGCAAGGACAGTTCCGAAGACGATGATCATCACCACCGCGGTTCCCACTCCCACGGCGGTATTGGCCTCAGCACTCTCATAGAAGAGGCTGGGGTCATTCTCATTCTGGCCCATCACCTCCCGGTAGAGGAGGAAGAAGGCATAAGCGAGGCCAATGGCTGACTGGATAAGAGCAATGATTCCGCCCCAGCGAATGGTGGGCGGCACGATTGGAGTGGTCACGGGAATTGAGTCTAGCTGTTCACCTGGATGTCACCCATCCGAGGATCCACCACGGATAACTAAGTCAACACAGTCCTATAGAGGTTGTTTGCGCTGGGAAATTACTCAATCGATTTCATAGACGCGCGTCACATGACCTTGGTTTCTGCGTTGACCTTTTGTGAACTTGACACCGCACAACGAACCACCCACACCCCAGCATTCCGCAAACACACAGGCAGAAGAACTATTCAATAGCAATAGACGGCACTAATAATGTGACACAGCCCACCGAGGACCGGCAGCGAGGGGTACTTTCCACAATAAACCATGTGACTTTAACCACAAAAGGCCACTTAGGTCTAGCCAACGCTGGGTGTACATGACATGATTTCTAAGTACCAACAAGAACACAGTAAAAACTGAGTCTTAACTTCGGTGCAGCGCAACATTAACCCCAGGTGAACAAGTAGACGCGGATCGCGTCTTCATTGACATGCCCTGGACTTTCCACTTACCCAGCGACCTTCCCAGGTCCTATGTAGCGCGCCCGAAAAACACTAATTATCAGGCTTTCTCGAAAAGGAGTTATCGAAATGGATTGGCGCCACGAAGCAGTATGCCGCGAAGAAGACCCAGAGCTGTTCTTCCCAGTCGGCAACTCCGGCCCTGCACTTGCCCAGATCGCATCCGCCAAGATGGTATGCAACCGCTGCCCAGTCACCACCCAGTGTCTGGCGTGGGCACTGGAAACCGGTCAGGATGCCGGCGTCTGGGGCGGAATGAGCGAAGACGAGCGTCGCGCACTCAAGCGTCGCAAGAACCGCGGTCGCGGTCGCGCCCGCATCGCAGTCTAAAAAGACAACGCTCCCCACACGTTTTTGAAACCTTCGCCATTTCCCGGCAGGCTCTTCACTAACACTTGAGTCTCAACACTAAAATTCATAACCAAATACACAGCCTGGTGAAACTACTGACCTCAGCTTTGTTCCACTCACGGGCACCGACTAGAGTGTTGTAGGTTGATCAACATTCAGAAAAAGGAGGACCTCACATGAGCAAGCGAGGACGTAAGCGCAAGGATCGTCGCAAGAAAGGCGCTAACCACGGTAAGCGCCCTAATTCCTAAATAGGATAATGAACCGCCCAGAAGAGAATTTCTCTTCTGGGCGGTTTCTTTTTGCCACCAGCCTTAACCCCGGCGGTATTCCACCCGGATCCGGTAGGAAATCTTTTGCCGCAGCTCGGTAGGAGCTGGTGGGCAACAGCATTTACGCAGGAGATCCCGGAACTCCGCCTCCGCGGTGAGCAGCTGTGCACAATTAGGGCACTCAGCTGCATGGGCACGGAGACGGCTGCATTCCTCTTCTGTCAGTTGATCATCAAGTAGCTGATACATCGTCTCGTAGAACTCGGAGCAGCCGCAATTGTCCTGTGGACAGCCGCATCCGCAATTGCTGTCGATCATTTCTTTGCCTCCGAAGTTTTCTTCATATCAGGGTGGCCTAAGCCGATCCCTTGCTCATGCGCTACTTCCTTCAACATCCCCCGCAGCTGTTTTCTTCCACGATGCAGTCGGGACATGACAGTTCCGAGCGGAATGCCCATGATTTCGGCGATTTCCTTATAGGCAAGATCCTCCACATCGGCATAATAGACGACCATCCGGAACTCCGGGCTCAGTTCATTCATCGCATTGGCTATCTGCCCATCAGGAAGATTCTTCAACGCCTCCACCTCAGCAGATTCCAGGCCCGTGGAAGCATGCGAGTAGGTATCCACCAGCTGGTAATCCGTGATTTCCTCGGTGGGGGTCTGCGTGGGCTGTCGCTGCTTTTTGCGATAGATGTTGATATAGGTGTTGGTCATGATGCGGTACAACCAAGCCTTGAGGTTGGTGCCCGGCCGGAAACTCGCGAATGCCTGATAGGCCTTGATGTAGGTGTCCTGAACCAGGTCCTCTGCGTCTGCAGGATTACGAGTCATCCGGAGCGCACCACCGTAAAGCTGGTCAAGGAGGGGTAATGCTTCCTCCTCGAAGCGGGTGGCCAGCTCTTCATCATCAGCAGTGCCGGTTCGATTCTCAGCCATGAGGCCCCTTTCAAAACGCGTGTTCCCCATTCTACGTCGAGCTGTTATCAGACCCCATGGGGGTGGTCAGATAACTGCTTGAGCGGGATGTTCTCATATCCGCTACCCCCCATTGTCCGGGCCATAGATTAGAACATATGTACAAGGTTTCTACTAAAAGGAGTTCCCATGTCTGAAATATTCTACTACGGCGTCACCAACCCGTCTGACCCACTGAGCTGCGAAATCACTCATCGAAATCGAAAAGAACTCCGCTTCTGGCATGCCCAACTACCCGATGATGATGAGGATTTAGCCACGTCCATTCTCAAGATCAATCTTCGCACCGGCGTTCCCCGGAAATTTATCGCAGCATCACTTTTTACTGTGAGATTTCTTAAAAAGCTTCCTTTTTTATCGGCCCTTGCAGACAAACTCGGTCATCTGGATATGCCCCGGCTGAATACCATCACCCGGGCTCTGTGCAAGGTCCCCTCACAATTTCTAGAGCTTTTCGACGAACAGCTCGCCGCCTATCTGACGCCCACCCGCCAGAACCAGGTCCTACCGCAGCCAGCCTCCATCGCAGC
>NZ_CALZFS010000153.1 GCF_945649885.1 uncultured Corynebacterium sp. | reverse complement strand
CTGCCTGATATGACCTCAGGCCAGATGTCCATCATCGGGGTAACAGGTTCCCGGATGATGGAATCTACGCTGTGGTCGGGAGACCGCTGAAGAGATCTGCTTGTGGGGAAGTCCGGAAAGTTCTGGAGGGTGGTCATTCCCGCACTTGAGGTCTGTGAGGTGGGGTTCTGGGAATCGTAGAAGAACCCGATGTTGGCAAACACCACTGATGGAATCAGGGCGCTGACTCCGATGGGGATGAGGAAGTTCCAATGTCGTGGCTGTTTGCGATGGGGAGTGTCACGTTTCTGGCAGAAGCTAAGCCAGGCTCCGAGGAAAATGAAGACGAAAGACAACCCGAAGACACCAACCAGACCGCGGGCGCTGAGATCATCAATGGCTGCGGCGATGACCAAGTTGCCGAACCCGAGGAGGATGAGGATTACCGGGCTGATCCGTGTCAGCCAGTCCCTCGTCACCTGACGACGTTCCCTAACCAGATCCCGGGGTGCTTCATGGTCCCGGATGAATTGCTTGAGGCTATCCAGGTAGGACAGGGGATCGCTGCTATACGGTACTAATTTTTCCCGGGGATTGGGGGGAAGTGCGAAGTCATCCCGGGTCCACTGATTGAAAGGCAGGGCATCGATGTGGAGGGAGACACAACCATCGGCAGCACGGCTGACACAACCCTGGGCGAGGGTGAGGTGGTTGCGTTCTGCGGCTACCTGAACAGCACCAGAGAGGGCATCGGCAGCATCCATGTCGAGGATCCCGCATTCTGAACTGTTGAGGTAGATCGAGATGAGATCCCCTGAGGCCCGGAGTTCCAGGAGCACCTGGCTGCCATTGGGAATGTCGTTGAAAGGCGAGACCCGTGTGGGTTCCACCTGCCACAGAGCACCTGCAGGAAGAAGTGTCCAGGTTTTTTCCGGAGGATCATTGAAGGGCACCCCACCACCGGTCTTGAAAAGGAAGATGCGGGCCAGAATGCTTTCGCCCGGGGTGATGGTCAACGTGCAGGTTGGGATGAAACCAGATGCGTAGACGCGGGCGATCTGGGAATGTGAGATCAGGGTGGAATCAGGCAGGGTCCCAACCACATGGGTGTCCACGACAACGGAGATGGTCCGTGCCGAGTCAGTGGGGATGAGGAGGGCTTCATATTCCGCGGTGGGGGAGTCCGGTGCCGTCAGTGCCTCCAAGGCGTCCCAGTTGATGTTGCTCAGGGGGATTTCATTGAGCAGTTCCCGGGCAGCGGGAAGGTCTGACATGAATAACGGGTAGGAGCGATCGCAGGAAGTGTCAATGATGAACGCTGTGTTGACATTCCTATTGGTAGTGGACATCGTTATCACCCCCCTCGTTTCATGGTCAGGAAGCTAATATTTTGTGGACAAATGCAGGTTATGGGCTGGATGCAGAGCCCTTATTTAAAAGAGCCTGTTTATTTTCCATGGTAGTGAGGAAAATCTAATAACAAATTCCTCTTAATCCCGCATCAGCTGCTTCTCAGAAACCGCTATGAACTGCAGGCATTTCCGATTCTTATCTGAGAATCGGGGGAGTATCGCTGGTTATATAAACATAGCCGCATGATGTTCGCTATGTGCCCATCGGGTGATGGGGTGGGGGCTTTGAGCCACGGATCCCTCCCACTGCCTGTCGGTAGCCACCCCGGCAACCCTGCAGGCCGACCGTATCAACCGGCCCCTGAAAATTTCTGGTCAGCGGTGGAGAACTGGGACCTCTCTGTGGAACCGTCTCCGGCAGCTCAATCGTGGGACTCAGAGGACTCCTCGGAGTGCTGGGCCTGTTGATCGAGCACCTCGGGACGATGTTCAGCCCCCAAGAACATCTGAACCAGACCCCCTCACTGAGAACAATGCGCAGGGAACACCACCATGCGCATTTCTCATATCCGCCCCCGGGGCCGGTTTTATCATGGGAATCATCGGCAATGTTGCAGTGGGTCCAATGCATGTCACAGGAATCAACCATAGCCTGGGAGGTGTTATCCAGATCACGTAACCAGTAGAGGAGTCCATCATGAAGAAGCGTATTGCCCTGACAGTCGCGCTGGCCGCAGGGCTTGCCACCATCACCGCCCCACAGGCGATGGCTGCCCCCGAGCAACCCGTCATGGAGTTCGTCACCGGATCCCTGCAGGGTGTGACAGCCTTCCGGGATGCTGGAGCCACTGCAGGTAACCCGTTGATGGAGGGGCTGGGTGCGCTCGGCCTGACCTCCATCGCACTGCTGGCCCTGCCGTTCCTGCAGGCGGGTTAGAACTACTGGGTGGACTTCGGGATGAGCTTCTTGATCACTGTCACCAGGGCGACGACGACCCCACCCCAGATGGCACCGAAGATCAGGGAGCCGATGGTGTTGCCCAACCAACCGGTGAAACCACCAGCGAGGCCCGCGCCCCACACCTCCAGACCGTGCACGAGCTGATAGGGCAGTGACCAGCCGAGTTCTTCAAGGCCGACCACCATGATGTGGCCACCAACCCAGAGCATTGCGAAAACACCGATGACACTGATGACCTGCAGAACCACCGGCATCGCCTTGACCAGGCCGGTACCAAACTTCACGGTACCGGTAGAGGCCCCTTCACGTGAGGCCATGGCCAGTCCGACATCATCCATCTTCACCAGCAGGGCCACCACACCGTAGACGAGGGCTGTGATACCGACACCGACCACGATCAGTACTCCGGTGCGCATCCAGAAGGTCTCATCGGCGATCTCGTTGAGGGAAATGACCATGATCTCCGCTGAGAGGATGAGGTCTGTCATGATCGCGCCCTTCACCAGCGCATCCTCTGATTTCGGACCCTCATGGGATTTCGGGGTGAGGCTCTTCTCTTCCCGGTGTATCCGCTGGTGAATGGAGTGCCAGATCTTTTCCGCGCCTTCAAAGCACAGGTAGGTGCCACCGAGCATGAGGATCGGTGTCAGCGCCCAGGGGGCGAAAGATGACAGCAATAACGCAATGGGGAGAATGATCACCAGCTTGTTGACCAGTGACCCCTTGGCGATCCGCCAGATCATCGGCAGCTCACGTGCAGGTTTGACCCCATCAACATATTGTGGCGTGACGGCCGCATCATCCACCACGACGCCAGCTGCCTTCAGGCTGGTTTTTCCAGCCATGGCTGCCACGTCATCCACGCTTGCGGCAGCCGCACGCGTAATCGCAGCAACATCATCGAGCAGTGCAGCAAGTCCACCGGCCATAACTTGTCCAACCTTTATCCATAGGGGGTTAAGAAGTCCCGATTCTATTCCTACGCCCACCGCATGGCCACATGGGGCAAAATGAGTGATATGAAAATAGTGATCATCGGCGCGGGTGCCGTCGGGGGATATTTCGGGGCATTGCTTCATGAGTCCGGGGCAGATGTCACCCTGATCGCCCGGGGTGCCACTCTGGAAATCCTCCGTGAACGGGGCATACATGTGAAAGATCAGCAGGGGCAGCGCACAGTGGCGGTGCCGGCCGCCAGTTCATTTCATGAACTTGAGGGCGCTGATGTGGTGTTGGTGGCAACAAAAGCACTGGCCGGGGGTGCAGCGCCCGGAGAGCTTCTCGATGCCATCCCGGCAGATGCCATGGTCGCCATCACCCAGAATGCGGTCGAGGCACCGCAGATCGCCGCAGACGTGGTTGGTACACAACGCGTGTGGCCCGGTGTGGTGCGCGGATTCTTCATCCATTCAGGACCTGCTGCAGTGGAATATCGGGGCGGTCCACTGTCCTACACCTTCGGAACGTGGGGAACATCCCATTCGGGGCTGGCTGAGGACTTTGCCACTGCACTCAACGCCGCAGGTATTGATGCGCAGGTGCACCCGGACATCTGGGTGGACATGTGGGAGAAGGCCATGTTCGTGACCACCTTCGGTGCTCTGGGGGCGTGCGTCGACAAGCCTCTGGGAACACTGCGCACTGACTACCGCTCCACCCTGGAAGCGCTGATGTATGAGGTCAGGGCGGTGGCGGGGGCCTCCGGTGTGGAATTATCCGATGATGTGGTGGGCCGGACGATGGCCTTTGCTGATCAGATGCCAGCGGACTCCACGAGTTCCATGCAGCGCGACCTCGCCTCAGGTGGCGATAGTGAACTGGATGCGCAGGTGGGAGCCATTGTGCGGGCAGGCACAACTCACCAGGTGGATGTCCGGTTGCATGATTTCATCTATACGGCCCTCCGAAATAGGGGGCGGGTCAGATAAAGCAGATCCACCGGCTACACTGCCCCATATGATCGTTACCTCTACAGCACGTGTGTCCACTGACCGGCCCGGTCGTTATGGCAAGCAGCTGACGAGTCACCTCAGTGAGAAGCTCACCACCACCTGGGATGCGGATGCAGGCCGAGGCTCCATCATCCTCAAGGGACAGGGTGTGGACGCAGCTGATGAGCGCTTTGCCTTCGAGGGTTGTGCCTCCTGTGACCTCGTCGCCGGTGATGGCGTGTTGCTTCTTCACATTGAGGCACCCGGGGATCTGGCCGACCGTCTGGAAACAGTGGTTGGTTCCCACCTGGTGCGCTTCGGTGCGAAAGAGTCCCTGCGCGTTGTCTTCAGGCGTGGGGACGCCTCCGAAGGTAATGTCTTTGAGTCACACGACCTTGACTAGGACCATCCGCATCGCCGCTGTTGTTTTTCGGAACAACAGCGGCGATGTGTTGAGTGTGCGTAAAACCGGAACGACATCCTTCATGATGCCCGGCGGAAAAGTTGAAGCCTCAGAAACACCGAGACACACCGCGGTGCGTGAAATCGCTGAGGAACTTCACATAGAACTGGACCCGGGTCGCCTTGATCATGTGGGGCGTTTCCGTGCCCCGGCTGCAAATGAGTCAGGCTTTGAGGTTGACTGTGATGTCTACCAGTGGCCTGACCCCTTAACCGTCCTGCCGGAGGTTTTTGAGGAGATTGCTGAAGCCGCCTGGTTCCCGGTGAGCTCCACGGCAGCTGAACTGGCGCCGTTGAGTCGGGATGTCATCTTCCCCCGCTTGCTCTAGCTGAACATCAACAGCAGCAGCGGGATGGCGGTCAGCAGCATGCAGGAACCGAGGAGGTAGTTGAAGGTACGTATTGTGGCCTGCTTCTGGGCTACTGCAGGCAGCACCTGGGTGGGGTCCTCGTGTTTGACGTAGAGGGGTATTGTTTCACCCACGCGCATGATGGGTTCCGCGATGGTGTCGGGGAAGACCCCATGGACCTCCCGGCCCTCAAGGGTGAATTTATAGAGTGTTCGGTAGCGGTCGTCGGTGTCCTGGGTGTATCCGGTGATCACGGCATCGTGCAATTGGGCATAGTGGCGGAATGACCGCTCATTCAGCGAGGAACGGACAGCCAATCCGATGCAGAATGCCCCTG
>NZ_CALZFS010000152.1 GCF_945649885.1 uncultured Corynebacterium sp. | reverse complement strand
GCCTGTTGTCGTCAGCTTCCCCGTTGTTGTGCCAGAATACCGCCCCCTCCGGTCGGGGGCCAACGAACGCGGTCAGAACAATCAGATGAACGGTCCTGGTTAGTGCCTTGCCTTCCTTGTGAAGGACAACCTGCCTGTACCCCTTGCCCTTCGAGCTAGGGCTCAATACGCGGCCTTTGATGCGGTGTCCGCGTGAGTTCAGACGGTCCAGGCTTCTCACCTGTCCCTGGTCTGACACTTCGTAGAGTCCTTCATAGCCGGGGACTGGTCGCCAGTTTTCGATATAGGTATGCTTAGGCATAGCCCTCACGCTCCTTCTTAGCGTCTGGGGGTTAGGCCCGGGCAGTGTTTCCGCACTGTTACCGGGCCATTCTACCCCGTATTTTACCAGGTCAGAGGCTTTAAGTGAAGTGATTTTAGGTCACTTGTTCACTTAATTGCTGTCATCTCGCTCATGCGATTTCCTTCCTGGTGACCTCAGCAAGGAGATCCTGCTGCCCTGACATGAGACGCTGCACGATTTCTTTGCCGACAGCATTCGGGCGGATCGCGGTGTACCCGGATTTTCCTTCCACAATCTCCCACCCGACCGGCACCTTCCCGGTGACCTGCCACTCCGCGAGGACCTTCTCGCTGAGGTTCTTCACGGCCTCTGGTGTCAGATCCAGCACCAGCAGATCCTCATTGTGGACCAGCACTAATTCCACAGCTTGCTGATACTCAGCAGTCCCAGGGGCAGGAAGTCGGTATTCGAGTTCCTCACCGGCTTCATCGGCCTGAGCTGCAACGGCGGCGAGATCCACCACCCGAGCTGTGGGCTTCGGAGACGTGCGGTAAATGCTTCCCAATTCCACACCACGCTCATTCCTCACCAGCTGCTTCTCCCCATCCGCCAACACCGAATGAATATCACTCTTAGAATCCTTCGCGATCTTGGTGAGCTCTTTCACCACAGCATCCTGCAGCATCGCCACCTCAAGATTTTCACGGCTCAGCAGCTTCTCCTTGCGGGTGAGCTGCTCCACCTCCGCTGTGGTCGGGGCTTCCTCATCAGCCATGACCCCGAAGCTTTTCACCCGCGTGTACGGGATACGCTGCGGCGCATTCGGATCAGACGCGTTGATCGGCACGGATTTGAGATTGAGGCGATTGAAGATCTTGTACACCTCACCGGACCTGGTTTGTACGTGAGTGGCACCGGCGGTTTCAATCACCACCTGCAGTGACTTAGTATCCGGGGTGGCACCCGGCGCGTCGATCAGGGGCTTGTACGTAGTCATTATTCCTCCTCCATGATGTTGTCAAGAGCGATGCTGGCAAGCTGCGCAGCGATGAGGGGATCAATATCCCTGTCTGTGAAAAATCGATACGCACTGAGAGTTTCCCGGCAAGCCTCTTTCAAAGGATTCGGGGGTGGCAGTGGGACTACCTGAGCCCCTGCGTGCTGCCGCTTCACTAGATCCAGGCGGTCTACCAGATCAGATGGCTTAGACATAGGTACCTCCATAGAGATAGATGCTGAGGATGATCAGGCCCAGGAAGAGCGTGATCGTGGGAATGATTTTCATGTGATCACCATGTGGATTCCGATAGTGAGCAAAAATAAGCTCAGGATGAAAGTTGATACCGGCAGCAGGATAAAGAAAATCCCCTTCACCACGAGGTCAAGAGGATCAAAATCCGGAGGTGGGGTCTTATGCGTCACTACCCACCACCCTCAGCGATCTTCAAAGCATGTGACCCCGAATCAGTAATGACGTCGTATTCATCCAGCCAGCCCTCACGCTCAAAGTCGGCAAGTGCCTCTTTGCTGGCACGTCCGGTACGGGCGTAATCCCGGAAAGTTTTCATCAAATGAGTAGGCCTCATGATGCACCCACTAGCCACCGGGCGACACGCGCCACATGAGGACGCAGGGGACGTTTCCAATCCATCATCGGCCACCCCTCTTCATCAGGACTGCGCGCTGCTCATGACGACGCTGCAAATGCTTCACCTGGCGGTACATGTCCTGAATCATCAAGCGATCTTTTGGTTCCCACCCTTGCCACTCGGCCATTTTCCGCAGGCCAGTCTCAATGCTGACCAAAATCGTTTTAATCATGCTGCTTGCACTTGCCTTTCTCTTTCCTCGATGAGTTCGACGTACACACCCAGATCCTCGTCCGTGGCTGGCTGGTCAGTCATCGGATTCATCAGCCACCTACGCAACATTTTTGGCACGTCTGGGATGGTGAAATTCTGTTCCTGCATCCCAATCGCCAGGAGCCTCAAACCGATCTGAAACCTCACCATCCTGGAACCCCAGTCAGCGCCAGCTGGGTCTGGGATACCCAGTCCGCGTCGTGCATCAAGTAGCTGCTGACCAAAGCGATCAGCTTCCTCGGCGATGGTCTTACGTTCCTGTTTGATGAGTCGGTCACGCTCTTTGCGTAGCTCTGTTTCTTCCCAGTAGAGGGGTTTTTCTTTGGTCATCCTGTTTTCCTGTTCCTTTCTCGGTGGCACTCAGAGCAATAGGGCGAGCGCCCGCGTGCCCCGTTGTTTTTCCATTTGCGGTGGATGTTTTGGTCATGCCCCCGGGGACAGTGAGCTACCGCTTCGTGTCGCCTACTTCTGCGTGGTGGCTCAGGTGGGGTCTCCCAGTCGAACCACAACTCAAGCGCAGCCTGCCTAGCCTGCTTGACGCGGGTGGACATTGTGCCAAGTGTTCGACCGACTGCCTGCGCGTGATCGGTCAGGGACTCGTAGGACGCGGCACCCAATAAATCTTCCTGGTGTTGCTCTTCCATAGCGTCGAAAACCTGATGGAGTGCGACATGGTCGAGCCCGTAGTGGGCAAATTGGGGGCGTTTATCTTCCCAGTAGGCAGCAAATCCGGCACCTGTGCCTCCTCCAGTTAGTCTCACGCCGTGCTGGCTGAGGCGATTCTGATGGGCCTTGGCTACCGCAGACTGTCCGATTCTTAGAAGTTCCCACACCTCAAGGTCTGGGTTTTCGGCAATTGCCATACTGATTGCTGAGGTGGCTGTGTCTCGTCTGTCTGGTTCTGAAGTGGATTGGTAGAAAGCACGTGATGCCGCGATTTTTCCCATGAGGTGCAGGTGCTCTAGGGTGCCGTCCCAGTATTCTTCTTCTCGCTCCGCTGTTTCGATTGGGGATGGGAGGAAGTCGGCAACTGCGCCGGATTTCACCCACCCTGGGTTACGCCGCGACCTGGCCACGACGCGCCCCAGGATGAAGTCGTAAAACCTTTTCCTGCATATGCTGCCCATTGACGTGTAAGTAACGCTCGGTCGTGAGAATTGATTCATGGCCCAATAGCTTCTGCACTGACCGTAATTCAACCCCGGCATACAGCAAGTGCGTGGCATAACTGTGACGGAACGTGTGCGCCGAACCATGAGGAACGTCAATAGTTTTAATCAGCTCATCAATCGCCCTACTAAGGTTCCGGTAGGTGGTTTCCGTACCCCACTTTGGTGCGCAAAATAGTTGCTTCACACCCGGTTTCACCACCTGCTCACGGTGCTCCATCCACGCACCCAGTGACTCGGAAATATCAAACCCAATCGGCACCCTATGGGATTTATTACCCTTGGCGATCACATGCACCTGGTCACCATCCAGCCCCCCAACATCCAAGCTAGTCAGCTCAGATATGCGAATACCGGTTGCGTACAGCGCTTCCACCGCTGCCCACGTTGAAGCCCTGCGAGCCTTTAGCGACTCAAAAGGGGCATTGACATATCGGTCGCGGGCAGCATCAAGAATCGTTGCAACCTCCTGCTCAGTCCAAGAAGTTGCTTCAGGCTTAGGTGCTTTAGGTACCTTCAGTCGCAGGATTGGTCGACCATCCATAAGCTCCGCCTCGTCTAACCATTCGGCAAATATACGGGCGACAATGACAATGTGTTTCCGTGTTGCAGGGGACAAGTGCTGGTTTCTGGCTACCGCTTCCTTCACTTTCTCTGGGGTGAAATCTGCGAGGGAATCTCCGGGCCTCAAAATTTTGGTGATGCTGGCTCGATATGCAGTGGCGGTGTTTTTTGATTTGCCGTCAAAGCTCACAATTTCATCAAGCCACCGGTCGATGGCATCTGTGGCTTTCATGCTGCTTGCCTCTCTGTGTATTTGTAAAAAGACGGTCTCCGTCGACGCTCAGAGCAAAGCTGACACAGCCCTGGCCGATTCATCGCACTCAATGTGAGCTGGCATCCCACGCACCGCTTCGGCTTACTCCGCCTACGTGGTGGCACCACACCCAGGTCATGGTGGGTGGTACACATGTACAGCCACGACCCAGAATCTTGGGGCTCACAGCAGTCCTGGTATGTGCACCTGCTCATGGCGTACCAATCCACAGGACCATCAGGATGTAGCAAGCAAAAAGGGCACTGAAAACGACAGCGCCCTTGATATAATCCTTCCTCCGCTGATGCTGGTGAATCCGCTCCAGCTGGCGTAAATACCGAGTATTGATATCTAGGACCCCGACCGCGTCGGCCAGGGCAAGACGATCATCCATTGAGCTTCTCCTTCGCTTCTCTCAGCTCATTACGTTTCTGGCAGGAATCACACAATCCGGTTTTCCTTGAGGAAGCCGCATTCCTATTGCACTGCGGACACGGGCGGACACGCCGACGCTTCTCGTTATTTGCTGTGAGAAATTCCCACGCAGCCTGCTCATGCCTGATGCACAAACCCAGCTGAGACACCTGCGACACCGTCATCCCACACGAGCTGTACCCACAAGCCCGGCGCGTCATGCCGCCCCCTCAATCCCCAGGAATGCATCCACATCGGCTTTCACAAATTTGATTGCAGTGCCGGCGCGCACCCACCTCAATGGTGGTTGCAGGGTGCCCGCTTTCGCGTGGCGGAGCAGGGTAGGTTTTGAAATACCCAGCATGACCCGGGTTTCCTCAGCGGAGTATGTCGCCTGAGTTGGTACAGTTCTCATTCGAGTCTCATTCCCTTCACGTCCTCGAAAGCGACATTCTCAATCTCGCCGTCCAGCCGCTTCACCAAGACGGTGTTTCCCAGGCCCAGGCCAACGAATTTCATTTCCTCATCCTCAGCCCACACCTGCAGGTACGTGTCCTGCTTAACTTCCGGGGCAATACGGGCGAGGAACATCTCGCGGGTGAACTCACTCATTGTTTTCCTCTTTCTCATCCTGTATCCGGACGATGATGACGCTCGCCCGGTATCGGTACGGGGTGGTGGGTGTGCGACGGTGCTTCGGGGTAGACTGCATAGTGATTTCCTTTGGTAGGGATTGAAGAACCCCCGGCATGTACAAGATGCCGGGGGTTATATGTTGTGAACATGATTGTGTTCCGGTTTTTCATACCTGATAGCTTTTATCTCAGCGGCCAATACTGATTCCAGATCTGGATATGGATCTCGGGTAAAAAGAACTACATCAGCGATCCATCCTTTATCCCGCTGGTGCTGCTTCCACCTTGATAACGGATCTGCGGATTGCCCCACATAAAGCAACGATCCGTTTTCATCGAACATTCGAT
>NZ_CALZFS010000151.1 GCF_945649885.1 uncultured Corynebacterium sp. | reverse complement strand
GACGCCCTCCACGAGATGCCCAAAGCAGTCACCGTCTTCGGCTCCGCACGCACCACCACTGATCACCCCTATTACCTGCAAGGCGTGGAACTCGGCGAAAAACTCGTCCAGGCGGAATACGCCGTGGTCACCGGCGGCGGACCAGGACTCATGGAAGCCCCGAACAAAGGAGCCTGCGAAGCCGGCGGCTTGAGCGTGGGCCTGGGTATCGAACTGCCACACGAACAAAGCCTCAACCCCTATGTGGACTTGGGCCTGAACTTCCGCTACTTCTTCGCACGCAAAACCATGTTCCTCAAATACTCCCAGGCCTTCATCTGCCTGCCCGGAGGATTCGGCACCCTGGATGAACTCTTCGAAGTCCTCTGCATGGTCCAGACCGGCAAGGTCACCAACTTCCCCATCGTGCTCATCGGCACCGAATTCTGGGCCGGACTGGTCGACTGGATCCGCGGCCGACTGGTGGCAGAAGGCATGATCGCCGAAGGAGACATCGACCGCGTCCTCATCACCGACGACATCGATGAGGCAGTCCAGTTCATCGTCGACGCCCACGCCGGACTGGACGTTGCACGCCGACACGACTAGCAGTCGCTAGATTAGGTCATATGAGTTCCTCCTACGCCACCGATGACCTCCCGGTGATCATGGCCATCGTCAACCGCACCCCGGACTCCTTCTACGACAAGGGAGCCACCTTCACCGATACCGCGGCACTCGACCGCGTGGCCACCGTCATCAACGAAGGTGCCGGCATCATCGACATCGGCGGCGTCAAAGCAGGCCCCGGCGACTACGTCTCCGCCCAGGAGGAAATCGACCGCGTCGTCCCCACCATCAGGGCAGTACACGAAAAATTCCCCGACATCGCCATCTCCGTGGACACCTGGCGCGCCGACGTCGCCCACCAAGCCATCCAGGCTGGCGCCACCTTGGTCAACGACACCTGGGCAGGCCACGACCCCGAACTCCTCGAAGTCGCCGGCCACCACCGTGTCGGCTACGTCTGCTCTCACACCGGCGGAGTCACACCCCGCACCCGCCCACACCGCGTCTCCTTCGATGACATCGTCGCCGACGTCATCCACGAAACCACCACACTGGCAGAAAAAGCCGTGCGCGCCGGGGTGCCGGAGGGCAGGATCTTCATCGACCCCACCCATGACTTCGGCAAGAACACCTTCCACGGCCTAGAACTCCTGCGTCGCATTGATGAGATCGTGGCCACCGGTTGGCCGGTGTTGATGGCGCTGAGCAACAAAGACTTCATCGGAGAGACCGTGGACAAGCCTGTTGACCAGCGGGTGCCCGGAACCCTGGCAGCCACCGCGTGGGCTGCCGCACGGGGCTGTGCCGCATTCCGGGTGCATGAGGTGGGCGATACCCGCGATGTTCTCCAGATGACCGCGGCCATCCAGGGAGATGTGGCACCACTGAACACCATCAGGGGGCTGGTGTGAACACCGTCAGCGTCATCATCCCGGCGCTCAATGAGGCACCCACCGTGGCTGGTGTGGTGCGCGCGGTACTGGCTGATGGGCCAGCGGAGGTCATCGTGATTGACGCAGATTCCACCGATGCCACCGCAGACAATGCCCGCAGAGCAGGTGCCACCGTGCTGAACTGGCGGGAGATCCTGCCCGATGTCCCCCCGACCCCGGGTAAAGGTGAATCCCTGTGGCGGGGTGTGGCCGCAGCCAGCGGAGACATCGTGGTGTTTGTGGATGCAGACCTCACCTCCATGCGGAGCGGAATGATCACAGCTCTGGTGCAACCCTTCAACAACCCGGACATCCACCTGGTCAAGGCTGATTATCTGCGTACCTACGGCGATGCGCCCACCGGGGGAGGCAGGGTCACTGAACTCACCGCTAAACCCCTGCTGCGCCTGTTGTTCCCGGAACTTGCCCACATCCGTCAACCACTCGGCGGGGAATACGCCATCAGGCGCCATACCGCACGTGCCCTGCCGTTTGTCGGTGGCTACGGGGTCGAGGTCGGATTGCTCATCGACGTCGCCTCCACCCACGGTGTCGGCGCCATCGCCCAGGTTGACCTCGGCTCCCGCTGCCACAACCACCAGCCACTCAGTGCTCTGGGATCCATGGCGGAGGTGGTGGCCGCCACCATCCTGCAACGCAGTGGTCGCGAAATCCCCTTGGTACAGCGTGATCCACTAGACTGCTGAAACATGTTGACCTGGATCGTGATGATCATCGTGCTCGCCGCGCTCATCGTGCTGTTCACCTGGATGTTCGCCAAACTCTTCGGACGCGGTGCGGAAGCCATGCCGATGCCGGACAATGAAGAGGTCATGGAACACAACCGTCGGGCTGTGGGGCAGGGGCAGATCAATGACATCATGTTTGAAACCGTGATGCGTGGCTACCGCCAGGACCAGGTGGACGATGTCATCGCCCACCTCACATGGCAGGTAGATTCCCTCACTTCCCGCCTGGAACAGCGCACTGACCAGGTAGTGCAGAGTGCTGCTGATCAGGAATTTTCCTCACCCGCCCCCGATCGGGGTTTGGCTGACCTCCCGACCAAAAATTCAGAAAACGGGTAAAATGGTTCCTTAGCCGCGATAAGTGCGGACTATTTATCTGTGTAAGGAGCTGGAATCAACATGGCAGCAATGAAGCCACGGACCGGTAGCGGACCAATGGAAGCGGTAGAAGAGAGCCGCAAGATTGTGATGAGGATTCCTTCTGACGGGGGCGGCCGTCTCGTGGTGGAACTGAACAAGGAAGAAGCAGCCGAACTCGGCGCACTCCTCACCGAAGCAGCCCAGTAACTCCATCAGGGTTCCCGCGTGGGTAGGATTAACCCGATATCGACGGCAAACACCCATTTCAAGGAGTAATGCGAAAGTGCTTTCACACATCATTGATGTTCTGGCAGACCCGATCGACGGCACCCCGTTGCAGGGTGTCGAGGACTTCACCAGGTTGGTGTCTGAGTCTGGGCATTCCTACGACGTTGCCCGCCAGGGATACGTAACCCTTGCAGGCGGCGCAGGACTGAGATACTCCGGCGATGATGCCGAGATGATCGCCGACCGTGAAACCTTCCTCGCAGGCGGACATTTTGCCCCCTTCGTCGAAGCCACCTCCGATGCCGTCCATGACGTTCTGGACGCTGCTGAGGTTGCCGATGACGCCACACCTGTCATCTGTGAAATCGGTGCAGGAACCGGCTACTACCTCTCCCACACCCTGGACAGTGTCGCAGGATCGCGGGGAATTGGTGTGGATGTATCCGTACACGCCGCCAAACACCTGGCCAAGTGCCACCCCCGCATAGGTGCCATCGTCGCCGATGCCTGGGCCCGCCTGCCCATCCAGTCCGACTCCGTGGACGCCATCACCGTCATCTTCGCCCCCCGCAACGCCGCGGAATTCGCCCGTATCCTCAAGCCCAAGGGCCAGGTCATCATCCTGACCCCGGAAACCGGCCACCTGGCCGAACTCCGCGCACCCCTGGGCATCATCGAGGTGGAGGAAGGCAAGGTTGACCGCATGATTGAACAGGCAGCAGGCCACCTCCAGCAGGTCGGCGAGAGCGAACTCGTGGAATTTGAAATGATGCTGGACCAGAAATCCATTGAAACTCAGATCGGTATGAGTCCCTCAGCCCGCCATATCAAGCCGGAAGCCCTGGCTGAGCGCATCAAGGCCCTGCCGGAGCAGATGACCGTCACCGCACGGGCACGCATCACCCGCCTGGAGCGCATTGCTTAAAGCATGTCCTTGAGAAAACAGCACCCTGTTTAATGTGATCGACATCAGGCACGTGGAAGCATTTCTGAAAATACTGTTCTTGCTATCCCAACTGAAGATATTGCTAAAGGAATATGCGTAGTCTCTCCAGCGGAGCTACGACAAAACGGTGAGTCCTGATTGATGGACTCACCGTTTTTCTCATGTCCTATTAGTTGGAAGACAGCTGTGGGGGATTAGCGGACCGGACCCTCATGAGGGTGCTCATCAGCATCGAACTGAGTCAGCTCATCCAGATCAGGCAGTCCGACGGTGGAGAAATCATCCGGGTAGTGGGCCTGCGCATTGAGGATGGTGGCATCCCCGGCGGTGGAAACCTCAAAGTTGTAGATGGGGCCGTTTTCAAAGTAGACACGGCTGGCCATGGCCACGTCACCGCCATCGGCGAAGACCTCCACGGTGGAACCATCCACGATGATGAACAGGGAATCGGTGTCCTCAGCAGACAGTGGCGCCATGGCCACCGGATCGCCCTCATAATAAGGGTTCATGGAACGGTCAATCACCAGCTCATTGTGGCGGTGGTGAATGATGGCCGCGGTGTTGCGTTTCTGGTCCCGCAGTTCAATGGAGACAGAGCTTCCGGCAGGGATGTCACACAGTGCGGTCCAGCCGGCAGCAGCATCGGACTCATAGATGGCTTCCAACAGCCCAGATGGTGGGGTCTGGAAGAGAGTGCCTTCCTGGAGAGTGACCACACGGGGAACAGAGATGGTGTTGGCCCAGCCCTCCTCCTTCCAACTCTTGTGCCGGGTGGGATCATCCAGACGGCCAATACCGTTCATCAGGCCGAAGATGTGCGCCTCTGCGTAGCGGTCCTCAACCTGCTGGGTGCCCTCGGTGTAGTTGGTGTTGCGGGGACGTGAGAAGTCATGGCCGTGATCAATACGGGTGAACGGGGTGACCACATCAAATTCGGTGCCGTTGAGCTGACCGACCACATAACCGGAGATGTCCACACCATCGCGTTCAATGGTGACGATGACAACATCATAGATCTCATGATCAACCTCATCGCGCAGACGGATCATGCGAGGACTGACCAGAACAGCATCATCTGACAGGCCGGTGAGGCCCTTGAAGGTGAGTGGTCCACTGATCTGCCAGTCACGACCATCAGCAGAGGTCAGGATCACCAGGTCCGGTTTATCGGAGGGGCCACTGACTGCCAGCATCAACCAGCCCTCATGGCCATCCTCACGGTTGTTCTCATCCTCCCAGTCAGGGACCACGCAGGGGGAGCGGAACTTGGTGTAGCTGTCAGTGTCGCTGACCACCTTGCCGATGCGGATCACCCCGGCATCCAGATCCAGGGCATTCTCCGACACGGACTCAGTGGTGGCTGCGAGATCCTCAATGCGGGCCACGTGAATGGCGGAGCCAGCTTCAGTCACGGAGGTGTAATAGAGATCAACCCCACCCTTGTTCGACACCACGGACCCGGCACGGATCTGGGTTTCACCACCCTTGGGGGCCAACACATCATCACAGATGTCCCAAACAAACGGTGCCTGATCGGAGAACTGGTGTGCCCAGCGTGGTCCGGCGTCAGGTTCTGGACGGTACTGGTGGAAGACATGCCAGGTGTCACCGTCTAGAAGCGCCCCGGCCGGAGCGAACAGCAGACCGTCTTCAGCGGTCAGGTGCAGTTCGGGACGGTGGTGGGTGCGGGGAGTTTCAGCCATGTGTCAGTCCTAGCTCTTCACGTTGCTTGAGATGTTTGTGGATCACTGATGGAGATCAGTATCTGTTGATCGAGAGTAGCTATTTAGCGGATTGTTGTGGAGAAACCCCAGCTCATAGTGGGTATGGAGGGCATAAAAGAGCCGGGGTGCAGTCTTTTGATCATATGACTTCACCCCGGCGGTACATGTCCTTC
>NZ_CALZFS010000150.1 GCF_945649885.1 uncultured Corynebacterium sp. | reverse complement strand
CCCAAGGGGATGATTTTCTTTATTCGATATATAAGTGATGACAAATTAGAAAAAATCAGGTCAACCTAGCTTCCGTATTCAACCTTCACATCACCGATGCCACCACTGACGTGGATATTCAATGGCGCAGCGTCGGGATCAGCGTTGTCATTGAGCCCCTCAACATCACATTCTGCGGAACCAATGCCCGTGGTGCAGGTCAGATTCACATAGATATCCTCGGGTATGAGAACGGTGACCTCACCAACACCGGAGGAGATGTCGATAGATCGTTCCTCATCAACCGGTGTCAGGGATGTTAAATCCAACTCAAGCTCACCAACACCGGAGGAATAAGAGCCCTGCAGGTTGCCATCAGTGGGAGTGATCGCCATATCGCCGATGGCAGTGCCACTGTCAGGGCCGACGTTAATATTGTCGATTGCTAGAAACAACAGCATCATTGAGGCAACGCCTGCCACGGCAAAACCACCCAGCACCCAGGGCCAGACACGTTTCTTTTTCTTCTCCGGCTGGGCAGGAACGTGCTGGATATCCCAGGTGTTATAGGTAGGTGCCAAGGGATCCCAGGTGGGTGTTTCAGCACGGTACTGCTGCGCGAAGGGAGCATTATAACCCTGAACGGGATCAACATTGCTCAGGTCAGGTTGTGGCTGTGGGTAGGAGTTCGGATCAAAGTTGTTGTGGGGAGTTGTCATGGTGGAGTCCTGTGTCGGGTCCTGGGCGGGGTCGGAACCATTGGCTAATAGTCCACGGGGTGGCAATGGATGTTTTTTGTGCAGACCCCACCACATGGCAGCCAGCAGCACATAGGTCAGTAAGGAAGCAGAGCCGAAGAATTCTGTTGCCCCAGAGGTGAAGATCCCGGAGAAGAGCAGGAAAAAGATCAGCAGCCACCAACCATGAGTACGATCCTGTGGATGGCCCGGCTTCCAGATGGCCTCCAGCGGCGAAACCGGCACTGAATAGCGGGGCATGAGCATCCACGCCAGAACATAGGCTGCCACACCGGCACCGAGGAAACCGAAAACCACAAAAGCCAGACGGATCAGCGTGGGATCAACCTGATAGCGCACACCAAGGCCTTCACAGACACCAGCAACCTTGGCATTACCGCCCTGCTTGGAGGGAAAACGCACCGGACGGGTGTGCCACATCTGACTGAGTACACCAGCGTCAGTGGGAGTGGGGCCTGGTGTGCTGGTGTTGTCAGAGGTCTCTTGAGCAAAAGGTACAAAACCCGGTCGGGGTTCGCTACGGGGTGGCTGCTCCTGATAAAAGCTCATGGTTTCATTGTGGTCTTATCAGAGCAAAAATAATATCGGGGGAAGCCCTGAACTTCGAGGCCTCAGGGTGTTCCCCGATGGCAGGGGCTTAATAAGACATGACAAGATCAAGATATGAGTAACACACCTGTGCCCTACACCCCGCAGCCAGCGGGGAACCTCGCGCCGCTTTATCCCAAGTTCACCCGCTCCCGGGACGGCCGTGTTGTTGCGGGTGTGGCATCAGGTCTGGCACAACACCTCAATATTTCCCTGTTCTGGGTGCGGGCAGTCCTGATCATTTCCGCACTACTCAACGGTGTGGGACTGTTCGCCTATGCCCTGGTGTGGATCTTCACCAAGATTGAACACCGGGGTGGTGGTGAGGGGGCCTCCGACCTTGAACAGCTGGGTGCAGGGGAGGCGTCGACAAGCAAACGGCTGACCTCCTGGTTGCTGGTGGTGCTGGCCATCGTCGGTGCTGGTGTATCGCTGACGCTGACCACAGGATTTGGTCTAGCCACCTTCATCCCGATCGCCATCGTCGGTGTGGGTGTGCTGATGGTGTGGATCGCCTATGACCGAGGCCTGGAATCCGGCACCAATGTCTTCATCATCGGGGTTGGTGGTGTGCTGGTGCTATCGGCCATTGTCGTGGTGGTGATGAACTGGGATGGGCAGGCAAACTTCGTGGCGGCCCTGGCCACCGTGGTGCTCACCCTGCTGGGTGTTGCAGCCCTGGGTGTGCCACTCTGGGTGCGGCTCTGGGACCAGCTGGGGGAGGAACGTGCGGAGAAAGCGGCGGCCGATGAACGCGCCGATATTGCCTCCCGCCTGCATGATTCCGTGCTGCAGACCCTCGCCCTGATCCAGAAGCGTGCTGATGACCCCGCTGAGGTCACCCGCCTGGCGCGTGGTCAGGAACGTGAGCTGCGACAGTGGCTTTTTGATTCCCAGGATAAAACCCCACAGACCACCGGCACAGTATTCACCGCCCTGGAACGTGCCTGTGGTGAGGTGGAGGACCTCTATGGGCTGCGCATTGTGCCGGTGACAGTGGGTACCGATGAACCCCTGACCGATGAAACCCATGCTGCGGTCATGGCGGCACGGGAAGCACTGGTCAATGTGGCCAAGCATGCAGGCGTGGACAGTGCTGATGTCTACGCCGAGATCATGCTCGGGGAACTGGGCATCTTCGTCCGTGACCGTGGCTGCGGTTTTGATCCGGACAATATTCCCGCCGGCCACCATGGCCTGGCTGAATCAGTTCATGGCCGTGTGGAGCGTGCCGGCGGGAAGGTGCGGATCAGATCTGAGACCGGTGAGGGCACCGAGGTGGCCATCACGATGGATGTTTAGTCTTTAGAACCACATGGCGGGCAGTGCATCCACGCTGATCATCGCTGTACCGATGCCCACAGCTGCCAGGATGCTGAGGAGCACCAGGAGGATACTTCCCCCGGTGCTTGAGCCACTCCAACCAGAACTGGAGTCATCGCTGGGGTTTTGTGGGGCACGGGGCGTGGTGGTGGTGGCGGTGGGAGTGGTGCTTGGCGACGTAGTTGTTGGCGTCGGTGCTGCAGAAGTGGTCGGCAGGGTGATTGTTGGAGTGGGCTCAGCGGTGGTGGGAGCTGGCACAGTCGAACTCGGGAGAGCCACCGTCGGGACTGGTGGGGTCAGGGTAGGGAGCGTGACCGTTGGTGTTGGTTCTGCTGTTGTCGTCGGAGTCGGTGGGACTGTAGTGGGGGGAGCCACCGTGGGGACAGAAGTCGGCAGGGTGATTGTTGGAGTCGGTGGGATCACAGGGGTTGGGACTGGGATATCGATCGGTGGGACTGGATCTCCAATCACCGTGAGAATGGTGTCGGCGGTGATGGTGCCGTCATGGCTGCGGAAGGTGATGATGGCATCGCCGTGGTCCACGCCGACAACATAGTTCCCCATTATTGAGGCAACATCTGGATTACTGGACTCAATGGTTCCGGGAAGACTGAAACCCTTGGAATTCTGCATGAGTAGTTGAGCTGGTTCATTGGGGGCGAGACTGTCTGCAAAAGACATGACACGGAAGTCGTCAACATCAGACTCAGGAATAGCGATGCTGAGTTCAACCACATCATCAAAACCCGTGAGCATGTCAGATTCGGAGGCTTCCTTGGAATGCTCAAAAGCGTAGGTGGTATCCACGCCTCCGGCTCCGACGTAGAGGAACTCTGGATTCAATGCACTGTGCAGGTGACTATTTGCCGCGTTGAAATGGCCTTCTGCAGAATTGAGGACACCTTCCTCCCCATAGGTCATTTCATTGAGGCAGAGCTCCAGCGCAGCATAACCGGTGCAGAGACTCTCAGCCCAGGTGGCGACATTGCCAGATAGCGTTGCAGTGAAAGGGTCCTCCCCGGTGGGCCGATCATGGCTGATGGTGCCGGAGTAGTATTCCTCTACCGCGCGCTGGACCGCGATGCGTTCCATGTCGCCACTCCACTGAAGCCCATTGACATATTCATCTTTGCTCAGACCGGCGTCTGCCACAACATCCTGGAGTTTTTCGCCATTAAAAAGAACGTTCTGCTCGTACATGTGGGCACGGACATTGCGTAGATAAGGAAGTACAGTCTCACGCGTGATGGTCTGATTGAGCTTAACGGAGGTGAACACCTCCACTCCTGTTCCCAGTTTTACATTGAGGGTGTGGGAAGGAGCTGCATGGACAGCAGGAATGGACAAAACAGCAGCAGCGGTAGCAAGGACTGTCACTGCACCGAGGAGAGAACTTTTGATCTTCATGCTATAAAGTTAGCCTGGGGAAACAACAGGGCGTCGGGCATTAGTGGAAGTGATACCCTTTTTGGGGGTGTGGGTGTCGTGCGACTTTCTTGGTTCCGGATATGCGTCAGGTGGTGCTACCTAACTGCTTGTCCTCATGGCGCTGTAATCTGTGAGACATGGTTGAAGTGTTTCTGGTTGATGATCACTCGGTGTTCCGCTCGGGCGTTAAAGCTGAGCTGGGCTCGGCTGTCGATATTGTCGGTGAAGCTGGCACCGTCGCTGAGGCCGTCGCCGGCATCACGGAGGCGCGACCCGATGTGGTGCTTCTTGACGTCCACATGCCCGACGGCGGCGGCCTCGCCGTGATCCGCAAGGTGATCGACGCTGATGTGGAGACGATCTTCCTCGCGCTGAGTGTTTCTGATGCTGCGGAGGATGTCATTGCCATCATCCGTGCCGGTGCCCGGGGGTATGTGACCAAATCAATCTCCGGTGAGGAGCTGGTGGAGGCCATCAACCGTGTGAACTCCGGGGATGCATTCTTCTCCCCACGTCTGGCCGGATTTGTGCTGGATGCCTTCGCCGCACCTGATTCCACCGCCGGTGCCGGCATTGTTGACGCCCCGGAAAAAGACGCTGCCGTGGAAAAGGGCGCCGTGGTGGATGATCCGATCGTAGATGCGCTTACCCGACGTGAACTGGAGGTTCTCCGTCTGTTGGCGCGTGGTTATACGTATAAGGAGATCGGCAAGGAACTGTTCATCTCCGTCAAGACCGTCGAAACGCATGCCTCGAACATCCTGCGTAAAACTCAGCAGTCCAACCGCCACGCTCTGACCCGCTGGGCACACTCAAGGGATCTTGATTAATGGCACGGAAATATGATGCAGCCTCTGGCCCGGGTGGCGGACCTGATCAGGGCACTGTGAAATTCACCTTCCAGCCCACACGAACCCTGCTGTTCAGCATCATCTTCACCGCCTTGGTGATGTGGCAGTCAGGTTTCTCCCTGTGGTGGGCACTGCCGATCTGGTTCATCGTGTGGGCGTTGTTCATCCTGGGGCACAGTTTCTATAACTGGGCCAACCTCAAGCTCATTGAGTTGGGGCGCAGGAATAAAAAGATCCTCGATGAACAGGAAAAAGACAAGAAACGCAGGCGCTAGGCCTGCCTCCTTCCTGAAAAAATGACGCAGCCTCGCCAGCGATAACGTTGGTGAGGTTGCGTCATTGAGAGACCCCGGGAATGCCTTAGGTGTTGCGTGGTTTCTCCACAAAAGCCAGGGCCCGGCTGCCATCAACATGGGGGAATGTCAGGAAGATCCAACCGGTGACCACCAACCACACCAGGATGCTGAGCCATAGTGCTGCGCCATCAAGCAGCGGGGCCAGCATGAGCGTCAGCCAGGTGATGAACAGAGGGATCATCTGCCCGATGGTGGGGAGCATGCTGATATTGTTCTGCGCCCGGTACATCTTCATCTGATTGCGGTAGGGGTGGGCCAACGGGATGATCAGCGCCACCGCAAGCGCTGCCGCCATGACCCCGAATTTCACGCCTGGAGCAAGGGAGGTGGTGAGCACTGCCACGGACCCTCCCACCAGTACAGATGTGCTGATTCGCACGATCGGCGGGGTGGGGATCGGAGTGATGTGGGATCTCATGTGGGTGTAGCTGCTCATGGCGTCCATAAGGATCCAGCCTAATAGATGACCCGGTAATTCCCACTTCCACCCATCATGAGGTGGCAGGTTGTGCAGGTGGGAGGACGTGGTGCTTGCCGAAACCCAGGAACGGAACAGGTGTTCCATCCTTTGGGGCAGGTGATGACCCCCCCGTTACTTGGTCATGGAATGGATAGGACCCTGCCCCGGTCGAT
>NZ_CALZFS010000149.1 GCF_945649885.1 uncultured Corynebacterium sp. | reverse complement strand
CATTCCGGTTATGTCACCCACCACTATGACTACGCCAAGGGTGATTACAAGTGGATCTACATTGAGCGCAACCGCCATGTGTTGCTGCTCAGCGTGCTGCCGCTGCCCGCCCTGGTGGTGCTCGCCCCGCAGATCCTCGGTGCGAACCTCGGCCTGTGGGCGATTGCTGCCAAGGAGAACCGCCTCGGGCTGAAGGTGACATCCCTGCGGCTGCTCATCCGTGATCTGCCGAAGATCCTGGCGCTGCGGAAGAAAACCCAGCAGCTGGCACAGCTTGATGCCGCGCAGTACCTGCAGAAGATGGAATGGCGTTTTGATAACCCCAACCTCGGCGCGCTTGGCACTAATAAGGTTGTGAACAGGGTGTACCGAACTTATTACCAGGCCTGCCGGGCGGTCCTCCGCCTTTTTGCTTAACCGCGTTCCCCTCTTATCCCCTCCCGCGCCTATGCAGCCCCCTAACGGGGGCGGGGTGGGTGAACCCCCGGTGGGAACGGGATGAATTTTTAATTAATAATACTTTTATGGGACCTAAAGTCCCTGGTCATTAAGCTTCTCATGGGATTCAATGCATGTGTATATAGATCTGCATGCCTTCCCACAGGAGAAATTAAAGATATGAAGAGGCTTTCCCGCCTAGCCCTTGTGACCGTCACCGCCACCGGCCTCGGCCTGGGCGCCCTCACCGCCCCCGCCTACGCGCTTGAGGGCGACTCCGTTGAGTTGAACATCCTCGGCGTCACCGACTTCCACGGGCACCTTGCACAGTCTGAAGAAGACGGAGAAATGGGTGCCGCCGGTATCGCCTGCTATGTCGATGCTGAGCGTGCCCAGAACCCCAACACCAGTTTTGTCTCCGTGGGTGACAGCATCGGTGGTTCCCCATTTGCCTCCTCCATCCTCAAGGACACCCCGGCCCTGCAAGCCTTGAGCGCCATCGGTCTGGATGCCTCTGCACTGGGCAACCACGAGTTTGACCGTGGCTATGACGATCTGGTCAACCGTGTCTCCCTGGATGGCACCGGCGAGGCACAGTTCCCTTATCTGGGAGCCAACGTCGTCGGCGGAACCCCAGCACCAGCTGCTTCCGAAATCATTGAGCTGGACGGTGTCCGTGTCGCTTATGTCGGTGCAGTCACCGAAGAGACCGCCACCCTTGTTTCCCCAGCGGGCATTGACGGCATCACTTTCACCGGTGATATCGAATCCATCAACGCGGAAGCTGACCGTATCGTCGCTGACGATGAAGCCGACGTGGTCATCGCGTTGATCCACGCTGGAGCTGTGGCCAGCGACCCCTTCTCCCTCGCAGTGGATGTGGTGTTCTCCGGTCACACTCACTTCGAGATGATCGATGAGGGTGCACCACGTGACGGCAAGCAGCCCCTCGTGGTCATCCAGGGGCTTGAATACGGCAAGGTGATCTCTGATGTGGAGATCACCTATGATCGCGCGGCTGGTGCAATCACCAACATCAATGCCCGCAATGTTCCAGCAGCAGAGGTTATTGAAAACTGCGCAACCCCCAACCTGGTCGTGCAGGGCATCGTTGAGGCCGCGGAGACTGCTGCAGCCGAAGAAGGCCAAAAGGTCATCGCCACCATCGACAACTCCTTCTATCGTGGTGCTAATGATGAGGGCGCCTACGGCAGTAACCGCGGTGTGGAATCCTCCCTGAGCAATCTCATTGCCGAGGCTGGCCTCTGGGCGATCAATAACTCCACCAACCTCAACGCCGATATCGGTGTGATGAACGCCGGTGGCGTGCGTGCTGACCTGGCAGAAGGCGAAGTCACCTTCAAGGACGCCTTCGACACCCAAAACTTCGGCAACACCTATGGTGCGGTTGACATCACCGGCGCACAGTTCAAGGAAGCGCTCGAGCAGCAGTGGAAGACTTCCGGTGACCGTCCACGCCTGGCACTGGGGCTATCCAACAATGTTCAGTACTCCTACGATGACACCCGCGAACAGGGTGACCGCATCACCCACATCACCGTCAACGGTGCACCGATCAATATGGATGAAACCTACCGCATCACCGGTTCCAGCTTCCTGCTGGCTGGCGGAGACTCCTTCTACGCTTTTGCCGAGGGCAGCGGTTTCCAGGAGTCCGGAATTGTAGATATCGACCTGTTCAACCAATACCTGGTTGCCCACACCGATGTCTCCCCACGTGAGAACCACAGCTCTGTGGGAATCTCCCTCTCCGGACCTGGCGTTGCTGAGAACGGCTCCCTGATCGCTGGTCAGGAACTCACCGTCGATCTTTCCTCCCTGTCCTACACCGGTGGCGAAGCCAAACCTTCCACCGTCACAGTGAAGCTTGGTGCTGAGGAAGCCACCGCCCCTGTGGACACCACCATCATCCCGCAGCTGGACACCACCGGCACCGCTACTGTGACTTTCACTGTTCCTACCGGTGCGACGGAGATCTCTTTGGAAACCAACGCGGGTACCACCTTCGTCCTGCCGGTCACGGTGGAGCAAGAGCCTGTCGACGAAGCGCCAAGCACCGGCTCCTCCGTCAACGAACTGGTGGGTGTCGCCGGTATCGTCGCAGCGCTCGCAGGCGTTGTCGGATTCGTGTTCAATGCCGTGATGGGTGCAGCCCTCCCGGCATCACTGGCACAGATCCCGGCCCTGTCGCAGCTTAACGCCCAGATCCAGGCGCTCGCAGCGCAGTTCATGTAAGAATCTCCGCATCAAGCGCAAGGCCCCCATCGCACCTATAAACGGTGCGATGGGGGCCTTCTTTATGGAAACAACTTCTCCACCTGACTTTTCCCGGTCCGGGAAAGTCACGCGCCATCGCGGGCAGTACTTCTACGGTGGGTATGACGACATGAGAAGGAGACCGGCATGCTGGAAATGAACCGAGTGATAGACCGGATCGAGGAGCTGCTCACCAACGATATTGATATTGCGGTGCTGTCCCGTGAGGCACTGACCTCGGAATATCATCTGCGCAGAATGTTTGTCACGTTGTCGGGAATCTCCTTGGCGGAGTATGTGCGCCACCGTCGGTTGACGGTAGCCACCGCTGACCTCCTCGCGGGTCTGCCGGTACTCGAGGTTGCGTTCAAGTACAGGTACGCCTCTCCCGAGGCGTTCACCCGTGCTTTTCGACGCTTCCACGGCCTCAACCCCTCTGTCGCCCGCCAGAACGATGCGCGTCTTCGGTCCCAACCGAGACTCCGCTTCCAGATAATTGTTAAAGGAGTAACCAACATGGACTACCGAATCATCGAGAAATCGGGCTTTTACCTCACCGGCTTCCGGACCCAGGTACCACTGGTGCACACAGGACCAAATGAGGCGATCATCAACTTTGAAAAGTCCCTTGATCCTGCTGCTAAGGCGGCATTGATTAAGCTCAATGACACTGAACCTTCAGGTCAGCTCTCTATAAGCACCGAGATTGAAGATCCCACTACGGAAGGAACACTGTTGGATTATTGGCATGCCGCGGCCACCACGCAGGCCACCAATGATCCCCGCTTCGACCAACTGGTTGTGCCCGCAGGAACCTGGGTGGTCTTTGAAACTGAAGGCCCCTATCCGGAGGCCATGCAGCAGATGTGGGCGGATGCAGCTACCGAATGGTTCCCGGCTAATCCCTACCACTGGGCACCTGGCCCACAGATGCTCCACGTGGATTATGACCAAGACGTTGCGAGAGCACGTGCCGAATTGTGGTTACCCATCACTCCGGCTGGCGATCAGAACCACTAGAGAAGGCATGCGGTCGGACAGTGTTGTGGAGGGTTGTCTAGAACGTGGAGGTGTCAATCACAAAGCGAAACTGAACGTCACCCTCCACCACGCGGTCATAGGCCTCATCAACCTCGTGCACAGAGATCTTCTCGATCCGTGCACCCAAGCCGTGCTCAGCGCAGAAATCGAGCATTTCCTGGGTTTCAGGGATACCGCCGATATTGGACCCGGTGAGCACCTTGCTGCCCCCGATCAACGCTCCGAAGCTCACTGGTTGCTGCTCCGGTGGCAGGCCCACCACAGCCATCACGCCACGTGGTTTGAGCAGACTGAGATAGGCGTCCACGTTGATATCCGCGCTGATGGTGTTGAGGATGAAGTCAAAGTGCCCGCGGTACTCAGTGAAGAATCCAGGATCAGACGTGGCCAGAGTGCGGGTGGCACCCAGGGACTTGGCCACCTCAGCCTTCTTCAGCGAGCGGGATAGCACGGTAACCTCAGCGCCCTTGGCGGCGGCGATCTGCACACCCATGTGACCGAGTCCACCGAGTCCCATGACGGCGACCTTATCGCCTTCTTTTACATTCCACTGAAGGATGGGAGAGAAGGTGGTGATACCAGCACAGAGCAGGGGAGCAGCGACATCGAAGTCCAGCTCATCGGGGATCCGGCACACAAACCGCTCATTGACCACGATTTTCTCGGCATAGCCACCTTGGGTGATGGTGCCGTCTACATCCACCGAGTTGTAGGTGCCTACGTTGCCTTCGGTGCAGTGGTTCTCAAAACCCTGTTGGCACATCTCGCAGGTGCCACAGGAATCAACCAGACAGCCCACACCAACGCGGTCGCCCACCTTCCACTCATTCACGCCACTTCCCACTGCAGAGACCACACCGGCGATCTCATGGCCGACGGTCAGCGGGAAATGGGCTTCACCCCACTCATTGCGGATGGTGTGGATATCGCTGTGGCAGATGCCTGCGGCCTTGATGTCGATGACGATGTCATCGACGCGCGGATCCCGGCGTTTAATTGTGGTGATCTGGAAGGGCTCATTGGGTCCGGTTTTCTGCAAAGCTTTCACTGGAATTGTCATGCGGGCCAGGATATGTCAAGACGCTTTTCAGTGCACCGGGTGTATGGATGAAAATCTTGCTGTATGAATCCACAGAGAGATCAGGAAAGTATCTTTGAGCTTGACTTAAGAAGGTGGGACGTATTCGTGCATAGGGATTGTTCAGACGCTGAGCGGGAGAGTAAAGTATTTTTCTTAAGAGGGCTGCTTTCCACGTAGTGGATCTCGCCTTCGGAATTGAAGGGACAGTATTATGAATTCTCAAGCTCAACGTTCTGACTGGATCGACCAGGCGAACCATTCGCTGTATCTTGAAGGGCTTCTCACCAGCAACGAGTATAAAGGTGATGCTGATTCTTATGTTGCAGGAACAATCAGTGCTGATCAGCTCGTTGAAAAAACACGTGCTCGGTTCGGACTTGTTTAATATCATTGTCCGCTCCTGACCCTTACTTGATTCCCGGTACTTCTGTGCTTCTGAATCTTGCTAAAATCAATTCTGCAGAAGAGCTTGCATTGGCGGAGGCTGATCTAGCGAATGCTCGGATTGTTCAGTTAATGGATTCAGGAAGTAGTGCTCTGCCTGATAGTAGAGACTTCCAAGAAATAAGTGCCATCCATTTTCATCTGTTTCAGGACATTTACGGATGGGCTGGAAAATTACGCACAATCGATATGAATCGTGCTGGCGGTCATTTCTTCGCCCCGTGTGGTTATTTGCGGATAAATCTAGATCATCTAACAGTCGAATTGAAGGAGAAGAACTTTCTTCGTCTTGATGATCGCAATGAGTTTATTCAAGAATTGGCTTACTTCTATGACCTTCTTAATTGGATCCATCCTTTTAGAGAAGGAAATAGAAGGACACAAAGGCTGTTCTGGTCTAGAGTTTCAGCTGATGCAGGATGGATTCTTGATTGGCGGCCGATTCAACGCGGATTAAATGAAGCTAGTCAACGTGCTCGTGAAGATGAAGACTTTGAAATGCTTCATGTTTTATTAGAAAAGGCAGTTTCTCAGCGGAGGAATTAAACCTCAATGCTTGTCGCAAGATTTCCTAGGCTTTCGATGCGGCTACACCTGCAGCTTTAGATGAGAATAACAAGATCACGACCTCGGCCAGCATTCCACCCAGTGCAATGAACACACCGGCTTGACCAC
>NZ_CALZFS010000148.1 GCF_945649885.1 uncultured Corynebacterium sp. | reverse complement strand
CTGGTCTGCTGGGCGGCGGAGTCCTGGCTGACCGGATCGGGGCACGCCCGGTCGACCTCACCGGTAGCGTGATCGCCGCGGTGGGAAACCTCAGCCTGTTGTTATGGCATACGGGAACCGGCCTGTTGTCAGGCCGTTTCATCGTGGGACTGGGCGTGGGTCTGGCGGTGAGTGCCGGAACCGCCTGGGCCGGACGTTTACGTGGCGCCAACGGAATCACCCTGGCTGGTGTCATCCTGACCATGGGTTTTGCCATCGGCCCTATTGCCTCAGGGATCTTTGCTCAACTCCTGCCCCCATCGGTGACAGCCACCGTGCCCTTTGCCATCTCCACCGCCCTGTCCCTGATCGCAGTACTCATCGCCTGGGTGGTGGGGGATGTTCGGGAGGCAGAACCCACTCAAGCAACTGGGGGACATGAGTCGGCGCAGCAGCAATCCACGGCACAAGCACAGTCCCAGCATGTTCAGCCTCAGCGGAGCCTGCGGAAAGCACTGGCCATTTCTCTCCCCATGGCCATCTGGGTGTTTAGCTGCGCCACCACCTCGATGGTCATCCTCTCCGCCCGTGCCTCCTCACACTTTGACAATGCTGTTCTCCTCCCCGGTCTTGCAGCCTTCCTGTTTTTCAGTGCCGGTCTGACCGTGCAGACAGTGGGCCGGAAGATGGTGTGGGGCCGCACTTCAGGCATCATCGGAGCACTGTGTGCCGCTGTGGGTTTCATGCTGGCCGGATTCGCCGGGGAGATCGCACCCGTCTGGTTGTTTGTTGTTGCTTCCCTGATTCTGGGCACCGCCTATGGACTGAGCCTGCGCGAAGGTCTGCTGGGCATTGACACCTACACCCCACTGCGCCAGCGGGGTGCCGCGATCGGAATCTACTATGTCTTCACCTATCTGGGATTCGGTCTTCCCACCCTGCTGGATGCACTGGATCCCACCCTGGGGCCCACCACTCCGCTGTTCATCATCGGGGTACTCGCCTTAGGATCTGTCGTGATCCGTGTGGTTCAGATCCAGCGTGGTTATCTTCCCGCCCGTTAACTGCGGTTGATCACTGCAGCCCCTTCCGGAAGCCGCACCCCATGGCGTAGCATCAGTGATATAGATCACGTGGGCTGTGTTGTACGTCAAATGTGAAAAAATGGCCTCGCGTGACATGTTCACCCACCAGCCAGGAGGCCACCATCATGTCTGCCACATCCACCACCCCCATCGTGAAAGGCACCGGAGCACACCATGTCATCGCCCTGAATGGGTGGTTTGGTCGGGCCGAGGACTGGGGAGTGTTCACTGATCATCTTGACATGGAGAATTTCACCTGGCATTTCTTTGAATACCGTGGCTATGGGGCCCGGAAAAATGAGGACACCGGGCAATATGATCTGGCGGAGATCTCCCGGGAGGTGACGGAGTACATCGGGGGTCTGGGCGTCGCTAAGCTCTCACTGCTCGGGCATTCCATGGGCACGGTCTTCATGCAGCGCATCCTGCTCGACTCCCCCGTCGAGATCACCGCACTGGTGGGGATCTCGGCGGTGCCGGCCTCCGGCACACCACTGGATGAACAATCCCGGGCGTTATTTGAATCCGCGGCCACACAGGAGGCTTCACGACGCACCATCATCGACTTCACCTCCGGCAGCCACCTCCCCGACAGCTGGCTAGACCAGATGGCAGCTGACTCCATGGCCCACTCCACCCCGGAAGCCGTGAGAAATTACCTTCTGGCCTGGGCCGATGCTGACTTCGCCGCAGAACTAGGCACCCAGGACCTACCCGTGCTCATCCTCACCGGCGCCAATGATCCAGCAGCAACCAGCGACTTCGCCACCGACACCTACGGGCAGATCTACCCCAACCTCACCGTGGAAGAACTCCCCGACACCGGCCACTACCCCATGTTCGAACACCCACTCAGCCTCACAACCAAAGTGGTGACTTTCCTCAGATCAGTCTGATATCTGCTTTCCCGACCCCGTGATCAGCTTCACCAGCAGAATCTTCAAAATATCCTGCTCCACCTCGGTGAGTCGCTCCGCCCACTCACCGAGCAGCTCATTCTGCTCAAGATAAGACGCCCGCACAATCTCCCGACCCCCCTCAGTCAACGCCAGAACATGGGTGCGCTTATCCACCGTCGACTGAACCTGACCAATGTGATCATCGCGGACCAGATTTTTCACAATCGCCGAGGTGGTGGCCCTGCTGGTCCCCGCCAACTGCGCCACCCGGTGCTGTTCCAGATCCCCCACCATCCACAAGATGAACAACACCTTGAAGGAATTCCAACTCAGACCCTTCGGCCGGAAAATCTGCGCCTCCGTCACCCCGGTGGCGATACCCGCAGCATGGTTGAGCACCACAAGAAGATCATTGGCGCGCAGGTCCTCATCAACGAATTCCTGCCCCAACTGAATTTTACTCAGCTGGCGAAAGGACCCGAAATCCCCCACCTCATTATCGTCCGCCAACACATCCCCCTTTTTTCCACCCAAGCCAATAGTTCGTGTTCAGACCGACAACACACCACGTCTGCCAACAAGTCCGCATCTGTGCTTCATCCAGACTACTAGAGCACCCTCCACAAGAAGCACATTCACTGCACCCAGATTAAACAGGGTCCCTGGCTACGGCCGCCCTCCCACCCCACTTACCCTGCACACCGGGGGCTTCAGGGATAGTGTGAGCGCATGTCACAGGAATCCCCAGGCATGTTCCGGCGCACCATTGACCGTGGTCTGGCAAAGATCCGTCGAAATCCACGCGATGATTTCGCCGATGAGATCACACAGGAGATCTTTGATCATGCAACAAATATCACCCTGCCACTGACCGCCCGCCTCAAGCCAAAAGGCCTGTTCCAGGACGATTGGCGGGCACGCCCCACTGCAGCACGCCCCTGGCCGATCGTGATGATCCACGGCTCCGGTGCCAGCAAAGGATCCTGGGAGGAACTCGGCGGGGAACTACGCACCAAGGGATGGGCGGTGTTCGCACCCGACTTCGGCACCCGCGCCACCGAACCCATCGCCGAATCCGCCGCCCAGATCGGTGCCTATATTGATGCAGTGCTATTGGTGACCGGTGCTGCCCAGGTTGTTCTGATCGGACATTCCCAGGGAGGTGTGGTAGCCCGCTACTGGATGCGCACCTACGGCGGCTACATGAAAGTCCGCCACATGATCACCCTGGCCGTCCCCAACCACGGCACCCTCATGGGCGGCATCCTGCACCCCATGACCAAAGTCCGCCGCGCCGAAGGCCTCATGGAACAACTCGTGACCAGCATGTTCGGCCCCACCGGCTTTGAACAGATCCGCGGCAACGAAATCATGCGCTTCCTCGCCGACGGCAGCGACCTCGACCCCGGGGTCACCTACTCCTGCATCGCCACCCACTTCGACCCCTTCATCCAACCCCCCGAAGTAGCATTCCTCGAGGTCAACGAAGACGACGACCCCGAGCGCGTACACAATATCTGGGTCGAAGACACCTACCCACGCGCCATGATCCGGCACCAGGACATGGTCCGCGACCCCCGCGTCATTGAGATTGTGCGTTCAGAACTCGACCGTGTCGCCCGGCTGGGCTGAACCCTCCATAAAGGATTTGTCGATAAATTAGGGGGCATGCCCACCCATCCGACCTCCAGACCACCCCGCCCCCTGAAACTGCCCAAACACATCGACCCACTCACCGACCTACGCCGCGAACTAACCACCGCCCTCAAAACCCTCTGGCGCAATCTCCCCACCAGCGATGACGCCCCACAGGCAACCGAACTTCCCGAGGAGGTCATCCAGGAGATCATCACCAACTACGCCCGGGATCCCAAGCGGAACAATGAGCTTATCGACGACGCGACCGCCTCCCTCCCCCTGCTGGCCCGCGCGCGTCACCGCGGCCTCTTTGAGGACGACTGGCGAGCCCGCCCCACAGCCGAACGCCCCTGGCCGGTGGTGCTGGTGCACGGAACAGGCACCACCAAAGGCGACTGGCAAGACCTGGGCACCGATTTACGACGCGATGGCTGGGCCGTCTTCGCACCCGATTTCGGCAACCGTGCCACCGGATCCGTGAAGGAATCCGCAGAACAGGTCGGAGCCTATGTGGATGCGGTGCTGTGTGCCACCGGTGCCACACAGGTCATCGTGGTGGGCCACTCCCAGGGTGGTGTGGTGGCACGATATTGGATGCGTGTCCTGGGCGGACACCCCAAGGTGAAGCACCTGGTGTGCCTGGCCTGCCCGAATCACGGCACCACCATGGGTGGCATCGTCAGCCCACTGCTCAAATCCAACCGTGGTGAATCCGTGGCCAGTTCCGTGGTGCATTCCTGGTTCGGCAGCGCAGGCTTTGAGATGATCCGCGGCCACGACACCATCAACCTCATCAACGAAGGCGGCGACCTGGACCCAGGGGTGACCTACACCAATATCGCCACACATTTCGACACCGTCATCCAACCCCCAGAAACCTGTTTCCTCATGCCCGACACCCCAGATGACGCCCACCGGGTCCACAACATCTGGGTGGAAACCCTCGACTCCGAAGCCGTGGTCCTCCACCCCGCGATGCCCTCCGACCACCGGGTGCGTGCCCTGGTCCGGGCCGATCTAGCAAGACTGCCCATAAAGGAATAATTCTACAGATCCAGGGCATCCAAAATCTGGTCAAAGGCCGGCCCCACGCGGGTCCGCCACAACACATCCACACGGTGGTCGGCCCGTCCCGGCCCACCATTGATCACAGCCACCGGCCTGCCTGCCCGTTGTGCCTCAATGACGATGCGGTATCCACTCATCACCGCCAAGGAGGAGCCAGCCACAATGACCGCTTCCGCCTCATCAAGCAATTGCGCTGCACGCATTTTCCTTATGGAGGGAACCGGTTCACCGAAGTACACCACATCCGGTTTGAGCAGCAGGGAACCACACATCACACAGCCGGCCATGGTGAAGCGGTCCACCTGTGCGTCATCGAGGAAAACGTCACCATCAGGGTTGACGTTGGCGGGATCAAGGCGGATGGAGTCGATGTAGCCGGGATTGGTGGAGTCGAGACGGGCGTCGAAAAGCATGCGGTCCTCCAGGTGACCGCACGCAAGGCACACCACCTGCGCCAGATCACCATGCAGCGCCAGGAGGTTGGTGGAACCGGCCGCGTGGTGCAGTCCGTCGACATTCTGCGTGATGAGGCCGCTGAGCAACCCGGCGCGTTCCAACTCAACGAGGGCGAAATGCGTGCGGTTGGGCCGGGCTGCGCCCATCACCCGCCAGCCGACAAATGACCGTGCCCAGTAGCGATGCGACGCCGTCGGATCATGTCGGAACTCCTGGTATGTCATCGGGCGATGCCTGCTCAGACTGCCCTCCGGCCCACGGTAATCCGGGATGCCGGAATCAGTGGACACTCCGGCGCCCGTCACCGCCAGCACGGAACGGCCCTCCAGGAGGGTGACGACCCCATCCAATGCCACCGCGTCTTCCATAGGTGTGGTGGTCTCCTCCACGACGCGCGCTATGGACCGCAGAGCGGAATTATGTGCCTGGGTTGCTAGACGATCAAAGGAGTTATACATGAAATTCACACCAACAATTCACTTCTGACCCACTTGTTTACTCAATCATCACCTGTATCCTCTATGGACATGAGCTTTCTCAACACAGCCCGCACCCGCCGCATCGCTGTCACCGCCGCCGCCATTGGAGCCTTCTCCATGGCCAGCCCGGCGATCGCCTCCGCGGACCCCATCGATGACGCACTCAAAGCCATCCCATCTGGACAGATCTCCTGCGCCCAGGCAGAGAGGTACTGGACCGATGAGGCTGACTATAACAGCAAGGTCTCCCAGGCCAATGCCCTCGCGCTCTTCGACCGCCGCGGTCCCCAGATCAAGGCGGCACTTGCCCGCGTTGATGAAGCAGCCAACCGCTGTGGCCTCAAGGGTGGCGCTGCCAACAC
>NZ_CALZFS010000147.1 GCF_945649885.1 uncultured Corynebacterium sp. | reverse complement strand
AGGGCGATGTTGCGGACGGTCAGGGGTCCGGTCAGGGAACGGATGCGTTCACTGGTGTTCGCCGTATGTGGCGTGATCACTACCTCATCCAAATCCCACAGCGGGTGTCCATCAGGCAGTGGTTCCGGATCGGTGACATCCAGGGCGGCGCCGGCGATGGTGCCGTTCTTGACTGCCTCCACCAGGTCATCAGTCACGATCAGCGGGCCACGGCCCACGTTAACCACCACTGCAGTGGGCTTCATCTTGGAGAGAGTTTCTGCATTGACGATGCCCGTGGTGGTCTCCGTCAGTGGCATGATCAGCACAAAATAATCAGCTTCAGACCAGACATGGTCTGCTTCTGCCATGGCGAAGGTCTCATCAGCCCCCTCCACCGGGCGGCCGGAATTATTGACAGCGATGATGCGGACGCCGAAAGGCTTCAGCAGCTCAATCAGACGCACTCCGATGCCACCTGCGCCCATGATGGCGACGGTCTTCTCATCATAAAGCCAACTTTTAGTTGCCTGCACCTCGTCTCGGACAGACCAGGTCTTCCGGCGGGCCGCAACATTGTGACGGTGTAGTTGGGCCAACAGGAGTGCCACTGAGGACTCCGCCACGGTATCAGCGTAGAGTCCACCGGCGTTCGCCCATCGTGCTTGATCCGTGACCACTCCCCGGCGCACCAATGCATCAATTCCCGCCATGGCTGCCTGAACGATCTTGATATTGTCCGGCAGCTCAGGGAACTCAGGTGCTGAACCATTGAAGAACAACACATCAGCATCATTGAGATCGGTGACATATTCATGTCCACCGGCCTCGATATCCGCAATGGTTTCTTCCCACTGATGCGGGGTCAGGATGAACTTCATCTGCACTACTCCTTTAAGTTACGGTCTTTGCCGTACCCCAAGGTAGCTAAAAAATGCTTGACGACGGGCTCCCCAACCCCCTCCGACTATGCCCGGCTGGCGTAGTTGGACAGATAGTCCGCATGGACGACAGGGCGCTGCATGTCATCCGGGAGCTCCTGGGTCTGTCTACCGAGCATCGGTTCCAGGGTCTCAGAATCGTAGTTGACTTCACCACGACCGATGATCTCACCCTTAGGTCCGAGAATCTCCACGATCTCCCCGGCGCGGAAATCACCGATGATCTCAGTGATGCCGACAGCCAGGAGGGATTTACCACCGGAGGTGACAGCGGTCATGGCACCGTCGTCCAGGCGGAGCTTTCCAGCGGTGTCTGCGGCGTATAGGGCCCAGAACTTCCAGGCGGAGATGCGGTCCTTCTTAGGGTGGAACACGGTGCCGACCTCCGCCTTGTCCAGTGCAGGGCCGATATTTGCTGCTGAGGTCAGCAGCACGGGAATGCCACTTCGGGAGGCAAGACGTGCCGCGGAGACCTTGGAGGCCATTCCACCGGTACCAACCTTGCCGCCGTCACCGGCGATGACACCCTTGAGGTCCCTGCCATCACGGACCTCAGAAATGAATTTTGCCCCGGGATCTTCAGGGTTGCGGTCAAAGAGTCCATCAACATCACTGAGAAGCACCAGGGCATCGGCACTGACGAGGTGGGCGACGATCGCGGCAAGGCGGTCATTGTCGCCGAAGTTCACACCTGTGGTGGCCACGGTGTCATTCTCATTCACAATGGGCACAGCACCCATGAGGCGGAGGCGGTCGATGGTGCGCTGGGCGTTGCGGGCACGGTCACGCTGGCCGGCATCGGCGGCGGTGAGCAGTACCTGGCCGATGGGGCGGCCATAGCGGGCGAAGGAGCGTCCCCACTGGTGCATCAGGTGAACCTGGCCAACGGCGGCAGCGGCCTGCTTGATATCTAAGTCTGTGGGGCGGGTGCTCAGGCCCAGAGGTGCCATACCTGCTGCGACCGCACCGGAGGAGACCACGATCAGGTCAGAATCTGCCTCCATGCGTGCCTGCAGGGCATTAACAATGGTGTTGATCCGATTGGGGTCAACAGTATGACCATCTTCATCGCTGGTCAGGGATGAGGAACCAATCTTCACCACCACACGCTTGGCAGTGGCGATACGGTCACGCATGCCGGACTCATGACCGAAGGCGGCACTGTCCTCGGTACCGGGGGACGGTGCCGGGAAACTGGCACCGACGCTGTCCTCCTGCCGGTAAGGGGTCACGGGCAGGCCCGTGACCGGTCCCACGGCCGTCGGCGTGGGGAGCTCGTCTCTCAGACGAACTGATTCAGGTACGTCGGCGGAGTTTTCGGAATCGGAATTGGCTGATGTCGATTGATTCATAGCCATTCCATCGTATACACCAAAAGTGTCTAATTCCGAGGAATGTCCAAAGGTTCGCCGATGGCGAACCCGGAAGCGGGTAAGCCATCAACCAATCGTTGGAAAATTTAGCCCTCCCAACGATCGCGGGACGCTTCTTCCCCATCACCGAAATCGAATTCATCGATGAGTCCTCGACGGACCTGGGAGGCACGCTTACGTTCCTCCGCAGAGGCACGGTCGGTCTGTTCGAAGCGGACGTCGGTACCACGCGGGGACACGCCTGGGTCCATACCTGCGGAGGTCATCGGCTCCCATTCGAAGGTGACGCCACCGATGGTGACCTCAGAGCCTGTCTGGGCCCCTGCCTTGCGAAGCCCCTGCTCAATACCGAGCTTGGCCAGACGGTCGGCCAGATAACCCACGGCCTCGTCGTTTTCGAAGTCGGTCTGCACGATCCAACGCTCCGGCTTCTCGCCGGTGACCAGGAAGCCACCAGGGTTCTCCGGGTCCTTGGTGATCTCAAACTGTGCACGACGACGAGCATCGACAGCCTTCGGCTTGATGATCACGGTCTCAGCCAGCTTCTCCTTCGGGCGCTTCTTACGTGCCTTCTGGACTACCTCAAGCAGGTGGTAGCGCAGTGGATCCAGCCCCTTGCGGGTGGCGGCGGATACGATGAACACCGGCCAGCCGAACTGCTTCTCGATGTCGTCCTTGAGGAACTCAGCAAGTTCCTCAGCTTCAGGGACATCAGCCTTGTTGAGGACAATCACGCGTGGGCGCTCGCTGAGGTCACCCAGGCCGGTATCTTCATCCAGTGCGGACTGATAGGCGGCAAGCTCGGCTTCCAGCGCCTCAATGTCAGAGATCGGGTCACGGCCCGGATCCATAGATGCGGTATCCACCACGTGGACCAGCACGGAGGTGCGCTCAATGTGGCGCAGGAAGTCAAGACCGAGGCCCTTGCCCTCTGACGCACCGGGAATCAGTCCTGGGACATCGGCCATGATGAAGGTCTGGTGTCCGACATCCACCACACCGAGGTTTGGCTGCAGGGTGGTGAAGGGATAGTCACCGATCTTCGGCTTGGCCGCTGACAGCACCGAAATCAGGGAGGACTTGCCTGCAGAGGGGAAGCCCACGAGTCCGACATCAGCCATGGACTTCAGCTCGAGGATGAGGTCATGCTGTTCGCCTGGCTCACCCTGGAGGGCGAAACCCGGTGCCTTGCGTGCACGGGATGCCAGGGCTGCATTGCCCAGGCCACCCTGGCCACCTGCTGCGGCGATGAACTTCATGCCGATGGTGGTCAGGTCAGCCAAGGTTTCACCCTTGGCATCCAGCACGACAGTGCCTGCCGGTACCTCAAGGATGAGGTCTTCACCCCGGGCGCCGTGGCGGTCAGCGCCGGCACCGTTGGTTCCACGTGGAGCCTTCACGTGCGGGTGGTAGTGGAAATCGAGCAGGGTGTGAACCTGGGGAGTCACCTCAAGGATGATGTCACCGCCATGTCCACCATTGCCGCCGTTGGGGCCGCCCAGGGGCTTGAATTTTTCACGGTGCACCGAGACACAGCCGTCGCCTCCGTCGCCTGCGGCGAGATGAAGAACAACGCGGTCAATAAAGCGGTTCATAAATTCGGTGTCACTCCTGATCAAAGATAAAACGGACGCTGAAACAAAATGCGCCTCAAGGTTCTTCGATCCTACCAGTGCCAATACCACAAATCACAGCTGTGAAAACAAACCTTCAAATTATTATTTTGCTGATGGTACCAAAAAGGGCACAATGTGGGTTGATAAATTTCATATCGAGGATGAAGGGACACCCTCCAAACGCCGTGACCACTCAAACCAAAGCCCGGAATACGCATCCGGTTGATCAGGTGCCACCAGCACCAAAATTAGCTGCATTGGGTTTGCAGCATGTGTTGGCGTTCTACGCAGGAGCGGTCATCGTGCCGCTGCTCATTGCGCAGTCGCTCAATCTGGATGCAGCCACCACGATCCACCTCATCAATGCCGACCTTCTCACATGCGGTATCGCAACACTGATCCAGTCCATCGGTATCGGCAAGCACATCGGTGTCCGTCTCCCGATTGTTCAGGGTGTGACTACCACAGCGGTGGCCCCGATCATCGCGATCGGCCTCGGCGTCACTGATGGTGAAGGTGGTGTGGCATCACTGCCGGCCATCTACGGTGCCGTCATCGTTGCCGGTCTGTTCACCTTCTTCGCAGCACCGGTCTTCACCAAGTTCCTGCGTTTCTTCCCTCCTGTGGTCACCGGTACGGTGCTGCTGGTCATGGGTACCTCCCTGCTGTCGGTGTCAGCCAATGACTTCGTCAACTACGCCGACGGTGTCCCCGAGGCCCGTGATCTTGCATACGGCTTCGGCACCCTGTTTGTCATCATCCTCGCCCAGCGTTTCCTACGTGGCTTCCTCGGCACCCTTGCTGTCCTGCTCGGACTGGTTGTAGGCACCGGTGTCGCCCTGGTTCTAGGGCATGCCAACCTGGATGAGGTGGGCAACGCTGATGCCTTCGGAATCACCACCCCGTTCTACTTCGGTGTCCCGGAATTCAACGTCATGGCGATCTTCTCCATGCTCATCGTCATGATCATCACCATGGTTGAGACCACCGGCGATGTGTTCGCCACCGGTGAGATTGTGCGCAAGCGCACCCGTCGTTATGACATCACCCGCGCTCTGCGTGCTGATGGTCTGTCCACCTTCATCGGTGGCATCATGAACTCCTTCCCTTACACCTGCTTCGCCCAGAACGTCGGCTTGGTCCGCATCACCGGTGTGAAGTCACGCTGGGTGGCAGCATCTGCCGCTGTGTTCATGATCATCCTCGGTGTCCTGCCGAAGGCCGGTGCCATCGTCGCATCCATCCCTTCCCCGGTTCTCGGTGGCGCGTCCCTGGCATTGTTTGCCAACGTCGCCTGGGTCGGTCTGCAGACCATCGCCAAGTCCGATCTGCGTGACAGCCGCAATGCGGTCATCGTGACCTCAGCACTTGGTCTTGCCATGCTGGTCAGCTTCCGTCCCGATGTTGCTCAGGCATTCCCTGAGTGGGCCCAGATCTTCGTTTCCTCCGGCATGTCCGTGGGTGCGATCACCGCCATCGTGTTGAACCTGCTCTTCTTCCACGTCGGCCGCCAGTCCGGTTCCAATGTGGCCACCTCGGCTTCTGGTAAGAAACTCAATTTGGATCAGGTCAACCAGATGGACCGCGTACAGTTCGTGGAAACCCTCGCACCACTGTTCAACAGCCAGACATGGCCGCTGGAAACCGCGTGGGAATCTCGTCCTTTCGCCAATGTCACCGCCCTGCGCGAAGCCATCCAGGTGGCTGTTCTCACCGCTCCGATGGAGTCCCGTGAAGCTCTCATCCACGACTACCCGGACATGTCCCAGCTGATGATGGCCACTGAGGATGAAGCCGCCCAGATCTCTCAAGACCGTGGTTCCATTGGTCTGGAGGAGCTTGATGATGTTGATAGTGAGAAGCTGCTCACCGTCACCAATCAGTACCGTGAGCGCTTCGGCATGCCATATGTCGCCTACTTCGACACCACCGACACCGTGGAAGACGTGGTGGCGGAAGGCTTGCGCCGTCTGGATAACTCAGATGAGCAGGAGCACCGCCAGGCACTCAGTGAGATCATTGAGATTGCCAATGACCGCTTCGACATCGTGTTGGAGGATGCCAACCCAGCCCGTACCGAATTCGACCGAAAGTTCACTGACACTGACTTCATGAGCTAGTTTCTGAAGCCCAGTTCACAGGAAGCGGGGCAGTTGACCGATTTAAAATCACACCCTAA
>NZ_CALZFS010000146.1 GCF_945649885.1 uncultured Corynebacterium sp. | reverse complement strand
ACCAGTCTCACTGGCGGGGCGTTGTCGGTCGGCCTGACTCGTACTAATCTACACACCCCACCCCACACCCACAAACCCCCAGCTCACAACAGGTATTGGTCCTGCAAAACCTGGAATGCCCAGGGTTTTGCGCCGACAGGCACTGGTTTAACGCACAAGGCCGGTGCTCCCCACTGAAGGAAAGCGCCGGCCTTGTTCCTATTACTGACTACTCAGTCACCCGCTGGATATCTGCACCAAGCTTCTGGAGGTTTTCCACGAAGCTGGGATAACCGCGATCAATATGGAAGACATCACGAACCTCAGTGACGCCTTCTGCACAGAGTGCGGCGATGACCAGGCCGGCACCGGCACGGATATCGGAAGACCACACTGTTGTAGAGGAGAGCTGTTCAATTCCACGCAGAACAACATGGTGTCCATCAACGGTGGCATCCGCCCCGAGACGCTGCATCTCGTCGACGAAACGGAAGCGGGATTCAAAAACATTCTCTGTAATTACCGCGACACCTTCGGCAACCGCATTGATGCCGATGGCCATCGGCTGCAGGTCTGTCGGGAACCCTGGGAATGGCAGTGTCTGGTAATCAGTGGCAACAGGACGTTTATCCATGCTGATGCGGAAACCGTTTTCAAAGGTTTCCACATTCGCGCCTGCCAACTTCAGCTTCTGTAGGGGTAGGTGGAGATAACGCGGAGCAATTCCTCCGACGGTGACATCACCACGGGTCATGGCTGCCGCATAAGCCCAGGTGCCGGCGACGATACGATCACCGATAACCTCATGGGAGGTGGGCTGAAGCTTTTCCACACCATTAATAGTGATGGTTGGTGACCCTTCACCCTCAATATCGGCTCCCATGGAACGGAGCATGCGGCACAGGTCCACAATCTCCGGCTCGCGGGCTGCGTTATCCAGCACCGTCTGCCCCTCAGCCATCACAGAAGCCATAAGAATGTTCTCGGTGGCGCCCACTGATGGGAAATCGAGGGTGATGTTGGCGCCGGTAAGCTTCTCCGCTTCCGCCACCACTGCCCCGTGCTGGGTGCGGGTGGTCGCTCCAAGTTTCTCCAAGCCACTCTGGTGCATGTCCAGGGGGCGGGATCCAATGGCGTCACCGCCGGGGAGGGAGACCACTGCCCGGCCACAGCGAGCGGTTAAGGGGCCAAGAACACATACAGATGCGCGGAATTGGGTGACCGCTGGGAAGTCTGCGTCTGATTTGAGGTCGGCTGGTGTGTGGATGGTGACAATATGACCGTCAATATCCACCTCACAGCCCAGGCCTACAAGGACATCACGCATGAGGGGGACGTCGAGAATTTCGGGGCAGTTGGTCAGCGTTGTTGTACCTTCGGCCAGCAATGCTGCCGCCATCAGTTTCAACACACTGTTTTTTGCTCCATTGACCTTTACAGATCCCTGCAGCTTTGCTCCGCCGTTGACTAGAAACTTGTCTTTCACGTGCCCCACCTTATCCGCCCCCGCGTCATGATTGTTCCAAGGCGACTAAATTTGATTGGCATGGCTATTCACCTGACCAAAATTTATACCCGCACCGGCGATGATGGAACGACCGGTCTATCCAACTTTTCCCGTGTCCCCAAAGATGATCCACGACTGATCGCCTACGCAGATTCCGATGAAGCAAACTGCGCCATCGGCGAAGTTCTTGCACTTGGCAAGCCTGATGAAGAGATGACTAAGGTTCTGCGCAGGGTTCAAAACGAGCTTTTCGACGTCGGCGCTGACCTTGCCAACCCCATCGAGGAAAACCCGAAGTACCCACCACTGCGTGTCCTCCCAGAATATGTTGAACGCCTGGAAACTGACTGCGACAAGTGGAACGAAGATCTCCCCAACCTCGACTCCTTCATCCTCCCCGGTGGTACCCCCGCCGCCGCACTGCTGCACACCGCCCGTGTTGTTGCCCGCCGTGCGGAGCGTTCCGCCTGGGTTGCGGTACGCGAACACCCGGACACCACTTCAGTTCTGCCAGCGAAGTATCTGAACAGGTTGAGCGATCTGCTGTTCATTCTTTCGCGTGTCGCCAACAAGGGCGATGACGTGAAGTGGGTTCCGGGTGGTGAGCGTTAAAAGTTCCTGACCTTTCAGGAACAGGCTTTCAACAGCCGACGATCAGGGCAGTGCGCCGATCCGGCGTGCCGCGTTGACCGCCTCATAACGGGTGTGGGCACCGAGCTTGCGCATGACCGAGCGGAGGTAACTCTTCACGGTCTCTGCACCAATGCCCATTTCCTCTGCTGCCTCAACGTTGGTATGCCCCAAGGCCACGCAGGCCAGAACATCAAGTTCGCGGGCAGAGAGCTTGGTGGTCTGCTTGACGCGGACCGGGGTGACCATCTGATCGCACAGCTCTTCCAGCTCACGACGTAGCTCTTCATCGGTCACGCGGTTGGCCAGCATGCGCAGCTTCGAGTGTGTTGAGCGGACCTGCTCCCACTCGGCACCATTCATCACGCGGTTTGGTTTGAGTGCGCCCCGACCATCTGGGGAACCACTACGACGCAGCGCAGAGTTGATGGCCAGATCCTGTTCCAGTGTCCTTGCGGTCATGGTGACCTCTTCAATGACAGTGTCACCGAGACGGACAGCGGAGTGAACGCCCACGTAGAGCACGCCACGGATCTCCCGGTGAACAATCACTGGTACCGCCACGATGGAGTGGAGACCCTCATCCTGGATGGCGGAATCCTTTTCATGAGAGATCACATTCGCGCGGGTGTAGTCACTGACACCTACTGGACGACGGGTAGCTACAACGCGTCCGCCCACTCCCACACCGGGTTCAACGGTCAGGTTCTGGAGCGCTGGGGTACGCAGACCCACCCACTGGGTGATATGAAGTCGATTGTCTGGAAGGACAGTCGCATACATAGTGACGGGAATGCCGGTGGCGGTTTTCAGCGACGCCAGAGCCGAGCGAATGGCATCTTCATCATCTTTGATCCGCTGTGTATCCACCTAGTAGTCATCCTCCTGCTTTACACCCGTGCTGGTACACCCGAAGGGGCTCAGCCGAGTTCGAAATATCCGACAGGCGTACAGTGTAACTCCCCTTTGGGGGTAGTCATAGTCAGCCTAGCCTCATCAGGATGTGAGGTAGAGCGCTTGACTTCTTTGATTTTGGGGGTGATGGAAAAAGTTCCCCACCCCCTAAATGCCACCCCCAAGAGCTCAAGCCCCCTCCCCCCGTCCAACTTCATGCAGTTCACACTACATTTTCCAGTTTTTGCCATGCCACACCAAGGGGATCGCCTGCAGCGCACCCACCCACCCCCAAATGAGGTAAGTGATCGGAAAAGATATCACTAAGATCGTGTCATAGAACACTATTTAAATGACTAAAACCCCTTCAAACTGTCACGGTTCTTAGGTTTTGATTGAAATTAACTGACAAAGTCCAGATTCTTCCACCCTCTCACCCCCCAAAAACCTTAACCAAATACATCGCCGCCCGAACCTCACCCCCAGGCAATACCCTTATGCGAACCCTTGGCCATGCGCGAGCCACTTACGGACCCCAGTATCCCCTCCTTGCACAATCCCAACCGACCGGACCCCAGCCCTACCCACACCCCCATGAAGGAATACTGCCCCCCTCATTGAGGGTTTTCCTCACTCTGCCTCACCTCCCCACCGCCCTCCACCACCTGCGAAAACATTCCGGTCTAGAATATCCATACCGCTTGGTCTGTTTTGTGACGGTTTTTTGTGTAGACTTTCTTCTCACAGGGCAGAGCACGTGAAAATCTTTGAGCTACTGCCCCAGATTTTCCGCCATAATTTATTTTCAACCAAGGAGCATCTCTTTCATGGGTAATGTGTACAACAACATCACTGAAACCATCGGCCGTACCCCACTGGTTAAGCTCAACCGCCTGACCGAGGGCCTCGAGGCCACCGTCCTGGTGAAGCTGGAGTCCTTCAACCCGGCAAACTCCGTCAAGGATCGCATCGGCCTGGCGATTATCGACGCCGCTGAGAAGTCCGGCGAGCTGAAGCCAGGTGGCACCATTGTTGAGGCGACTTCCGGCAACACCGGCATTGCCCTGGCCATGGTCGGCGCTGCACGCGGTTACAACGTTGTTCTGACCATGCCTGAGACCATGTCCACTGAGCGTCGCGTCCTGCTGCGTGCCTACGGTGCAGAAATTGTTCTCACCCCAGGTGCTGCAGGCATGCAGGGTGCCAAGGATAAGGCTGATGAAATCGTCGCCGAGCGTGAGAACGCCATCCTGGCCCGTCAGTTCGAGAACCCAGCCAACCCACAGATCCACCGTGAGACCACTGCCAAGGAGATCCTGGAAGACACCGACGGAAAGGTCGATATCTTCGTTGCAGGCTTCGGCACCGGCGGAACCGTCACCGGTGTCGGCCAGGTGCTGAAGGAGAGCAACCCCGAGGCACAGGTCTACACCGTTGAGCCAGAAGCTTCCCCACTGCTGACCTCAGGCAAGGCCGGCCCACACAAGATCCAGGGTATTGGTGCCAACTTCATCCCTGAGGTTCTTGATCGCAAGGTCATCGACGATGTCATCACCATCTCCAACGATGATGCTGTCTCTTACGCCCGCAAGCTGGCCACCGAAGAGGGCATCCTCGGCGGTATCTCCACCGGCGCCAACATCAAGGCAGCACTGGATCTCGCGGCCAAGCCTGAAAACGCCGGCAAGACCATCGTCACCGTCGTCTGCGACTTCGGTGAGCGTTATGTCTCCACCATCCTCTACGAAGACATCCGCGATTAATTACCAGTAGGCCCACGCTTCTCCCGCGAGGGCCACTGATTTCAACCGCCTGCAAATACATCACCGTCCCTCCTGGACGCCCAGTGCCAATGATGTGACTGTGGGCGGTTTTCTAATTGATCCACTTCTCCACTGAATTAATCCAGGGAGTAAACCCGGAAGCCCAAGAAGTACGCTGTTACACTTGCCAGCATGCTTTCAGTTGTGAAGATGATCCGCGAAGACCTGGTTAATGCACGTAACCATGACCCTGCAGCTCGTGGTGACCTGGAAAATGCGGTCGTCTACTCAGGACTTCATGCAGTCTGGGCCCACCGCGTTGCACATTGCTGGTGGAAATCCGGCTTCCGTGGCCCTGCACGCGTGTTATCCCAGCTGAACCGGTTCTTCACCGGAATTGAGATTCACCCGGGTGCCACCATCGGCCGGCGTTTCTTCATTGATCACGGCATGGGTGTTGTCATCGGTGAAACCGCAGAGATCGGCGATGGCGTCATGATGTATCACGGCGTCACCCTGGGTGGCCAGGTGTTGACCCAGACCAAACGCCACCCCACCATCGGCGATAACGTGACCATCGGTGCCGGCGCTAAGGTTCTGGGTCCCATCACCATCGGTGCCGGATCTGCCATCGGTTCCAATGCCGTGGTGACCAAGGACGTCCCAGAGAACCACATTGCCGTGGGCATCCCTGCCAAGGCCCGTCCCCGTGGCGCTGGTGAAACCATCAAGCTCGTTGATCCGGATTACTACATCTAACATCCCCTCACATCATCTGTGGCCCCTGCTGATGCTTTCCTCAATGGAGGAAATCACCTTGCAGGGGCCACAGTCTGTTTCAGGACAGCTGTTATTTCTTGAGTTCTGCGTATTCAGGATTCTTGTTGATGAAATGAGCAACCGCAGAACAGGAATCGTGGACCCGGATGCCGTGAGTGCGGGCATCATCCAGTGCGTATTGGATGAGTGGGGAGGAAAGTCCCCGGCCGCGGAATTCGGGTTTGATCACGGTGTGGTTGAAGTTTCGGTAGTCGGTTCCATCAACATAGCTGGCAAAGCCTGCCGCCTCACTATCCACGGTGATCACAAAGCGTTTCTGGCCCTCGTTGTGGGTGATCTCGATGTTCTGCTTCTGCTCACTCATAGGTTTTCTCCTTATTGTGTCTGGCTTCTGGCCTGTCTGAGGGGGTGGCGTCGACAAGCACCTAAGACCTTTATACAGAAAACAACAAACCACCCTCATCAATTCCATTGGATTTGATGAGGGTGGTGATTGTGGCCAGAGCCGGGATCGAACCGGCGACCTTTCACTTTTCAGGCGAACGCTCTACCGACTGAGCTATCTGGCCAGGAAATGATCTATTTTACAGAACATTACCTGCGACCCTGACGGGACTTGAACCCGCGACCTCCGCCGTGACAGGGCGGCGCGC
>NZ_CALZFS010000145.1 GCF_945649885.1 uncultured Corynebacterium sp. | reverse complement strand
CCGTTCATCTGATTGTTCTGACCGCGTTCGTTGGCCCCCGACCGGAGGGGGCGGAATGCTGCCACAACAACGGCGACCCTGCCGACAACAGGCTCGAAAACCTCAGGTATGACACCCCCTCGGGCAACCAGATGGATTCGGTGGAGCACGACACGCATCACCACTCACGGAAAACGCACTGTGCAAGGGGGCATGCATTCACGCCGGAAAACACCTATCAGGTCACTAAGGGACGTGCTTGCAAGACCTGCATCAACGAGAACACCCGTAAATACCGAAGCACGCCCGAAGGCAAAGCGAAGCAGAAGGCCTATATGAAGGCGTGGAGAGCGCGAAGGAAGGCGAAAAATGAGTGAGAAACCGACAATATTCGAGGCCCTGAACGGGGTAATGAAGAGCGTTCGAGCCGTAGGGAAAGAAGGTACAAACACGTTTGATGGATACAACTTCAGAGGGATCGACGGAGTCTTAAACCACGTTGGCCCGGCGCTACGGGATCATGGAGTGTTCGCCGTGCCGCGAGTTGAAGAAGCTCAGTTCGGCACCACCACCACTGGTAAGGGGGCGGTGATGTCCACCACGAATGTGAAGATGGTTGTCCGCTGGTACGGGCCTGCAGGTGATTACATCGAATCTGTTACATGGGGTTCCGCGTTTGACAGGGGTGATAAAAGTACAGCGAAAGCTCATTCGGTGGCTTTCCGTACTGCCCTGATTCAGACCTTGTGTCTGCCGACGCAGGAGCCAGATCCTGATGAGTCTTCTTACGAGCAGGGGCAGCGTGATATGAGCGGTGCGGAGCGTGAGAAGTATGTCCAGGACTTCGCGGAGAAGCTGCTGGCAACTGAGAAGTCTGGTGATTTTGACAGTCTGCAGAGTGTGCTGAAGTGGGCGACTCAGCGGGCTGATGGCGAGTTGGTGCGTATGACTCAGCAGACGATCCAGCGGATGCAGCAGTCAGCTCAGCCCACCCCGGTGGTGGATGGTGAGGTGATGCCAGATGGATCTGCCACTTAACCCGGTCAGTCTTGAGCAAGAGCTGTTGGAAACACTCAACTCGGTGAGTAAGTCAATTAAGCCGGTTTCCGATGCGTATGACCAGTGGAAGACCGCAGAGCTTGCTTTCAAGAAAGAGTATGCAATTGCGTACCGGCTGGCAGAGGGCAGCATTGAGGATCGGAAGCAGAAAGCCACGGAGGACACTTTCCCGGCAGCTGATGAGATGAAAGATGCTGAGGTTGAGTACAAGTACATGCTTGATCACCAGCGTGCCTACCGGGATAAATTGAGCGCCCTGCAAACACTGGCGAAGTCGGTCAACGCGGCATATGGGGCGGTGAAGGCATGAGCAGGAAGAAGTCGAAGAACCGTATCCCCAAAGACATTGCAGAGATCGTCCGTGAGCGTGCTGATGGCGCGTGTGAGATGCTGCTGCATCCTCATTGTGTGGGGATGGCGCAGCAGATGCATCATCGTCAGATGCGGTCGCAGGGTGGTGAGCACACGGTAGTGAATCTGATTCATATTTGCGCACCGTGTCATCACTACGTCCATATGCACCCAGCGCGGTCGTATTCGCATGGGTGGCTGGTGAAATCCCATGGTGATCCTGCCCTGGTGACGGTTACTTATCGTGGCCAACCGGTCATCCTCGCCGAGGATGGTCGCACAGAACACTACTTCAAGCCCCGCAATGATGCGGGGCTTTCGTCATAGAAAGAGAGAATCAGCATGGCTGACAAGATCACCCTGGAAAACGTCAAGGTCGGCAAAGACGGCGTCGAATTCAAACGCTCATCTCAGGGCAAGGAGTACGCCCAGTTCACCGCGATGTGGTCGTCCGGGAGGAAGGGGCAGAACGGGCAGCGTGAGTACGGGCCGACGAAGTTTGTGAAGGTCATGGTGTTCGGGTTCAAGGCACCGGATGTGGCAGCGAATGTGCAGGCCGGGGATTTCGTGAATGTGGCCGGCAGTGTGGAGCATTTCGAGTGGCAGTCGAATAACGGGCCGCGTGATGACTGGTCGATCTTCGCGGAGTCGGTGACACTGCCGGTTCCTCGTGCCCAGCAGCAGGGTGGTCAGGGCGGGTGGAACAACCAGCCACAGCAGCCACAGCAGCAGTCTCGTGGTGGTTTTGGTGGTCAGCAGGCACCGGACAATGACCCGTGGAACTCAGCGCCCCAGGGTGGCTTCGGCGGCGACGACGATACGCCTCCCTTTTGATAGGTGACTAATTCGCATTATTCGACACATAGGAGACCGTGTGTCTCACACAACTGCTGCTCGATCTTTGGTGATTGAGGAGCTTAAAGATGAGGGCATCGGCTACAGCATTGCGTTGGTCGATGCCCTCCTTGATTTGTACATCTCACTACTCAGAGAGGGGTGAAAATAGTGTTTGGAAATAGGCTTATTTGTTCGAATAGGTTGTTGTTTACGCAGCTCATAGCGGGTATGATTAGAACAAGAACGGCCCCCGAAAGTGCTGGAAACACTTACCGAGGGCCTGACCACAACAACACTAAGAAGGAGTGTTAGTAATGGCTGACCGTCATTGTATCAATACGCAAGAACTTGAGCATGAAGCACACCGCGAGCAACAGCTGAAAGAAGCTATCGCAGCCGAAAAGCATCAGGTGCAGCGACTTAAAGAGCTTGTAGCGCAGATCGTTGAGGAATGCCCCTCTACATGGCGATATGGAGATGGCGACGGTGGAACCGTCATGAGCTACCTCTATTCGGCTGCTGACCTTAATGGGCTGCGCACTTGCCCTAATCCTCACAACCCCGCGACCGGGGAGGGGACAGGAGTAGAGGAATATACCGTCTATCGCTTCTATGACGCAGCAGGAGATCTTCTCTATGTCGGGGTAAGTAGCAACGCCATCAGGCGATGGGAGCAGCACCAGAGAACCAAGCCTTGGTTCGGAGAGGTGGCGGTCATTACCCGGAGCCTTTTCGAGGATAAAGAGACTGCATATGAAGCCGAAATTCGGGCAATCATTCACGAAACTCCGAAGTACAACATTGTTCACAATGGCTTGGAGGGTAAGTAAATGGCCTACAACCACGAAACTAGCGACGGGGAACGCATCTTCTCGCCACTCTATGCAGACGTATGGGACACCACCCTTAAGAGCCTCAACGGATCTGCCGTAAAGGTCTACATCGCCCTACTGATGCACACCACACAGAAGGACAGAACCTGGTTCATGTCCATTGATGAAATCGCAGAAGACGCCGGAGTCAGTAGGTCAGCGGCTGCGGATGGGAAGAACAAACTCGTTGAAGTAGGGCTGATCCAACAACGCTGGCGATACCGTGATGAAGCTGGCAACTACCATCTAGCGATCAAGCGTCCACCGCCAAGGTTGCAGGGAAAAAACGTTTATACGGTGAAAGTTAAGCCGGTTTCCGTAGATGTTGAAAATCAACAAGAGGGTGCCTATAGAGTCCGAAAATCGGTATCTATAGAGTCCGAAAATCAACACCTTGTAGAGTCCGAAAATCAACATCAGACCATAACCCCTACCCCAGAACCCCCAACAGAACCCCTTTCCCCCTTAGTCCCCCAAGGGGGAGATGATCATCCTTCGGCTGATCGCTTTGAGGAGTTCTGGGAAGTCGTCCCGAAGAAGGTCGGAAAGCAGGCCGCGAAGAAGGCGTGGGTCAAGGCGATCAAGGCCACCGACCCGGACGTGATCATCGCCGGCATGAAGCGATACCGCGATGACCCGAACCGTTCCGATGCTTTCACCAAGAACCCTCAAGGTTGGCTGAACGACGGCAGGTGGGAGGATGACCCACTCCCTGCCCGTGCAGAGTCCCACTCCGGGAGGAAAGCGAACACCGTCGAAAACTGGCTGGGACTCCCCGAAGGAGCACTCGACGGACGTAATCCATTCTCCAGCGATCCTTTTGCAGATCCCTACGCAGACCATGGGGTCATTGACGGCACCGTCATCGAACAGAAGGAACTCTACTGATGGACGAGAAGCAGAAGTACCTCCTTGCCACAGCAGTGATCCGCCGTGGGAAGGACCTTGTCCCTGATCGTTTCCCCCAACCCAACCCGGAGACCATCAAAGCATGGGCCGTGGCCCTGGGGCAGCTCATGGAAACGCTCCCGAATGTAGAGCTCTGGGAGGAAGCGATCACGGTGTGGTCAATGGAGCTGGTGGGGGAGCGTATGGCAACGCCGAAGGAAGTTAAGCAGGCGGTGTATGTGGTGCGTGATCGTTGGGAGGCTGATCCGAGGAAGTCCAGGGTTCTTGCTGAGGCGCGGTTGCGTCGGCAGGAATTACATGATCGGCAGATTTCCGAGGGGACTCGGGGTGATGCGATTGGGTATAAGCGACCAGCTTCGCTACTCCCCATCCCTGAGCGTTCGGAGAGGAATGTTCCCCCGGATGTTCGTTCTAGGTGGCGGGACATTGTAGGCGCGTTCAGAAACGCACCAGATCAGCCAGTACAGGACCAGGAGACATCATTGTGACTATTGACCCATTGGGTATAGCGAAGCGCGTTAAACGTGGCCACTGGGCGCGCCCAGGAAGCAATCAGGCGCGGAAAGGAACACCATGATTGACCGACCCGGTATTTATTCCGGCACTGTCACGATTCACCTGCACCCCACATGGGTCAACAACATGGATGAACTGATTGGCCTGGTGGGGGAGTACGTGAAAGACGCAGATTTTGATACCGACCTGGAGTGGGACGAACCCGGCACTCATGAAGCGCTGCGGGATGCCGCAGTGGAACATCAATACGAAATAGGAGCAGGAAAATGACTGATATTCAGCAGGCCCGCGAATGGGCGGAAAATGGCGCGGTAAAAGTTAATTCCGGCGAGGTGATCGATGAGATAGCTAAGGCCGCGGTCCGTGTGATCCAGTCGCTCCCGGATCACTGGATCGACGCCGACAAGGTGCGGGAGGTGCTAGATATGTGGGCTGGGAACCCTTTCCCCACTTCGGATGAGGTTGCGATCCTCAATGATTTTGAAGCCCTCCTCGCCCCGTCCCTGCCGACCCTTGCGGACATGGCCCCCGAAGAGCGGGAAGCCTGCCGGTGGATGCAGGCTCAGACCTGGTATGAGGTAGGAATTATTGTTTGGGTGGATGAGATGACGGAGATCGCGCAGCTCATCACCCGAGCAAACGGTGTGCTTGAGCGGAAGTTTAAGGATGTTACCCCGTTGCCTGATCTGCCGAAGTTGGAATGGCCCGCGCAGGAACCGCAGCCTGTGGTGAAAACCCTGCACACGGTGGAGGACTACGAAAACGCAGCAATCGGGACAGTGGTTCGCAGGCAAGGAATTCCTTGGCTCGCCGCAACTTTTCACAAATGTGTATATGGGATTTGGAGCTCCACCGCGGCCCATGAGTATCCCTCCTCTGAGATGGCTGGTACTGCCCGCACTGTCCTGTGGGAGCCGAAACCATGACCACAAACGCGCAGAAGGCCCAACTCATTGTTGGTGGGGTGATTGACCGCCTGACCACTGACAAGAGTGGGGTGCCGGTCGCTACCAGGATCACACAGGCCCTTGCTGACGCTGGCCTGCTCATGCCGGACATGCAGGAACCTGCTTATGAAGGCTCCACCACGTGGTATGTGCCCGGCGAACACGAATGGGCGACCGATACCTACAAAGGCAAAGTCATGCTGGAAGTCGACATAGAAGAGGCAGACAACTTTGGCACCTCGACGGTAACTAAGACGTGGTTCATGCAGCGAGATGAGGCACGTACCCTCGCCATGGCTATCCTCGCCGCCTCCAACTACGCAGAACAGGAGCAGAGCAATGAGTGACCGCGTTGAACTGATCGACGGTGACGGCACTGTCATCGGATGGTGTAGGTCAATGTCGCCACCGGGTGATCGTGGCGATCGTGTGGTGGTGCAGTGCGATGAGTGGGTGCCGAATGCCACGGTGGAGGTTGATCACCGGATTGTCCCCGCTGATTCCAACGGTGGCATTTACCAGACCCGCAGGTGGACACGCCACGTCACAGAATGGAAACCGGATGAGTAGGACACGAGCCAGCGCCAAAAAAGCTGGATCTAGCTTTGAGAGGCTGATGGCAGACTACCTCCGCGACGCCCTCGACAACCCGAACATTGACCGCATGGTCAAAAGTGGATCGCTTGACCGCGGTGACATTGCGAATGTGCGAGACAGCCACGGGCGGCTCCTGGCCATCGAAGCGAAGAACACCGCCACGATGAGCCTCCCCCAGTGGGAACGCGAAGCCACCGCCGAAGCCCTCAACTACCGCGCCCACGCCGGG
>NZ_CALZFS010000144.1 GCF_945649885.1 uncultured Corynebacterium sp. | reverse complement strand
GCCTCCGGATCCGCCCCGGAAGCAGGCACCGTGGAGGCATGGGTGGCCTCAGATGGTTCTGTTGAACCCTCCCTGACTGAGCTGGCTGCTGCACCTGCTGAGGATAATCCTTCCCAGTCCTCCGGATCCTCTGCAGACACAGGCGTCTTCGCTGTGATCGCCGGAATCCTGGCACTAGTGGGTGGCGGACTGGCTGCACTGTTCACGATCCCAGGCCTCAACATTCCAGGCGTCGTACTGCCGAAACTCTAAGTGGGATTGGGGGCTGCGCTCCACCCAGACAAAGCAGAAAAGGAAAGACCCCTAAGAAAACGTGAGTTTCTTAGGGGTCTTTCAGGGCTGCTGTGGACAGCTGACTAGCTGACTAGCTGAAGCTGCGCTCCACACCGAAAGCAGCGCGTCGGGAGGCACGTCGCAAAGCACCCAGGATCGGTTTGGCAGTCAACAGTAGTAACACTGCGGTGAATACTGCTCTGCCCAGATCCCACCCCAGGGATGTGGTCAGGGTAAAGATGATGAAGGTGTGGAGATTGTCCAACACCGGTGCACCTGCGGTGAAGGACAGGTCAGTGGAGACCCCGATGGCATAGGGCCAGAAGCTCATGTTCATCAGGAATCCATAGCCCAGGGCAGCAAGTACTGAATAGGCAATGATCATGATGATCTCCTTCTTCCCACGCAGTGGTGGCAGGAGGCCTGCACCAAAACTCACCCAGGCGGCAGCCAGCATCTGATAGGGAAGCCAGGGGCCGATACCTGCGGTGAGCAGTGCGGACGCAAAAAGTCCGGTGTTTCCCAGGATGAAACCGAAGCCTGGGCCGAAGGCACGCCCACCCAGAATGAGGATGAAGAATACTGCCTCAAAGCCTGCAGATCCTGCACCGAAGGGGCGGACAATTGCCACCATGGCGCTGAGAACACCCAACATGGCAATGGCTTTGACATCAAAGCCATCTTCGCTGATTTCGGATACCACCGCGGCTAAGACCAGGGGAATCACCAGGGCCAGGTACAGCGGGGCCTGGGCATCATCGGAGAGAAAAGACTCCGGATTCACGATCAACGGCCAGAAGAAGATCACCATGCTCAACACTGCCAGCACACTCAGGGTGAGGAAGGACTTCGGCTTCAACACGATGGCATTTCTCATGACATCACCTCACCCAGGGAGGTTTGTACAGCAGGCACGGTGAGCCAGTGGGAAGCATCCTGAATACCGGCGGTGATCTTGGCTACCTGCGGGGCATAGGCAGGTGATGCTGCGAGGATGTCCACGGCAGGACCATCGGCAACGATCTTTCCTGCTGCCATGAACAGCACGCGGTCAGCGCACAGTGCAGAGAACTCCACATCATGGGTCACCACCATCACGGCATGCCCGTTGATGGCCAGTTCCTTGAAGCTGTTGGCCAGGGCTTTCTTACCGTCATAGTCGAGGCCGCGGGTGGGTTCGTCGAAAAGCACCACAGGTGGCTGGGCAGCCAACTGGATGGAGAGCGCCAGGGAGAGTTTCTGCCCTTCGGACAGGTCCCGTGGATGCAGGTCATCGGAAATGCCAGGTGCCAGGGAATCCAGGATGGACCGGGTGGTTCCTAGGTCAGCAGAGGCATCTTTATCGGAGCGGTGTAGTTCCAGAGCCACGGAGGACTCGTAGAGGATGTCGGTGGGTGTCTGGGGAACCATGGACACGATCCGGCGTCGGGCAGCTGGCTTGAGTGAATGGGGATCCACCCAGGAGGACCCGTGCACCAGCACTGACCCCTGATTACGTTTACCTGTTCCCTGCAGCGCCCAGAGGAGAGTGGATTTACCACAACCATTACGCCCCATGAGCACGGTGATCTCCCCTTCATGCAGGGTGAGATCCACCCCGTCAACAGCTCTGATCTCAGGGAAATCCACCACGATATCCTGGGCACGCAGCAGGGGAGTACGCGTCATGGTGGGGACCTTGGACACCACCAACCCTCGTTGGAAGAGACTCCTGCGCATCATGTGGGATTGCGCACGGGCATCACGGATGGACATGGGCAGCGGTGACCACCCGGCCCAACGCCCCAGCTCAATGACAGGGGGTGCCACATCCGCGGTGGTCATGATCTCCTCAGGAGTACCCAGGGTGACCCGGCCATCTTGACCCACATGGGCCACGCGATCCACATATTGCAGGACACGTTCAATGCGGTGTTCAGCCAGCACCACGGTCATCGCCAGATCATGGGCCAGACGGGTGACTGTGGCCAACACGTCCTCTGCACCGTTGGGGTCGAGTGCACTGGTGGGTTCATCCAGGATCATCAACGCCGGGCGGGTGGTGAGCACAGCACCGATGGCCACACGCTGCTGTTCCCCACCGGAAAGCTCCGAAAGGGCAACACCCCGCAGTTCAGCAATACCCAGCAGATCAAGGGTTTCCTCCACCCGTTTCTTCATCACCGTAGGTGGCAGACCGAGCTGTTCCATGCTGTAGGCAAGCTCCTCCTCCACAGTGTTGGTGACAAAGCTCGCCGCCGGATCCTGCCCCACCACACCCACCACATCAGACAGCAGGCGGGGCGGAAAATCACGGGTATCACGGCCAACCACACGCACATGACCATCCATATGCCCGCCGGTGGCATGGGGCATCGCACCGGTCATGGTGTTGAGCAACGTGGATTTACCCGCACCGGTCCTGCCGATGACCAGGAGAATCTCACCCTCGGTGAGCGTGAGATCAACGTTTTTGATCTGTGGTTCCGCCAGTGTGCGTTCATCGGCATAGTAGGAGGCGGACACATCCTCCAATTCCAGGACCGGTGCCTGGGACCACGCTTCACGACGAACCACTCCAGGGCTATTCATATACAGCTTCTTTCTGTGCTTTGCGACGACGTGCCCGGAAAGTCGCCCGGGGCAGTCGGGGAGTGAAAAAACCGGGGAGGGCTGCAACCACCATCCCCAGAATCACAAGAAGTGGAACCTGGGTGGGCAGATGCAGAGGCATCCAGGTGGTCACCATGGAGGCAGGATTGAGTCGATACTCAAGCAGGGCCATTGCCAGCGGAACCAGCCCACACAGGCTGGTCAGCCACTCCGCACCTGCCCAAGGCAGCTGGTCATAGGTGGTGGAGGTCTTGCGTCGAGAAGCAATGACCAGCGAAATCACAAGAAATCCAGCGCCCACCAACAACACCGGCACAGCAATGAACATCGGGGCACGGCCATCCAACACCACAAAGATGCCAATGGTGGCACCGATGATGCCAAGCGCCCCGAACACAGACGTGATGCGCTGCTCAATCAACGGGGTATCCGCCCGACGCCCGTACCCACGCGCATCCAGGGAACTCGCCAGAGCCAGGGAACGATCCAAGGTGTCCTGGAAAACCGGCATGAGGATGCGCGCAAAACCACGCACACCCCGGGTGTCATCACCGCGGAGAGTACGGGCCCGATGAATCCGATACGCCGATTCCGCCATCTGCGGAGCAATCGAAATCCCGATGACAATCGCCGTACCCAGGTCACCCAGCGCGCCGGGCAGAGCTTTGATCAGCTTCTTCGGATCAGCGAGGGAGTTTGCCGCACCGACGGCAACAATCATCGTGCCCAGCACCAGACCCTGGGTGGCACTCATCAACAACCCCTCGGCATATACCGTGCCAAACACATTGATGCCCGCCACCCACTCAGGCAGCGTCAGCGGCGGAATGTGAAACAGCTCCATCTCACCGATCTTGGCTCCCACCAGGACATGCATGACCAGGCGGTAGACCACGATCCAGCCACAGATCAGGAAATAGATGGGAAAAGCGCGTGCCCAGGGGGAAGCCCCCCGGCGTTGGGCCACCACAAAACACAGGGCCACCAGTGCCATGGCCAGGACATAAAGATTGGTGGTCAGGCTGATTGTTCCTGCAATGCCCAGCGCCCACACCCACCACGCCATGGGATGGATCAGACGTCTGGACAGCAGATAACGTTTTAGGGTTGTCATAGGAGACGCACTCACCTGTGACCTCACCCGTTGACTTCGCCGCGGCGAATCACCCAGGTGGCCGCGGCAGCACCACCGAGGAGAATGATGAAGGCCACGGTCAGTGCAATCATCCACGCCGGGGAAGAATTGCCAGCAGCCTGTGCTGCCGCGGGGGCGTACTGCGGGATGACAGGTTCTTCCTGAATCCCGGAAGAACTATCCAGCACCGGAGCAGTCATCACGCGTGTGCTCTTCGGATCCGGAGTGTTTGTTGGGGTGCTGGGCTGAGCGGACTGAGCACTCGGGGAACTCGAGGTATTCGGGGCAGGTGCTGCACGGGTTTGTGCAGGCTGAGCTGCTGCCCGGGATGCTGCAGCAATGAGTTCCTCATACTCTTTCCTGCTGATCTTATTGCCCTCAGAATCAAGGAACACCAGCACTTCATTCGGATTATCCGGATTCTCCTCAGGCTCCGGTTCTTCCTCCTGTGTTGTTGTGGCGGGCGTGGTGGTGTTCCGGTTGTCCAAAGGTGGGATGGTCGGAATAGTGGGAATATCGAGCTTGGTACGGCCCTCATCTGGGTCTGAGTCCAAATCTGAATCAAAAAAGGAATCAGAAGCGGGGTCCTCTTCGGTTTCTGTTTTACTCACCGGCACTGCGTCAGGTTCAACGCCGGGGCCCCAGGTCCAAGCTTCCACGGTGCCGGGTTGGGAGTAGTGGATCAGGGATCCACGATCGCTGTAGACCCAGGAGTTGTCACCCAGGGAGGCATGCCAATAGGACCAGTAGGCATGGGAGGGGGAGGCGGTGAGGCATTTATCCACACTGGCATCCGGGTAGTTGTTGATCCGGCAGAGGAATTCAGGGAATTTCTGTGTTCCCTCAAGGGAGAACCCGGCATTGATCAGGGTCTGCCAACCAGTTCCACCAGCAGGGGAGCAGGCGAGTGGATATCCCTCGATCATCACGGTCACTTCATCATCGGAGCAGGGGGTCACGGTTGTAGCGTGGGCGGTAGGGGCCCACGGGGAAACTGCGAGGAACATCCAGCCTGCCAACATGGCGGCCAGCACCTTGAGCAGGGTCTGAGGGCGGCTGAGGTGGAATTTCAGATGAATCACAGTCAACCCCTAGACCTGAACCGGGAGGAAGAAACCTGGACCAGCAAAACCAATGACTGCTGCAATCAGGGCAATGACGGCAGCCAGTGCTTCGAAGGGGATCCCACCTTCAGAGGATCCGGTGGCATCCTGGGGGGTGTTTTCATCCGGGGTGGCAGGTGCGCTTGGCTCTGGTGAGGGTTCAGGTGAGGGTGTCGGTGTCGGTTCAGGTGAGGGGGTGGGAGCATCCTGACCCGGGTAGACAACGGCTGCGTTGATGTAGTTGGCACCAGCAAATCCCAGTGCAGCTTGCGCGGAGGTGCGCAGGATCTGATCGGTGGGGGTGGTGGTGGCATCCATGCCCTGGATCCGCCAGGCGAAGGCACCCCGGAGGACTGCCGGTGCGGTGTCACCAAAGCGCACGCTGTTGAGATAGCTGTGGGTGCGGGTCAGGTTGGCCGTGTCCGCGGCAGCTGCGAAAGCACCTGCTGCCAGGGTGGTGGTGCTGGCATTCACACCGGAGAATCTACCGGTGATGCCACCGGAGGCATTGATCTTTTCCCGGAGATAACCCAGTGTGGCCTGGGTGGAGGGGTGGTCCTTGCCATGGACCAGGGTGAGCGCCTGGGCTGCCAGGCCAGTGGTATCTGGATCCACAGAATTACAACTCGGGGGATCTGCCTGGAAGAGGGGGACACCACCATCAGGGCAGATCTGGTTTTCCAGGAAGGAGGCGGCCTTTTCCGCAGCCGCTGTCTCCCCAACTCTTGCCAGGGCGATCACGGACCAGGACTGCCCGAAGTTCTGTACCGCGGAGGTGGGCTCCCCCTCGGTCTCATTCATCATCTGACCGTTGTCCTGCACAGCATCCACCAGTTCCGCAATGCGGGTGCTGTCGCGTTCGCCTCGGGAATCCTCGAGTGCCACGATCTTGGCCATGCGGTTGGCATCAACCTCACCCAAAAAGTGGGTGAAGCCATCCAGGTTCGCCATCACGGCGGTATAGCTGCGATCAGCCTGCTCAGGGTGGGTATTCAGGGCATCCAGTGCAAAGATGACATCAGCGGTCAATCCGATATCAGTACGTCCGGTGGGACCGGTAAGCAGTCCATCAGTGGTGGCATCCAACTGGGAAGCCAGAAATGCACCGGTGGTGTGGATCTCAGCAGATGTTGGGGGAGTGGCAGCGTGTGCGATATGCGGGCTGAACAAGGTGATGCCAGTAGCCAGAGCAAGAGTGATTGCTGTGGTCCGCATCCCAGTAAGAGTGGCCATGAAGGCATGTCCTTAATCTTTTTGGGAAACGCTTCTGAGAATCCCGAAAAGGCAGGCATGCCTTGACACGGGCTTCCAGAACCGTAGTCCTCGACGGTTTGGAGCCAACAGTGTTGTTTCAGGTATTCCGACTTCAGTGCTCCTGATGAGGAGCACCATACGGCTGCGGGTCAGCGCCGGAATCTCACCGGACTTCCCCTGATAACAAACGGTAGGTAATTTTTACTTTAGAAACAGTTCGCAGTGCGGTCAAAAATAACTGTGTGAACCCTGCCCCCAGGG
>NZ_CALZFS010000143.1 GCF_945649885.1 uncultured Corynebacterium sp. | reverse complement strand
ACATCATGAGCGTGATTGCGGTCAAGGGCTGGATGATAGATTCTGGCAGGATGGTGAACAACGGTATCTGGCACTGTGAATTTGATGTCCGGGCTCACGGGCCGCAGGATTTCGATCCGCAGTCATTCCTCCAGGCCTATAAATCCGGGATGTATTCCGCAGTCCCGGTTCCGGAACCGGGCATCACCGCCAGTTTCTGGCATGGCGATACCGTGGAGGTTCGCACCACCTTGCGTACGGGTGCGATCTTCGCGCTGCTTGAGGTGCTCCCAGCAGCTTCGTGGATCTCCACCAGCACCCCGGGAGCGACCCTGGTCATTCGTGCAGCACTGAAACGTGGGTTTGACCGGGCGCAGGTGGAACGTGATATCACCAAGGTTCTGGCGGGTGCCTGACCCAGTGAAACACCAGCTGACGTGACCTGGGTAGGGTTGACCGGCTAACATAGGGGGATTAGAAACCCCGCACTCTAGAACCACTGGGAGTTCATTCGTGTTTGAGTCACTGTCCGATCGGTTGAATAATGCCCTCAAGGGCCTGCGTGGCAAAGGCAAGCTCACCGAGGCAGACATCAATGCAACCGCACGTGAGATCCGTCTTGCTCTCCTGGAAGCCGACGTCTCGCTCACTGTCGTGCGTTCCTTCATCAACCGCATCAAGGAACGCGCGGTTGGTGCCGAGGTCTCCCAGGCACTGAACCCTGCGCAGCAGGTCATCAAGATTGTCAACGAGGAACTTGTTCAGATCCTTGGTGGTGAAACTCGTCGACTGCAGCTGGCCAAGAACCCGCCGACCGTCATCATGCTCGCGGGCCTCCAGGGTGCTGGTAAGACCACCCTGGCAGGAAAGCTCTCCAAGCACCTGGCCAGCCAGGGGCACACCCCGATGCTAGTGGCCTGTGACCTTCAGCGCCCGGGTGCAGTCCAGCAGCTGCAGATCGTCGGTGAGCGTGCAGGTGTCACCACCTTCGCACCGGATCCAGGCACCAGCGTTGATTCCTTTGAACATGAGATGGGCACCAGCCATGGTGATCCCGTTGCTGTTGCGCAGGCTGGTATCGAGGAAGCCAAGCGCACCCAGCACGACATCGTGATCGTGGATACCGCAGGTCGCCTCGGTATCGATGAAACCCTGATGACGCAGGCACGCAATATCCGTGATGCCGTCGACCCGGATGAAGTCCTCTTTGTGATCGACTCCATGATCGGTCAGGACGCCGTGGATACCGCGGAAGCCTTCCGCGATGGCGTTGACTTCACCGGTGTTGTCCTCACCAAGTTGGATGGTGACGCCCGTGGTGGTGCCGCACTGTCCATCCGTGAGGTCACCGGCAAGCCGATCATGTTCGCCTCCACCGGTGAGAAGCTCGAGGACTTCGATGTCTTCCACCCGGAGCGCATGGCCAGCCGCATCCTGGGTATGGGCGATATGCTCTCGCTCATCGAGCAGGCTGAATCCGTCATGGATCAGGACAAGGCAGAAGCCGCAGCCGCCAAGCTGGGCTCCGGCGAACTGACCTTGGAGGACTTCCTGGATCAGATGCTGATGATCCGCCGCATGGGTCCCATCGGCAACATCTTGAAGATGCTGCCCGGTGGCAAGCAGATGTCTGACATGGCAGAGATGGTCGATGAGAAGCATCTCGACCGGATTCAGGCCATCATCCGCGGTATGACCGCAGCTGAGCGCGACAACCCGAAGATCCTTAATGCCTCACGTCGTAAGCGTATTGCATCAGGTTCTGGTGTCACCGTTGCTGAGGTCAACCAGCTGGTTGAACGTTTCTTCGAAGCCAAGAAGATGATGGGCAAAATGGCCGGACAGTTCGGCATGGGACCAGTTAGCCGCAGCGCCACCAAGAAGCAGGCCAAGGGCCGCAAGGGCAAGAACGGCAAGCGTAAACCCGTCAAGAGGGGACCAACCCAGCCAAAGATGCCGATGGGCGGCATGCCGGGAATGCCTGGCATGGGTGGCGCAGGAATGCCAGACCTGGCGGAGCTGCAGAAGCAGCTCGGCGGTGCCGGTGGTACAGGTGGCGGCATGACAGGAATGCCGAAGCTTCCGAAGGGCATGGAGAACATCGATCTCAACAACCTGAACTTCGGAAAGAAATAAACAGCTTTTAAGACGTTAAAGAGCGGGACCCCTGGGTGAGCAGTTCAGTTCACATTGCTCAGGGGCCCCGCTCTTTTTGTCTTGTACATATGGTTTTCAACCCTGGGGGAGGAGACACCTGGGGGCATTGATGAACGGGGCGAGCTCCCACCGTTTTAAAGACCTATATTGAAAATGGTTAATCGATGGGCTTTTAAGGGGAGGTAAACGTGACCAAGACTCTGGACCCCTGGTGGCAGCATACGGGCAGCACCATCGCTGATGGTCGTAGGCGGGGGGGCATGGCTGTGGGAGGTTTCCTCCTCACATTTTAAGGCAGATACGTCCCTGCGGTGCCGCTGCCTGGCTTTTGGTGTGTACGGCATTGGTTTTGGCATCGTCAACACACCACTGACCAATACCTGCAGTATCTGGACTTCCCAAGGATCAGGCAGGTGCGGCAGCAGCAGTCACCTCAATATCCAGGCAGGTGGGTAACTCACTCGGTGCCGCATTATTCGACACAATTCTTGCCGCCCGCCTGAATAGTTCTGGAACTGTGGGAACGGGAGATTTCACCCATGCCACGCAGCCACTGTGGCGGATTATCATGGTAATCAGCTTGGTGATTCTGGCATCTGGATGGCCTGTGAGGAAATTTCGCCCAGTGAAGAAGCAGTAGTACGGTTAGAGCCGTTGGGGAACTGGTAAATGGTCTTTCCCCGGAATGTACGGGGAGGTACCATGGCTGCCGTTTTGAAAGTAAAAAACCTGGTGAAGAAGTACGGCAATAATACCGCCGTCGATTCCTTGAGTTTTGATGTGGAGAAAGGCTCCATCTTCGCCTTCCTCGGGGAGAACGGCGCAGGAAAAACCACCACCATTTCTTGCCTGACCGGCATCATTGATCCCACATCCGGTGATATTGACATCGTTGGTGAAGGTTCACCGGCACAGTCCATCGGTGTGGTTTTCCAGCAGTCTGTGCTGGACCCTCTGCTCACGGCGCGTGAGAACCTGGAGATGCGGGCACGGCTGTATCCCGGTGTGACAAAAGAGCGTATCGACGACCTCATCAACCGAATCGACATCACTGATTTTGAACACAGGCGTTATGGCCTGCTCTCCGGTGGAGAGAAACGACGCACCGATATCGCCCGCGCACTGCTGCATGATCCGGTACTGCTCATCCTTGATGAACCCTCATCAGGACTGGACCCACGTTCCCGCCACCAGGTGTGGGAGACCATCAATTCTCTCCGTGATGATTCTGGCCTGACGGTTTTTCTCACCACGCATTATATGGAGGAAACCGAGCTGGCAGATGATGTCCTCATCATCGAAGGCGGTCAGCAGGTGGCTTCTGGAACACCTATGGAACTGCGTGCCAGGTATTCACCCACGCAGTTGATCCTGCGCAGTGATGCCCCTGTTGAACTGGCGGAACAACTCCGCGGACAAGATCCCATCATCGATGGTGACCGGGTCCGCATTGTGGTCAATGACGGTCTGGAGGCGGCACGCCTTGCGGTGTCCCTTGAACATGTTCTTGATGTGGAGATCCGGCATGGCTCCATGGACCAGGTATTCCTGGCACTCACGAGCCCGGGGAATCCAGTGGGAATGAACCACGGGGTAGGAGCGACATCATGATGTGGTCACTGACAAGGCGTCATCTGGCGTGCTTCTTCCGGGACCGTTGGGCCGTGGCGTTCTCTGTTCTGGGAGCGTTGATCCTTTTTGTTCTCTACGTCCTGTTTCTGGGCAAGATGCAGATTGATTCCCTGGCGGAAAGTGTGCCACTGGAAGCCCGTGATGATGTTTCCACCTTCGTGTTGAACTGGGTGTTTTCTGGAATTCTTGTCACCTCCGCCATTACGGTTCCGCAGGCGGGACTGGGTGTGCTGGTGGAGGACAGGACCCAGGGGCGGGTGAAGGACTTCTTGGTAGCTCCTGTACCGCGGAGCACGCTCACCATTTCCTACATCCTGAGCTCGGTGATCATCACCATGACCATCCTCATGGTGGAGGTTGTGGTGGGTTCTGTGGCGCTGAGTCTGATGGGGCATGCCTCACTCACCACTGGGCGGTTGGTGGAACTTCTGGGCATCCTGCTTCTGCTCACGGCCACTTTCTCTGGAATCGCGGCTTATTTGGTCACCCTGGTCAGATCCCAGGCGGCAATGTCTGGTCTTGCCACCCTGGTGGGCACACTCGCAGGCTTTTTGGCCGGTGCCTATATTCCGCCGCTGGCACTGCCGGAAACAGTGGTCAATGTGATGAACATGTTGCCCTTTGCGCCCGCTGCGATGTTGGTGCGTGGGCCTGTGGCAGAACCTGCACTGGAAGGTGTGGGGTTCCCACCGGAGATGATGGAGGAGCTGCAATTTGGTTATGGCACACGTATCGACATCTTCGGCACGGAGCTATCCACCCTGAGCGTGCTGCTCATCATCGCAGCATGGGGCATCATCTTCGGCGGTATCGCCATCTCCCGGATGCGTAGCGTGATCCGCTGAGCGGAAGTAGTCAGCGCTCAGAGTAGATCATCCGGGCTGACACCGTTGTGGTCACGGAGCTTTGGACTAGCCCCAGCACGGAGCAGAACCTCCACCACCACTGAATCAGGGAAGTGGTGGGCTGCGGCATGCCACAGGGGAGTGCGCATATGCCCATCGAGGGCATCCACCGTGGCGCCGGCATTGATGAGGATCTCCACCACACCATCATCACCGGTGATGGCAGCCAGGTGCAGGGCAGTGGTGTCATAGGGATCGGTCAGTTCGGGATCTGCACCTAGATCCAACAGACGGGCCACCACCATGAGGTTGCCAGCTTCAGCTGCACGCATGAGAACTGTGCGGTCATGGTCATCGCGGGCGTTCGGCCCTGCGTTGGTGAGGAATTTTCCCATGCCGGCAAGGTCACCGGTGAGCATGATGTCATCGAATCGGCCACCATCGACATGGTTGATCAGGTTCCGGTCTTGATCACCGGAGATAATCGGAAACACAGATTAAAATATACTCCTTGAGCGGGATAAACGCACCTGGCCCAGTCCATTTCCCACAGTGCCTTCCTGCGGTGATGGTTTTGGGAGATTTTCCTTTTCCAGGTTCCACAGCTAGAGTGGTTTAGGTTGTCTGCGCTCGTATGGGTGTGACAACGTCAGACTTTCCTGCGTATTGCCGCCAACGATTCCGGTCGTCCGGAGGAGTCACGCGCAGGTTAAACAAGAAGGGTTGAACCGGCCCACCAAAAAGTGGTGGGTGTCTGTACTGCCCAGTGACCTATATTAAGGATAAAACATGGCTGTTAAGATCAAGCTTCAGCGTCTCGGCAAGATCCGTACCCCTCACTACCGCGTCATCATCGCTGATGCCCGCAACAAGCGCGACGGTAAGGTCATCGAGAACATTGGCATCTACGAGCCAAAGGCTGAGCCTTCCGTCATCAAGATCGACTCTGAGCGCGCTCAGTACTGGCTCTCCGTTGGTGCACAGCCAACCGAGCCTGTTGCTGCACTGCTCAAGGTGACCGGTGACTGGCAGAAGTTCAAGGGCATCGAGGGTTCCGAAGGCACCCTGCGTGTTGCTGAAGAGAAGCCATCCAAGCTCGAGCTCTTCAACCAGGCTCTGGCTGAGGCCAACAACGGCCCTACCGCTGAGGCCATCACCGAAAAGAAGAAGAAGGCTAAGGAAGAGAAGGAAGCCAAGGAAGCAGCTGAGAAGGCTGCTGCTGAGAAGGCTGCCGCAGAAGCTGCAGAGGCTGAAGAAGCTCCAGCTGAAGAGGCTGCTTCCGAGGAAGCATAAACCTCTCGTCTTTAACTAAAGGACCGTTCCCCATGAGGGAACGGTTTTTTGCTTTTCGACGCTCCCCCCTTTTGACAGGGATGTCGACAAACAGCTCAGTGACGCTCACCGGTGAGCATCGTGAGCAGCAGGATTGCATCACCATCAGCGGTGGCCGGGTAATCCACACGGTGGGTGATGTGCTCCTTCAAGTGGATGACAGTGCCCGGGATGAGAGTGACGGTATCATCACCACAACCGAAAAGGATCTCACCTTTGACTGAACTCACCGTGATGGGGTGTGCGGAACGGTGATCAGGTAGCGACTGGCCGGGGCTGAAGGTGAACACGATGAGGTTGGCACCATCGCCCTGGGCGAGTCTTTTCACCGCCGGGCGGGGCTTGGCAGGCTGGGCAGCAGGTGCTTCCTTGAAAACATTGAACACTGACATCGATGAGCTCGGGTTATCTGTCATTGCTGTGCTTCCCGTCCTCCGGTGAGCAGACTGACCAGAATAGTGGCAGGTTCCGTGGCATCTGCGGTGGCCTGCACATGGTGGGTGATACCCTCCTCCAGGTGCAACAGGGTGCCTTCCTTCATCCGGATGGTGTCCTCACCGATGGCGAAATCAACTTCGCCGATAAGGCAGTGGACGGTGATGGGGTAGGGGGCGTGGTGGTCCCCGAGTACCTGGCCGGGGGAGAAGGTGAAGCTGATGATGTCTGCACCCGGAGCTTTGAAGATCCTC
>NZ_CALZFS010000142.1 GCF_945649885.1 uncultured Corynebacterium sp. | reverse complement strand
TGGTCCACTATCCATATCTGGCCTGATCGTCGAGTATGAGTCCCCCGGTGGTGCGGTGTGGGAGCTGACCGCCCCAGGGTCTGACCGGCATAGGAATATGTTCCTCCTGCCTGGTGGGCTCACGGGGTTGCGGGGGCGTGTGGAATGGGATGAAACCGAATCGGTGAACCAATATGGTGTGCGCCGGTCAGGCCCTAAGAATTTCCGCACACCCCCCTTTGACGTAGGCCTCAACCTGGGGTTACGTGCTAACCCCGGTGAGATGGAAGACCTCTCTCGCCGGTGGGAAGATGCGTGGTCATATGACCAACCTGGGAAACTCCATGTCCGATCTGGTGGCTATGGGGGGTATTGGTGCTGGGTGGATAACCCAGCGTTCCCTGACTGGCCAGATAACCTGGTGCGCCGTCGCTACCTGGAAACGTCCATGACATGCCGGGTACGACAAGGGCACTGGTTCGGCAAAGCAAAACGATACACACCGGGAACCTTTGAAGTGAAAGCCAAAGGCGACGCCCCTCTAGTGTCCTGGTGTCGGTTGGTGTGGGATGGTCAGGCTACGACATTCCAAGCCCCCGGCGGACCCATAGTCACGCTCGAAGCGGTATCAGGTGCCCGGCATATCAACCTTGATCGAGGCATGACAGGACAGGTCACACGTGCTGACGGCACCGTTGACTCTGCAACATGGTCAAAGCTCCTCGGGAAAGTCCCCGGAGTTTCCCTCATACCCGGCACAACATCGACTTGGATGCTCGGTGCCGGGCTCACCCTTGAGGTCACACCTCGCTACATATCCCCGTGGAGGTGAATCATGGTCGATTGGGCTGCGCATAAAGCTCACCGTCAGCGCATCATGGATGCCCACGGGCAGTGGGTGGGCATTTTAGATCGTGACTGGAATCCAATTCTTGATGTTGAGGATTGGAAAGACGCTGATTGGCCGGGCGTTTTTGCCGACACCGGCAGTATGACGATGAGCTTTGATGGTCTGTTGGAGAATGGTTCTCATAATCCGGCAGTGGAAGCGTTGCTCATGTCGGATTTGGGCAATTTGGATGATCCGGGAAGTATGGAGCAGCTTTTTCATAGTGGTATTCATATCGCTGTGGAGCGCCCTGGGCTGCCGCGCAGGGTTTACCGGGTGCTGGATCTTAGCCCGGAGGGTGGGCAGGACTTCCCCCGCACGATGGATGTGACCGGCATGGATTTGATTGAGCATTTGAAGCATATTCCAGCCTGGGCAGACCCGAGTAACCGTTCGAAGATTGTGCAGTTGCAGTTCGCGGACGTACAGGACGGTAGCGCTGAGGATGTGTCCCGAAAGATCGTGGGGCGTAACCTCATAGGCTACCAACAGCCAAGCCTGCTGCGGAATATGTTCAGCTGGACTGAGCCATACGGCAACGCTGCGGAGTGGGCAGCATTTCGTCCCGATCTACATTCGGTGATCTGCTCACCAATCAAATCCGGCTTGCCGTCAGAGTGGTGCGTAGTAGAAGCCAGATGGGATAATTCCTGGGATCTGCTCAAAGCTACGTGGGATGCTGCCGGTATTTTGCCGACTGCCGAAATGTGGTTCCCGGGTGATCCGCAACCATTCCCAGCACATACGACGCTGAACCTGCCGACCGTAGTCATTAACTTCATTCCTCGTTCCACGGTTACCGGCGCTGCCGGGCTCCTGGGGCAGGGCTGGAATCACCTGTCGCGGGTGATTGATTCCGATGACAAGATCACCACCGTTCTTGATTTCGCGGACGCACCTATCCCTACGGCTGATGGCCGTGACCCGTGGGTGATTTTTGATCTACCTGACGCACCTCGGATGAACATTAGAAAGTCCACAGACTCTAAATTCCTCGTCGGGGGCAAGTCGCCTAAGGGCCTCAATGATGTCATTGAGGTCGGTATCCGCACCACCATCTCCGCTCTCGTGGCAGGAATCCCACTTATTGGGCCGATTGCCGCTGAGCTAATTCGTGGTGGCGCAGACCTAGTGGCACGCCTGACCGCTGACCGCTTCCTCAACCTGAATGAATTTACCGACCGTGCACGCGCCCAATGGCACGGCAGGTCAGGCTACATTTCCATCGCTAAGCCCGGCGAAGCCAATTCGACTGAATCGCTGCAGAAAGCGTGGCAGGCGAAAACCGAAACCGCTGGTGGATTGTCGGTGGAATTTACCGTCGATGATCCATACCCGTACCTCCCAGGACGCGACTTTGACCTAGGCGACGTGGTGGGGATCCGTGCTTGGGGTGCGATCTGGGCGGCATATATCAGTGAGCTTTCATGGATTTCAGCACCTGGTCAGGCGGTGGGGTGGCGCATCCGACTCGGCAACCTCTCAGCACTGTCTGATCCTGAGGCACTGCTGGCTGCGAATGCGGAAACAGTGCGATCAGTGGTCGGCCGAATTTCCACATCAGTGAGTAACTAAGGAGGTATGCATGAAGCTTTATCCTTTTGATGTGCCGAGTGGTTTCCACCCCAAGATATGGACGATCCTTGGCTTCGGGTTAAACCCTGATCAGGCGAACCAGATCACAAGGCATCTCTTTGATGATCTCGGCGTGAGGCTATGTGAGGATCGTCGTGAGGTGACGTACTCCTGGGTAGTTGGGTTGGTGGGGGATTGGCCTGATTGTGAAGTTGCGGACATTGGTGACGTGGTGGATGTGGTGGTGGATGATCGGGGTGCCGTGCGAATCACTGCCGGTGCTCTGCCGCCGGGCGTTCGACTGGAAAAGTACTCCGGAAAGCTTGTTGGTACCCTCACTCACCCTGGTAGGTATTCCGTCACCCTGACGATTGGGCCGACTGTGAAGTACGATCCACTCGGCTCTCCCGGTGGCCCGGGGGATCCCGGTACGTGGATTCCTATTGACCAACCTCGGCAAGCCGCCGTGACTGCATTGTCCGAGTTTCCGGCGACCGTCGATGATCTCGATGATCGTGGTAAAGATCAGCTCCTCGCGGAACTTCTTGCATGGCGCGACGGCGAAACAGTGAAGGAGGCTGACCATGGGAATTAAGCCCTCAGGCGACAATCCGGTACGCGTCCCGCCAGATAACCCGCAAAATAGGTGGGGAGAATACGAAGCCGGATTGCAAGAAGCTGGTGACGAAGCTGGGGGAGTCCTCAATGAAACATGGTCACTAGCCGATGCTGCAAGTCAACTTGCCCAAGCGGCTTGGAATGGTATTGAGACCATCGGTAAAATCCTTGGCGGAGCACTAGATCTTGGTGTTGGCATTTTCATGCACGTAGCCAATGGGGTGCGGTCACTCATTGACGGGGTCACGAACGCTATCCGTGGGTTGCTGCCTGCGGGGTCCCCGTGGTCCCCGATCCAAGACGCTTTCGAGGATTACCAGCTGGGTCTGAAAGATCGTACTGATCTGATCCCCCTGGGGTACTGTGCGGCGTACTCAGACCGTAATATCCCGCTCGCAGCTCTGGTTGGTTCCGCTACAAGGATAGTGCCATTCAACGCTCAGCTCGGGCCACACCAGGGCGCGCACGTCGGGAATGAGCGAATCGTTTTCGACCTGACGGGGACGTGGACTGTGCATGTCATGGTCGGGTTCCGTGGTACCCCACCATTGGCGAATGGGGATGGGCGTGTCCATATTGAGGTGCGTGTCCGTCGACCGAATGGGTCGCTGGCCTCGTGGTGGAAAGTGCGTGGATCACCGGGTGATGAAGAGGTTTCCTTGACATGCTCGAGGCCGGTGGTGATCTCCGAACCGGGGATGTATGTCGAGGTGATGGCACGGTCAGGCATGCCTAGGCATGTGGACGGTGGTACTGCACATTCGGTGCTGACGGTAGTGCGGTCGTCGTTGGATACAGATAATCCTGGTGTTCCCGAAGTACCGGACGAATAAACCTCCCCGTAACCCACTATTTTTCACCCCACCAGATGTGTGGGGTCTTTTTATGGAAGGAGCCAGCTATGACGCTGGTCAATATTGATCTGAGGAATCAGGGCTATGAGACTGGCCCTGATGACCGAGTAGTTTTCTACTCCCTGCTGGTGCGGGAGGGGGATTTCGGCACTATTTCTACTGCCCCAGTGGAGGTTGAGCTGGTGGATGGCAAGGCCACGGTGGACCTCGCTCCCGGCCCGGTGGGGGTGCAGATCATCGCTAGGCAGGTTGCGGACACGCGCATTAAAATTGGTGAGGTGCCACCGTCTGGACCTACCACCCTAAATGCGGTGATGATGGTCACCCCGGCGTACACTCCAGCCCTGCAGAAGATGATGATCGCAGCCATTGAGCGCGCTAAAGAAATCGCAGTAGGACAGGTCGATGGTGCCGTCTCTATGGCAATTGATGCCGAGGTGGGCGAGGCCATCTATACAGCTACCTCGTCCGCAGTGTCTGCAGCCAATTCAGCGATAACTGCTCAGCAGTTCGCCTCGTCAGCAGATGCCCGCGCAGCCTCCGCGGAGGACAAAGCTGATAACGTGGACGCCCGCATGGATGCCATAGAGGTTATGGGCGGTCTAGCGCCGGGTGAGCCTGTGGACGGCCAAACCGCAAACCTCATTACGCAACCCGAGACGCTTACTCGTAGGGCAGTATCCGCCGCCATAGCCGAAACTGCTGGCGTGATTTCTGTTGGGGACTACGGGGCAATCCCTGACGGCACTACTGACAATACGGGTGCATTCAATGCCGCGATGGCCGCTGCCCGTTCGGAGGGGCGAAAAGTTTACGTCCCTGCGGGCAGGTGGAAAATTGAGGGCACGGTGGATATTTCCGGTGTGCAAATATCTGGCGAGATCAGTGGGTATCAAAACACATCAGGTGCCATCATCGTGGGAAATGGGACTAACACCGCACTAAAACAGATGTCCTACCAGCTACCGTATCTAACTATGTCGGTGTCTGGATTGCGGATTGAGAACGTGGAGACCGGTCTTGATTTGGGGTACATGGTACAAACGACGGTCGAGGACGTGTGGGTCCATTCGAGCGGAACAGGCATTAAATTTGGTACTAATAGTGCTGTTGGCCCACTGTGGTGCATGTTTAAGCGTGTCATTGCCGATTCCTCTGGGGGCCACGGCATGGTAATGCAGGGTAGTCAGTGGTGTAACGCAAACAGCTTCGACACTTGTGAATTTAAAGGAGCTGCCGGATTTGCTGGGGTGCAAATCGACACCACGGGCGGCTACGGAGCGGTGAAAAACAGTTTCAAAAACTGCGAATTTGCAGGAGATGGTGCCGGAATACTGCTGTCGGGGACCACCCGGTCAACCACTGTTGCAGATTGCTACATGGAATCCAAGGGTCCATCTATTGTGTCCCGGGGCCTGACAATTGATCTGCATATGTCGGCAAACGTTTATGGATCGACAGGCAACGATACCGTATTCGCTCCGCGATTCATTGATCACGAAGCTGGCAATATGCGAGTAATCGTTGACGGTGGATGGATAGTCACCGGAACCGACGCTCGGCAAGAGGGTGTGCACTTCGTAGGCAGCAAGAGCCCTTCAACGCTGGAGCTTAGCTACACTCACCGGCCACATGCGAGCACATCAAGCGCGGGATTTATGCTACATGATCCCGCGATCATCAGTACGTCTCGGGTAGCGATTTCACCAACGCACCCGCAGGTACAGGTCAGGCGAACAGGTGACGTCGTGCGATTTCGATCCTCAGCTTCCGTGATTGATACGGCCATTTCTTCCTGGACCCTTCCTGATTGGGCGCGCCCTAGTGTCTCATTTGGAGGTAGGCCAATCAACGCAGATGGAGAGCTATACGTCGGGGCAGACGGAAAAATAACCCTCACAGGGCTAGGAGGAAAAACTTTCCGGTTTGATCTCACTTATCTTATTTAAATGAGGCGCTATTATTGATATCTGTGAATAACTTTGTAGCTACGGATAGAGTAATAGATAAAAAGGTGCATGTTACCTATCGGCATGAATCAGTAAGCAACTTTCTTGCGCAAGAGTCTATAGACCCTGGACTTCATAGTATTTGGGAAGGTGGATTGCCTATTGACTGCATTTTTGCCCCACGAGTATCTGCAACCCTAGTCGTGGTTCTTAACGGCGCGACAACCCCGTCCATCACCTTGCCCTGGCTTTCGGGAACAAGCATTTTGGCAGGAATGGAAGTCTCGCGATTATCTATTTCTGATCCTTCACTCTATCTTGGTGGGGGATTGACCTCAGCGTATTACGCAGGGAACTATCACCAGCCGGATCTGCAAACGCACTTAGTGAAAATTGTAGCCAAAGCTGCAGAGAGCGCCCGAGCTGAGAATATTGTTTTTCTCGGCGGCTCAAGTGGAGGCTTTGCCTCATTGGCACTTAGTGCGCATTTCCCCCAATGTACTGCGGTGGTATTCAATCCTCAGACAAACCTCTATGTGCATACTGAAGGTCCCATTCAGGCGTGGCTGTCGGCGGCCTGGGAAGTTAATTCGCTTGAGGAGCTTCCAGGATCAGTAGAGGTAGATCTGATTTCACAATACGCCAGTGGGTTTACACATCGTGTGATTTATATGCAGAACATAACTGACCATCACCATAATCGTCATTTCCTCCCGTTCCTCCGGTCAGCGGGACCGGGGGATTTGCAATACCTTGTACACGATGAAGCTCAAGGGCATGCCCCTCCCCCTAAAGAGATGATCAGATCTGCAGTAGAGTCTGCTTGTTCTCTACCTCATGGCGACTTGGTCAAAGGGTTTTCCCGTTAGTTTTGCAGCTTTACCCTTCGACATGCCCCGTAC
>NZ_CALZFS010000141.1 GCF_945649885.1 uncultured Corynebacterium sp. | reverse complement strand
ATATAACACCAGCACAGCCCAAGAGCTCCACCACATGAGATTTAGGTGCTCATAAATCCCATTTCCCGCCACCGTGACAGAAAGGTCCCTAGAATTTAATTCAGTTTCATCCACTGGTCTAGAACCACCACTCCAGAACATCCGCCACTCCGGCCTCATCATTGGTGGTGGTGACATGGTCTGAGATCTCCTTGACCTCAGGTCGCGCATTGCCCATCGCAATCCCCCGACCAGCCCACTGCAGCATCTCAATGTCATTGGGCATATCGCCAAAGGTGATCACATCAGACTGGTCCACACCGAGCAGTTTCGCCAGGTAGGCTACACCGAGCGCCTTGGTCACACCGGGCGCGGACACCTCCAGCAGACCACCGGACATGGAGAAGGTCACGTGCCCGACATCCTCCGGGATGGCGGGACGTATCAGGTCAAACATTTCCTTGGATTCCAGGAAGTCACTGCGCAGCAGCAACTTGGTGGCAGGTTCGGCGATCAGGGTGTCCAGGTCGACCACACCATGATCATTGAGGGTGTGCCAGGCGTGGCTGTATTCCGGGGTGACCAGGAAGAGTTCATCAACGCTGTCATAGGCGGATGTACCGGCGCGTTCCACGGCGAAGGTGACACCACCATGCTCTGACAGCGCGGCACGAGCCAGCGCCACCACCGAGACCATCACATCAGGTGCAAGCGTATAGGACTTCAGGATGCGGTCCTGGGCGGAGTCATAGATGACGGCGCCATTGGCACACACGCACACCGGGCGCACCGGAAGTAGTTACAGGACCGGGAAAATCCACCGACCAGGTCTCCCGGTGGACAGCGCCATCGCGGTTCCCTGCGCCGTCATCCGGGTAATCACCTCACGCAGGCGGGTGGGCACACGTTCGGCGCTATCGATGAGCGTTCCATCGACGTCGCTGGCCACGAGCTTAGGTGCGGGACCAGGACTAGTCATTACTCCTACTTTCGAAAAATCTTTTTCACAAGGCCGGCAGCCTTGCCCAGGACACGCACGGGCAACGGTTTCCTGTCAGGGGCGGCAGCCTTCTTGGCATCGCGCTTTGCTTGTCGACGCTCCCTCTCCGCAATCTCCAGCAGGGATGCCCTCTCCAGAGAAGGTGCTCCACCACCCAGGGATTCCGGACGCCAGGGCTCGCCACCGGCGAAGGGACCGAAGCGGTTTTCATAGTCGGTGCGTACTTCGTCGAGAAGCTCAGTCATGGCCACCGCCAAGCGTGCGGTGGCTTCCTCCGGGGTGCCACTGGGGTCCACGGGTGCGCCGACCTTGATGAAGATGGGGGTGTTGCTGCGGCCCATGTTGCTTTCGATGTCCTTGGTGATGACCCGCTGCCCACCCCAGATGATGAGGGGAAGCAGTGGAACACCTGCGGAATCGGCAATGCGCACGGCACCGGTTTTGAGGTTCTTGATTTCAAAACTGCGGGAGATGGTGGCTTCCGGGAAGATACCCACCAACTGTCCCTGCTGGAGACGCTGGACGGCGTTATCCAGGGAACCGGCCCCCTTGGCGCGGTTGACCGGGATATGGGACATGCCTCGCATGAGCTGACCGACCACCGGGGTGTCGAAGATTTCCTTCTTCGCCATGAAACGGGTCAGGCGCTTACCGCGCAGGTGGGAGGGGATTCCACCGAGGATGAAATCGTAGTAACCGGTGTGGTTCACAGCCAGAAGCGCACCACCGGTGGTGGGGATGTTTTCTGAACCGAAGACATAGAGCTTGAGCCCCTGTCCCTTCATCACCAGCTTGATGAATCTGATGATGATGCGGTTGTACAGCAGTTCCTTGGATTCCTGCGGGTGTGGTGAGACCTGCGGGGTGCCTGCAGGCACGAAGAAACCCTGCTTCTTAACCATGTTGTCCATTGGTGGTGTGTCTCCCAGATGCCTTACTTGACCGGTGTGAGGACGTCCTTGCCCACGAATGGACGCAGCGCCTCAGGAACGATGACCGAACCGTCGGCCTGCTGATTATTCTCCAGGATGGCGACCAACCAGCGGGTGGTGGCCAGGGTGCCGTTGAGGGTGGCGGCGATCTGTGGCTTGCCCTTCTCATCGCGGTAACGGGTCTGCAGACGACGGCCCTGGAAGGTGGTGCAGTTGGAGGTGGAGGTCAGCTCACGGTAGGTGCCCTGGGTCGGGACCCATGCTTCCGTGTCGAACTTACGGGCTGCGGAAGCGCCCAGGTCGCCACCGGCGACGTCGATGACGCGATAAGGGACCTCGACGGCGGCGAGCATGTCCTTTTCCATCTGCAGAAGCTTCTGGTGCTGCTCCTCAGCTTCTTCCGGCTTACAGAAGACGAACATCTCCACTTTGTCGAACTGGTGGACGCGCAGGATGCCACGGGTGTCCTTGCCATAGGAACCAGCTTCACGACGGAAGCAGGAGGACCAACCGGCGTACTTCATCGCGCCGTCATTGAGATCGATGATCTCATCCTTGTGGTAACCAGCCAGAGCAACCTCAGAGGTACCTACCAGGTACATGTCATCACGCTCGAGATAGTAGATCTCCTCCGCGTGATCACCTAGGAAGCCGGTGCCGGCCATGATCTCCGGGCGGACCAGAACAGGTGGGATCATCATCTTGAAACCGGCGGCGGTGGCCTTCTGCGCTGCCAGGGTCAGCATGCCCAGCTGCAGCATCGCACCATCACCGGTGAGATAGTAGAAACGTGCACCAGAAACCTTGGTGCCACGTTTCATGTCGATGAGGCCCAGGGACTCACCCAGCTCCAGGTGGTCCTTCGGCTCGAAGTCGAAGGTGCGTGGCTCGCCGACGTGCTCGAGAACAACAAAGTCCTCTTCGCCACCGGCAGGAGCGCCGGCAACCACGTTGGACAGCTTCATCTGGAGGTCATGGACGCGCTGTTCACCAGCTTCCTGGGCGGCTTCGGCCTCTTTGACCTTGGCCTTGAGCTCATTGGAGCCTTCCAGGAGTGCCGGGCGGTCTTCAGGAGCGGCCTGGCCGATCTTCTTTCCGAACGCCTTCTGCTCAGAGCGAAGGTCGTCGGCAGCCTTGATCGCCTCGCGGCGGGACTCGTCAGCGCTGATCAGCTCATCAACCAGGGCAGGATCCTCACCACGGGTGATCTGGGAGGCGCGGACAACATCAGGATTGTCACGGAGGAATTTCAGATCAATCATGCATTTTAATCTACCGTGCCCACCACTCCCACGGAGACTCAGGTGAATAGTTTGGGTGAGGACCCAGCCCAACACCAACCCCGAACACCCTCCTGGTTATTACCAGATGGGCTAAAGTAGAACCCATGTCTGCTGCTGAAAACGTGGATGATGGTGGATCCACCCTGCCCCATCATGTCCTGACCGATGGCCCGAAACCCAAACACCAGCAGCTGCGTGAAATCCTTGAAGAACTCTGCACCACCCAGCTGCAACCTGGTGACATGCTCCCGGGTGAACGCGTGTTGGAGGAAAAATACGGCGTCAGCCGCATCACCGTGCGCCGTGCCATCGGGGACCTGGTGGCATCCGGCAGGTTGAAGCGCGCCCGCGGTAAAGGCACCTTCGTGGCACATGCTCCATTGATCTCCCGCCTGCACCTGGCGTCTTTCTCCGCGGAGATGGCGGCCCAGAACCTTTCCGCCAGCAGCAGAATCCTCTCCTCCTCCAGGGGGCCTGCCCCCGATGAGATCTCGGATTTCTTCGGCTCGGAGCGGGGCACCCAGCACATCACGCTGCGCCGTCTGCGCCTGGGCAATGGCAAGCCCTATGCCATTGACAATGGTTGGTACAACTCCCACTATGCGCCTGACCTGCTGGAAAATGATGTGTACAACTCCGTGTATTCCATCCTGGACCGCGTCTACAACGTGCCGGTGACCCAGGCGGAGCAGACCGTCACCGCCGTTTCAGCGGATGAGGAGACCGCGAAACTGCTTGATGTCTCCCCCGGAGCCCCCCTTCTGAGAATCCTGCGCCAGTCCCTTTCTGGTGGAAAACCTGTGGAATGGTGTGTTTCTCTCTACCGAACTGACCGGTATTCCCTGAAAACTCTGGTTACCCGCTCCGAAGATCTCTGACCGACAGCCATTTGCGTGGCATGATGGTGACAATCATGAGTACTTCTACTGACACTCCGTCACACTCGGAGCGCCGTGGTTTCCGGACCAGCGCCTCGGTACAAACCCTGCTCGTTGCCGCACTTGCGGCATCGGCTGCTGTCGGCATGTATTCATATGGGGTCAGTTCCAACACCGGTGAGGGTGAGGGCACCGTGGCCACGGGCGAGCCTCAGGCCAACACCACCACGGTGGCACCGGTGGTGTCCTTCACCACCGCGGATGTGGGGATGTGTGCCACCTGGGATGTCAACGATGACGGTCAGGTATCTGGTTTCGAGCAGACCAGTTGCGAGGGCGAACACCGCTTTGAGATCTCCCAGCGTGAGGATCTGGCCACCTACCCCAGCTCCGAGTTCGGCCCGGATGCCCAACCACCGAACTTGACGCGCCAGGCGCAACTGCGTGAAGAGCTCTGTCAGGCTCCCACCCTGGCTTATCTCAACGGCCGTTTTGACCCTTCCGGCCGCTACACCATCGCCCCGATCCTGCCTCCTGCGGAAGCCTGGGATGCAGGGGATCGCACCATGTTGTGTGGACTTCAGGCCACCGATGCCAGCGGCACCCCGCAGCTGACGGTGGGGCCGGTGTCCGCCAATGACCAGGCCCGCGTCTTTGACAATGGTGCCTGCATCCGTGTGGAATCCTCCGCGGAATTCAAGCAGGTTGATTGTGCGGAAGACCATCACTTGGAGGCTGTCTCCACGGTGAACCTGGGTGTCCCCTTCCCTCAGGGTGTCCCCAGCACTGAGGACCAGAATATCTTCCTGGGCAGTACCTGCACGCAGGCCGCCATCGACTACCTGGGCGCGGAGGAGAACCTCTACCAGTCCACCCTGCAGACCTTCTGGCCCACCATCACCGCCAACTCCTGGTTGGGCGGTTCCCACAGTGTGAACTGCTATCTCATGTCACCGGCCACTGAAGGTGACTCCACCTTCAACAACCTCAATGGTTCAGCCCTGGGTGGGTTCACCATCAACGGTGAGATTCCCCCACCGCAACCGCCCCGTGATCCACTGCGACCCGGCGCGACGGTTCCGCTCTAGCTGTTTCCGATCTAGTTAAAGGCAGGCGTGATGTTTGAGGTCAGCGCTCAACGTTTTGAGGAAATGATTGATGATGCCTTCGATCAGGTTCCACAGAAGTTTCTGGACAATATTCGGAATCTGGTTGTGCTCGTTGATGATTATAATCCGGATTCCCGTCATATCCTGGGTCTTTATCATGGGGTGGCGCTGCCGGAGCGGACATTCCACCATGGTGGGTTGCCGGACAGCATCACCATTTATAAAAATGCCATCCAGGATCATTGTCATTCTGAGGAGCAGTTGGCTGAGCAGGTGCGGGTGACGGTTCTGCATGAGGTGGGACATTATTTCGGCCTGGATGAGGAGGATCTGCATCGGCTTGGATATGCCTGATCTTCTCTGTCCTGTCCTCTGATCCCGAATCCAAGAACTCAACAAGGTGAGTCTCCTTTCATAGCGGGGACTCGCCTTTCTACATTCACAGCACGAGGAAAAGCCTAGGGTTGGTTTTCCTGCCAGGGCAGTGGGCTGCCCGTCCAGTGGAGGACATCCCACTGGCCAAAGCTCTTGCCCTTGGGTTCGAGTACCACGTAACGGCAGTTGCCCAGGTAGGTGTTGAAGGCGAAGTTGGGGTCCACTCCGGTGGCGTGGGTGGCAACAATGCGGATGACGGCACCATGGCTGACGATTGCTACATCGCGGTCATCGTCAAGGTCATGGCTGTCCATGATCTGCTCCAAGGTGGGTTGGTAGCGGCCGAGGACGTCCTGGTAGGTTTCACCACCGGGTAGGGCTGCGATGGGATCACCGTGGAGCCAGCCGTTGAGAGCCTTGGAATAGGTGAGGTGGGCTTCTTCATCACCACGCATCTCAAAATCACCGGCGTCGATTTCATGGATGCCCTGGATCACTTCGAGGGGAACGCTTCCTTCTTCCAGGTCGCGTGCTTTCTCGAAGGTGGAGGTGGCCAGCACGGCGGTCTGCTGGGCGCGCAGCACGATGGAGCTGTAGACCTGTGCCAGGCGTTCCCCGCTATAGTCAGCGAGTTCATGGCCTACTTCGAGTGCCTGCCGGCGTCCCTGCTCCGTCAGTTCCGCACCCGGGGGGCGGGTGTCCAGGAGGTGTCGGACATTGTTGTGGGTTTGTCCGTGCCTGACCAAAATGATCCTGCCAGCCATTGTTTAGTACTCCCTGCCTTCCAGTGCTGCGCGGACCCAGTCATCGGCCTGGTCCAGGCGTGCGATGTCCTCGCCCCAGGTGTCTTCATGGTTTTCATCCCGGGGGGCGGGCCAGGAACCCAGGAATACCAGGTCTTCGGCCTGCATGTGGAGTGCTCGCAGTGCTTCGCGGACGGGGATGTCCTCGATGTGGCCGATGAGATCCAGGTGGAAGCGGTAGGTGCCGAAGGTCTTGCGGGTGGGGCGGGATTCGATACGGGCCAGGTCCACGCCGCGCAGGGCGAATTCATTGAGAGCACGCACCAGGCTGCCGGGGATATTGGGCAGGGCGAAGACCACGGAGGTGTGGTCGTGTCCGGTGCGGGGTGGTGGGGCGATGCGTTTACGCACGGCAACGAAGCGGGTTTTGGCACCGCGGACATCTGCGACGTCGCTGACAAGCTTGTCCAGGCCGAAGAGATCGGCGGCACGGTCCGGGGCGGCGGCGGCATCGGCACCGTTTTCGGAGACCAGCTGGGCGGCGGCGGCATTGGAAGATG
>NZ_CALZFS010000140.1 GCF_945649885.1 uncultured Corynebacterium sp. | reverse complement strand
CACAGCACGGTGCGCAGATTGTCGCCCCCACAGATGGGGCAGGCATACTCGGCGGGTTCACCGTGGTAACTCCCGGCAGTCACCAGGAGGAAGTCAGCGTCACAGATTGCATCTCTGGACACCAGACCATCCCTGAACTGGCGGAGCGTATGCCGGCGGGTCCACTGGTGACTGATCTCATTTCGATAATTCACCACACGCGCAAGTGTAGACGTGGTCATGGGGGAGGCAGTGACAAACGGCTCACACCGGGGAGAGACATCAGGGGAATCACTATGGAAATCTCCCTGAGCAGTTCACCCCTTTCCCAGGACAAGAGAGATCATATATTAAACCTGCTCTTTTTCTGTGAAGGCACTGAAGGGTTTCAAGGAGAACACGTTAGTGGTGCGAAACAAATCTTTTAACCGCTAAGCTGCTTATCATGACTGATGTAACCCCCGAGGATCTCGCTGCCCGCGTGCGACCCGCGCTGACAAAGCTGTATGTCCTCTATTTCCGCCGTTCCGTGAACTCCGACCTTTCCGGTCCACAGCTCACCATCCTCAGCCGCCTGGCTGAAAATGGCCCTTCACGGATCAGCAGAATCGCTGAACTTGAAGATATCCGCATGCCCACCGCCTCCAACGCCCTGCACCAGCTGGAGCAGCTGGGCCTGGTCGAGCGCATCCGTGACACCAAGGACCGCCGTGGTGTCCAGGTGCAGCTGACTGACCGGGGTGCTGAAGAACTCAAGCGCGTCAACAGTGAGCGTGATGAGCAGATGGCTGAGGTGTTGAAGATGCTCCCACCTGAGAAGTTGGAGCGGGCTGAGGAACTGGTCGATATCATCACGGAACTCTCCGAGGTGTACGGTAATTGGAAAGAGCCGGCAAGCTCTTAAGTTCCATGTAACTCAACCTCGGAAGTTAATGAACCCAACGCTGCGTGTACTCGTATCCTGCCGCCCGGAAGATTCTCCTGACGGAAATCCCGGGGAACAGAATGATGCTGTTTTTGAGTTCGCTGCGTGGCTGTCACGGACTACGGACATCAATATTCAGGTGATTACCACCTTTATCCGCCCGTGGCCTTCGTCATCCATCAGCAAACTCGGTGGAAAGTACAAAAAATGGTTCCATAACCTGGATGCCAAATATGAGTCACGCACCATCAAGGCCTTGAAGAACGCCGGGGTTGAGAAGTCCCACTGGGACGATAATTTCTCCAAGTTCGCCGACGGCCCCTCAGAATCCGTTCTGCTCACCCATGCTGCAGAGGGATTCAACGCTGACCTGATCCTGCTGGGATCAGATGCCACAGCTCCGAAGGGCCGCTTCCTGGCTGGTTCCACCGCCGATGCACTTCTTCACACCTCACCGTTTCCCCTCGGGCTTGTTCCCCGTGGCGTCAAACTGTCCAAAAAGGGTGTCACCCGGGTCAACTATGCCTTCACCAGCGATGATGGCGATGCCCATGAGCAGGGCCTGATGGATGCCGCCGAGATGGCCTCCACCTGGGGTCTGCCGCTGCGCATCCTGTCCTTTTCCCCCACCGGCATTGATGATTCCAAGAAGTCGGGGAACCTCGATCTGACCTCCATCCTGTCCACTGAGTGGCGGGAGCATTCCCTGGCCATGTTGGATCGCGCCAGGGACAGTGTCCATGCCAGATACTCCTCGCTGCCGGTGAGCAGTGAGGTTGGTTCCGGGCGGGGATGGAATGGGGCCATCAATGCGTTGAAGTGGAAGAAGGGTGACCTCTTGTGCCTGGGGTCCCGTCCAGCCGATGCCATCGCACGGGTTTTCGTGGGGACAGAGACCATGGAGATCATTCGCAACTCTCCGGTACCCACCATTGTTTACCCTGGTCAATAGAATATTGTTGGCCGGTTCAGAGAGTTAGGACTATCGTCGGGTCACATAACAGGAGGACAATCCATGAGCAAGAAAAAACATCCCCTCAACCCGGATCATCCAGAAAATATATTCAGCCAGGAGGCTGATTACTCCAATCTGCGTCCCACCTTCTCCGATGACTTCACTGATCTGCGCAACCTGCCGGATCCAATGGAGCAACAGCGGAAGAATGAACAGTCATCGCGCCAGGCATTCATCTATCTTTTTGCGGCCCCTCTGGTGACTGTCATAGCGGCCTACCTCCTGGCCTGGGTGGCCAGGATGCAGGGCGGTCCGATCTGTGATGCCGGTGATGCGGTGTGGATCTGTTCACGGGCAGCGGAACTCTGGTGGCCGATCGTCACCAGCCTCATCGCTTTTGGTGGCATGCTCGGCTGTGCCTGGATCCTCTATGACAAGTACCGGAAGTTCCTGCGCTGGCGTGGCTGGATGGGTGTGCTGTGGATTCATATTCCGCTGAGCATGCTGTGGGCGACCTCGGTTCTGCCTCTGGCCATCCTCGGACATTAGAAGAACAAAAGACCTGGGATCTCGAAAAGAGATTCCAGGTCTTTTGTCATTTCCGGTACTCAAGAAAAAGGTTCTACTTAGCGTTGGAGTCCACCACTACCTCGAATTCGAGGAGGGAAGCGCCGCTGGCCACGGGCTTCTTCTCAGAACCGTGTGCACTACCGCCACCACCGTGTCCACCCTTTTCACGCTCTGCATCACGCCAGGCGTTGTAGGACTCTTCATCGGCCCATTGCGTAATGACAAAATAACGGTCTTCACCGGCGACAGGGCGCAGCAGCTGGAAACCTTCAAAACCGGGCTGGGAGTCCACAGCATTCTGGCGGGCGGCGAAGCGCTTCTCCAGCTCGGGGCCGGCGCCTTCGGGAACGGAAATTGCGTTGATCTTGACGATGCTCATGAGTCCCGAGCCTACCGTTTCCTGTGGCTACCCGGCGCGCCTCTCGGGGGAGGGGGCACGCCGGGGAGACAGAAAGGGGCTTAGTTCTCGGCGGCTGCGAGGTTGGCTGCGATCTCGGTGCAGTCCTCACGTCCGCAGTGGCGGGTTTCCATGTTCTCGTAGCAGTCCGGGCACATGAGGACGAGTTCGCGGCATTCGTCTTCGTTGACGCAGTGTTCGAACTTGTTGGTGGGGGTGTCGCAGTGGATGCAGTGGCCCACGCGCTTGTAGTCCTCGCCGAATTCCATGTGCATGCGCTTGTCGAAGACGTAGAGGGAGCCTTCCCACAGGCCCTGGTTCCCGAACTTCTCGCCATAGCGGACGATGCCGCCGTCGAGCTGGTAGACCTCTTTGAATCCGCGGTTGACCATGAGGGAGCTTAAGACCTCGCAGCGGATGCCGCCGGTGCAGTAGGTGACCACGGGTTTGTCCTTGAGGTCATCGTATTTTCCGGATTCGATCTCTGCGATGAAGTCATGGGTGGTGTCCACATCGGGCACCACGGCGTCCTTGAACTTGCCGATCTGTGCCTCCATGGCATTGCGGCCATCGAAGAAGACGACGTCATCGCGTTCCTCGACGAGTTTGTTCACTTCCTCCGGCTTGAGGTGGACGCCTCCGCCCACCACGCCGTTTTCATCGACCTTCAGCTCATCGGGTGCTCCGAAAGCGACGATTTCATCGCGGACCTTCACCGAGAGGCGGGGGAAGTTCTCGGCGCCGCCCTCTGACCATTTGAACTCCATGCGGGCAAAGCCGGGGTGTTCGCGGGTCTTTTTGATGTAGGCCTTGCAGTCGTCGATGTCTCCACCAACTGTGCCGTTGATGCCGTGCTCGGACACGAGGATGCGTCCGTGCAGGTTCAGGGACTCGCACAGGTCACGCTGCCACAGCTGAACTGCCTTGGGGTCAGGGAGAGGGGTGAATGCGTAGTAGAGGAGAGTTTTTCCGGTAGTCACAGTGCTCAAGTGTAATGGGCGGATGGGGGCGGGACGAAAACGCTGGCAAGTCCCTCAACAGGGGGTGGCGCTTAATCGATCATGATCGTTTTGGACAACCACAGGGCTGGTGGCGGACGTAGCGTCGTTAAGCGTGCGGCAGCGTGCTGCGTAGCCGTGAATGTCTTTTTAAGGAGAATTTAATGAGCGAATCCACCATTCGGGTTGCCATCGCCGGTGTCGGCAACTGTGCGACCTCCCTCGTACAGGGAGTGGAGTACTACCGGAATGCCTCCCCAGAGGAGCAGGTTCCAGGCCTGATGCATGTGAAGTTCGGTGATTACCACGTGGGTGATCTGGAGTTTGTCGCAGCATTTGATGTGGATGCGGAGAAGGTTGGTCAGGACCTGGCTGTGGCCATCGAATCCTCCCAGAACTGCACCATCAAGATTGCTGATGTGCCCACCACCGGTGTCACGGTGCAGCGTGGCCCGACCCTCGACGGCCTGGGTGAGCACTACCGGGCGATGATCGATGAGTCCACCGCCGAGCCGGTGGACGTGGCGCAGGCGCTTATCGACGCCCGTGTCGACGTCCTCGTCTCCTACCTCCCGGTCGGCTCTGAAGAGGCGGATAAGCTCTACGCCCAGGCCGCACTGGATGCCGGCTGCGGTTTCGTCAACGCGCTGCCTGTGTTCATCGCCTCTGATCCGAAGTGGGCGCAGAAGTTCACTGATGCCGGTCTGCCCATCGTCGGCGATGACATCAAGTCCCAGGTCGGTGCCACCATCACCCACCGTGTGCTGGCACGTCTGTTTGAGGAGCGCGGTGTCCGTGTGGACCGCACCATGCAGCTGAATGTGGGTGGCAACATGGACTTCAAGAACATGCTGGACCGCAACCGCTTGGAATCCAAAAAGATCTCCAAGACCCAGGCTGTGACCTCTAACCTGAAGGACAGCCCACTGGCTGGAAAGATTGAGGACCGCAACGTCCACATCGGACCATCCGACCATGTTCAGTGGTTGGATGACCGCAAATGGGCCTATGTCCGCCTGGAAGGCACAGCCTTTGGTGGGGTACCACTGAACCTGGAGTACAAGCTCGAGGTCTGGGATTCCCCGAACTCCGCTGGCATCATCATCGATGCCATCCGTGCCTGCCGGATCGCCAAGGACCGCGGTATCGGCGGACCGGTCATGCCTGCCAGCTCCTACCTGATGAAGTCCCCACCGCAGCAGCTGCCTGATGATCAGGCACGTGAGCAGCTGGAAACCTTCATCTGGGGTGACTAGCGCTTGCGGTAGAGCGCCTTTCGCTGGAACTTCGGTTCTGAGGTGACCAGCACTCCGAGGTTGCGGAAGATTCCCTCATCCACTGATCCCAGGATGGTGGTGGTGTGGACATCGCAACCGCGGAGGTTCTTCAACTGATCCAGAGCCAGGCGCGCATTCTCCGAGTTTGCGGCAGACACTGACAGGGCGATGAGCACCTCATCGGTGTGCAGGCGGGGATTTCGGGACCCCAGGTGCTCTGTCTTCAGGGACTGGATCGGCTCAATGGACTCTGGTGAAAGCAGATCCACCTTGCTCTCAATGCCTGCCAGTTCCTTCAGGGCGTTGAGCAGCATCGCAGCGGAGCAACCGAGCAAGGCTGAGGTTTTACCGGTGATGATGCGGCCGTCGGCAAGCTCGAGTGCTGAGCCGGGCGCGCCGGTGTTGGCCTCCATCTCCAGGGCTGCAGCCACCACGCGACGGTCCTCCACGGAGCAGCCGGCCTTGCTCATCACGAGCGCGATGCGCGAGGAAACGGTGTCGTCGAGCTCCTCGCGGCGTTCGTCGACAAGCGCCTTGAAGAAACGGCGCACAATTTCCTGGCGGGCGGCCTCACGGCAGACTTCATCGTCGACAATGGCATGGCCGACCATGTTCACACCCATGTCGGTGGGGGACTGGTACGGGGAGGAACCGCTGAGTTTCTCCAGCATGGTCTTCAGCAGGGGGAAGACCTCAACATCACGGTTGTAGCTGGTGACCTTCTCCTCATAGGCGGTGAGGTGGAAGGGGTCGATGACGTTGATGTCATCCAGATCCGCGGTGGCGGCCTCATAGGCAAGGTTGACGGGGTGTTCGAGGGGGAGATTCCAGATGGGGAAGGTTTCAAACTTGGCATAACCCGAGGCGATGCCACGCTGGTGATCGCCGTAGATCTGGCTGAGGCAGGTGGCCAGCTTTCCAGAGCCGGGGCCGGGGGCTGTGACCACCACGAGATTGCGGGTGGTTTCCACATAGTCGTTCCTGCCGAAGCCGTCTTCGCTGACGATCCTGCGGGCGTCATGCGGGTAGCCGGGGATCACGCGGTGGCAGGCCACCTTGATACCCAGCCGGGTGAGACGCTGCATGAAGGTCTGTGCCTGGGAGTTGTCATCCTCGAGCTGGGTGAGCACCACATGCTCGGTGAGAAAGCCCGCCTCACGGAAGACGTCAATGAGACGCAAGACATCATCTTCATAGGAGATGTCGAGGTCAGCGCGTGTTTTATTGCGCTGAAGATCCTTGGCGTTGATGGTCACCATGATCTCGAGCTCATCCTTGAGTTCTTCCAGCATGGCGATCTTGTTGTCCGGGGTGAAGCCGGGCAGCACACGGGAGGCATGCATGTCGTCGAAAAGCTTGCCGCCCATCTCCAGATACAGCTTACCGCCGATCTGCTCGCGCCTTTCTTTGATGTGCTGCGACTGCATCCTGATATATAGGTCGCGGTCGAATCCGGTGCGCATGGCGTCAACTCCCCAGTTGGATCTCGGCTGTTTCTGACGCATGTGACTCTACCCCGTGTACCAGTGGGAACGATATCTACGCAGTAATTGTACCTGCTCTGAGGAGTGAGGGGATAGAGGAGAGTGCACTTGATGCATAGGGCTTGAAAACGCTGTCTGGTTGTGGGGACTCTTTGTCCGCCACCAATTACCATGTGGTTAACACTTTAAGAATTCTTCCTCTGTGACAACCCGGGAATTTCCGCTCAGACTGCCAACAAGTACTTCTCCCTGTTTCAGAGCACGCACCTGCTTGATGAGCCCGGATACCTGAGATGTCTGAGAGTTCTT
>NZ_CALZFS010000139.1 GCF_945649885.1 uncultured Corynebacterium sp. | reverse complement strand
GACCTTCTCATTACGAGTGAGACGCTCTACCGACTGAGCTAAAGCGGCACGGTAGTTTTAACGATTGGTCACTTTACCGTACACAGCATCTGGTTCAATAATCAGGGGCACCAACAAGAAATGCTCCCTGTCAGCTGACTTTGTAGGCCTTGCGGAGGCGACCAACGAGCGCGTCCATGGCGACCACGGGGCGGACGTTGAATCCGAATGATTCACGGCAGATGTTGATGGCATCGAGGCAGCCGACAAGCCCTTCCGGGGTGACCTTGGCTGCCAGTTCCTGGGAGAGTCCCTCCATGTCAGGGTGGGTCAGGGCCACGGTTGATTCAGAGGAGATCATCAGGGCGTCACGGTAGATGCCGGCCAGATCAATCAGAGCCAGGTCGAGGGAGTCACGCAGGAAACGGGTACGTCGTTTCTTCTGATTGTCTTCCAGGTCCTTGAGTTGTCCTGAGGTGCCGCGCAGTGCCTTCTGAGCACCTTTTCCTCGGGCACCCATGCCTAAGGAGGCACGGAGTTTCTCCAGTTCTTCTTCCTCACGGGCAGCCAGGGATTCCTGAGATTCCTTTTCAATACCTTTGACCAGGGTATTCACTGCTTGGAAGGCCTGATCGCCGTGGTAGATCAGTTCTGCCAGGTTGATGATGTTGGTGCGCCTCACTTGTACCTGCTGGTTGTGTGCCAGGTGACGGGCCCTGCCGATATGTCCGGCAGAGGCTGCAGCTGCCAACTGGGCATCGCTGGCACTGACACCACCTTCCTCCACCAGGATGCGGGCGATCTCATCCACCGTGGGAGTGGGGATGTAGACGTGACGGCAACGGGAACGCAGGGTAATGGCGATGTCCTGTGGATCCGTTGACGGCGCACAGAGAATGATGATGGTGCGCTCCGGTGGTTCCTCCACTGTTTTCAGCAGTGCGTTGGCGGCACCTTCGGAGAGCCGGTCGGCGTCTTCGATGATGATGACCCGCCAATCAGACACGGTGGGCATCTTCGCGGCATCAGAGATGACCTCACGCATGCTCGCCACGGAGATCACCAGTTCCTGCGGGATGATGTGAATGACATCGGCGTGGGCATCACGCATGGTGAGTCGACAATGCTCACACTGCCCACAACCCACCGTGGTGGGGTCCGCGCAGACCAGTGCGGCTGCAAAAGCCTTAGCTGCCACGGAACGCCCGGAACCGGGTGGTCCGGTGAAAAGCCAGGAATGGGTGAACATGGCGTCGTTAAGCTCGCTGGAGTCAATGCCGCGCGCAATATGACGGGCGGTGCTCGCAGCGTTGATGAGCATCCCGGAAACCGAAGCGGGGCCGGCGAGGCGGTCGAAGACACTGGGTTTAGTCACGCCCTCCACACTAACGGGTCAGCGCATCCTGTCTCATGTTCGCAGGCAGGATAGAGTAATGGGCATGAGTCGACTGCTTCAGGCATTGAAATGGCTGTGGGGCACTTCGTGGCCGCTGTACGCTGCGACAGTGCTCGGCACAAATGTTCTTGGTGCGCTCGCAATCATGTTGTTTGTCCGCTACCTGATTCCGCACCCCACCGACACCAGTTTCAACCCGGATATCTCCTACCTTCCGGTAGTGGGCAGTATCTATCTGGTGTTTGCGGTGCTCGTGGGCATCCTGGTGACATTCCTGATGTTCCGGCCGGTCCTGGAATGGCAACGGCACCCCGATGAGCATGACCCCAACATGGTGCGCAACCTGGTGATGCGCATCCCTGTCTACCAGGCGATTCTGTGTGCCGTGGTGTGGCTGATCGGCATTGTCATCGCCGTGGCGATTGCCGCATCCATGTCCACAGGACTGGCCGTGGTGGTGGGTGTCTCCACACTGATGGCATGTGCGGTGGTATCGCTGCTGACCTTCCTGGAAGCCGAACGCCTGGTCCGTCCTGTCGCCGCCTCTGCCCTGGCACGACGTTTTGAGGACTCCACCCTGGAACCACCAGTCAGCCAGCGTCTGCGCATGACCTGGGTGCTCACCATCGGTGTGCCCGTGGTGGGCATCCTGCTGATGATCCTGGGCTATTACACCCACTTCTTCGGCGACGATGCCTCACACATCCTTCCGGCAATCCTTGCGTTGGCCCTGGGTGCGATGGTCACCGGCTACTTCGGCACCCGCCTGGCCGTGTCCTCAGTGGTGGATCCCATCCTGGAACTGCAGGAAGCCATCGGCAGGGTACGACGCGGCGACAATGATGTCCAGGTGGATATCTACGACGGCTCTGAAATCGGAGTACTGCAGGCCGGCTTCAATGAAATGATGCGTGGCCTGCGCGAACGCCAGCGTGTGCGTGATCTCTTTGGCCGTTATGTCGGCGATGAAGTTGCCCGCCGCGCCCTTGAGGAACGTCCCACCCTCGGCGGTGAGGACCGCAAGGTTGCCGTCCTGTTCGTGGACGTCATCGGCTCCACCACCTTCGCCGTCAACCACCCTCCGGAAGAAGTGGTGGAGGCACTCAATGAGTTCTTCGAGCACGTGGTTGAAGTGATCCACCGCAACAAGGGTGTGATCAACAAGTTCCAGGGTGATGCCGCACTGGCCATCTTCGGCGCTCCCATACCCCTGGCGGATGCGACCGGGCATGCCCTGGCCGCTGCCCGCGAACTGCGTCTGGCACTCAAGGACCTCCAGCTCAAGGCTGGAATCGGGGTGGCAGCCGGACACGTGGTTGCCGGACACATCGGTGGCCATGACCGCTTTGAATACACTGTCATCGGTGACGCCGTGAACCAGGCTGCCCGCCTCATGGACCTGGCGAAGACCACCCCGGGACGCACCGTGACCAACGCTGCCACCCTGCGTGAAGCCAATGAAGCCGAACAAGCCCGGTGGACTTTGATGAAGTCCGTGGAACTGCGTGGCCGCGGTGAGATGACACAGCTGGCCCGTCCCATCCGGGCGACACTGGCGGATCGGTCTTAGGTTTTAAGGACTATCCACATAGACCCAGAAAGGCTGTTCTTAGAAAGCAGTAGTGATCTCTGTATTAAGCAGAGCGCTTTCTAAGGACAGCCTTTCTGGGTTAATAAGGAAAGTGCTGTACAAGCACTCTTGCTGCCCAGATGTTGACGGCATGTCCCCTGTCAACCATGAGCTGTGGAACTGTGCAGGATGAACGCCTTTCCCCTTGCAGACATAAGAAATAGAAGAAGCGAATCCATAGTTTGGATTCGCTTCTTCTGCTTTATGAGGGTCTACAATTTATTCCCACCCAGGCTGTCATTCAGTTCTTGCTGGGAAACAGCCCGTCAATGATCAACAACTGTGCCACCGTGTAGGTGCCCATGACCACGGCATCGGCGATGCGGCTGGCTGCGGTGTTGTCGTCCAGGAGGGTTTCGCGGGCAAAGAGCACTGCATCAGAGATGAGGAACAGGTTCCCGCCATGGCCCAGGCCGGAGGTGGCGGGTTCTGTTGGATCAATAAGCACTGGGTCATCGGCCAGTGTGGAGGTCGCAGCCAACGCTCCGCCATAACAGAGCACCACCGGCAGGAGCTTTGGTGCCTTCCATGCTGCCAGTGCTGTTGCTGCCGCCAGCGGTACTGCGCGGATAGCCACGCGCCCGGCACTGGGGCGTGCACCACGTTGGGTCAGAAGATACACATATGCTGCGTGGTTGAGAGCAAAGCCAGTTGCTCCGGCGGGGATGTTGTTGGGTTTCATCAAAGCCAGATCGCCTGCCCAGCCACCGGCAAGACCAATAAGACCCACGGCATTATCTGGGGCTTCAGAACGCAACACCCGTCCTGCAAGCAGGGGCATGAGTGCTGGTTTGGTGATCTTCTTCAGCTGCTTCCAGCCGAAGAGGGAGGCAGTCGTGTTGGTGTCAGCGGCCACCAGGTAGGCGGCACGCTCGGGTTCATGGATCGCTTGTGAGGCTGCAGTCACCAATGCCTGTGCACCCTGCTTGGTGCGTTCCATGAACCCCTTCGCCATTGTTTAAGACTGCTTCCTGGTGCCGGCCTTGACCACACGCTTAGTCGTCTGGGGTGGGCGCTTCGCTGTGGTCTTCTTCGCAGCTGCCTTCTTAGCCGGAGCCTTCTTGGCGGTGGTTTTCTTCGCTGCAGTCTTCTTGGCAGTCGTCTTCTTGGCTGCTGCCTTCTTGGTGGTCTTCTTCGCAGGACCTCCATCAGCAGCTTCCTTGGCACGACGCTCAGACAGCAACTCGTTGGCACGGGCATCGGTCAGGGACTCCGGAACATCACCCTTGCGCAGGGAGGCGTTGGTGGTGCCGTCGGTGACATAAGGGCCGAAACGGCCATCCTTGACGGTCATCGGCTTACCGGAGACATCGTTATCGCCCAGTGTCTTCAGCGGTGGCTGTGCTGCTGCCCGGCCACGACGCTTCGGCTCAGAGTAGATGCGGCGTGCCTCATCCAGGGTGACGGTGAAGATCTGCTCTTCACTGCTCAAGGAACGGGAGTCGGTGCCCTTCTTCAGATATGGGCCATAGCGACCGTTCTGGGCGGTGATGACCTCACCATCGGCAGGATCAACACCGACTTCCCGGGGCAGGGACAGCAGCTTCAATGCCTCTTCCAGGGTGACTGTTGCTGGTTCCATACCGCTGAACAGGGATGCGGTGGCTGGCTTGAGGTTTTCCTCCACCAGCTGGTTGATGCGCTTTTCCTTCTGGTTTGCGGCAGTCTTGGTTTCCCAGTTCTTCACACGCATGCCATCCGCGGCACGTTGCTCATCTTCAGCCTTGCGCTCAGCAGCAACAACCTTCTCTGCTTCTGTTTCAGCACCGGCACGTTCGTCTTCACGGACCTGTTCGGTGACATAGGGTCCGAAGCGGCCTTCCTTGGCCACAATCATGCGTCCATTAGCCGGGTTGGTTCCCAGTTCACGGCCACCCTGTGGGGTGGCGAAGAGCTTCTCTGCAACTTCGAGGCTCAACTCATCAGGAGTGGTTTCCTCAGGCAGGTTGGCACGCTGGTACTCCGGCTCGCCTTCTGCCGTGGTGCCCACAACCCTTTCGATGTACGGCCCATAGCGGCCAACACGGACGTTGACGGGGCGACCTTCGGAGTCGTCGAAAAGCCTCAGGGAGTTGACGGAGCGGGCGTCGATCTTCTCCAGGTTCTGATCCACCAGGGCCTTCAGGCCACCCTGGCGGGCAACGGATTCCGCCATGGATTCATCAGCCTCGGCATCGCCGAAGTAGAAGCCGTTGAGCCACTCGGTGCGGCCCTCGCGGCCGGCGGCGATATTATCCAGCTCGTCCTCCATGGAGGAGGTGAAATCATAATCCACCAGGGAGGTGAAGTTTGATTCCAGCAGACCAACCACGGCAAAAGCCACCCAGGACGGCACCAGGGCGTTGCCGCGGGAGTAGACATAACCGCGGTCCTGGATGGTCTTGATGATGGAGGCGTAGGTGGAAGGACGGCCGATGCCGAGATCTTCCATCTTCTTCACCAGGGACGCTTCCGTGAAACGTGCCGGTGGGTTGGTGTTGTGTCCATCAGCGCTGATCTCAGTGGCGGTCAGTGCATCACCCTGCGCCAGACGTGGAAGGCGCTTTTCAGCATTATCCGCAACATCACGGCCATCGGCGTTCTTGGTGGTTTCCACATAGGCGCGCAGGAAACCAGGGAAGGTGATGGTGCGACCAGTGGCGTTGAACTCGGTCTTCTCACCAGACTTGGCCACACCGGCGATGGTGACCTTCATGGAGGTGCCCTTGGCATCAGCCATCTGGGAAGCCACGGTGCGCTGCCAGATCAGCTCGTAGAGCTTGTATTCCTCAGCATCCAACTGGCCATGCAGCTGGCCCGGGGTGGCAAAGGACTCACCAGCAGGGCGGATCGCTTCATGGGCCTCCTGGGAGTTCTTCACCTTGCGCTCATAGGTGCGCGGGCTCGGGGAGACATACTCATTGCCGTAGAGCTCCATCGCCTGCGCGCGGGCAGCCTTGAGGCCCTGCTCCGACAGCGAGGTGGAGTCAGTACGCATATAGGTGATGTGACCGTTTTCATAGAGACGCTGCGCAATACGCATGGTGCGCTCAGAGGTGAAGTGCAGCTTGCGGCCGGACTCCTGCTGCAGCGTTGACGTCATGAACGGGGCATAAGGACGACGGGTGTACGGCTTTTCCTCAACGGAGGCCACCGCCATCTCCTGGCCCTGCAACGCATCGGCGAGAGCCTCCGCGCGGGACTTGTCCACCACAACAACATCAGCGGTCAGCTGACCACGGTCATTGAAGTCACGGCCCTGAGCCACACGCTGACCATCAATCGTGGCCAGGCGGGCAGCAAAGGTCGAGGGGTTATCAGCATCCGCCTCAGAGGCCGCACCATTGTGGAATTCGGCAGACAGATCCCAGTAATCAGCGGAGATGAACGCCATGCGCTCACGCTCACGCTCCACGATCACGCGGGTGGCAACAGACTGCACACGGCCTGCGGACAGACGTGGCATAACCTTCTTCCACAGCACCGGGGACACTTCATAGCCGTAGAGACGGTCGAGGATGCGGCGGGTTTCCTGGGCATCAACCAGGTTTTCATCCAGCTCACGGGTGTTTTCCACCGCGGCGAGGATTGCTGGTTTGGTGATCTCGTTGAACACCATGCGGCGCACTGGAACCTTCGGCTTCAGAACTTCCAACAGGTGCCAGGCGATAGCTTCGCCCTCACGGTCGGGGTCTGTTGCCAGAAGAAGCTCATCGCACAGCTTCAGCTTGGCTTTAAGGTCGGTGACCTTCTTCTTCTTATCAGGGCTGACAACATAGAGAGGTGAAAATCCATGTTCCGTATCCACACCAAGACGAGCCCAGGGCTCCTTCTTGTACTTCAACGGAACATCAGCAGCACCACGGGGAAGGTCACGGATATGACCAACCGAGGCCTCAACGATGTAGTCGTTGCCCAGGTACGGCTGGATCTTGCGGGCCTTGGTCGCCGACTCGACGATAACCAGACTCTTCTTGCGCGATCCCTG
>NZ_CALZFS010000138.1 GCF_945649885.1 uncultured Corynebacterium sp. | reverse complement strand
GCGACCCTGACGGGACTTGAACCCGCGACCTCCGCCGTGACAGGGCGGCGCGCTAACCAACTGCGCCACAGGGCCTTAAAGCCGTGCACTTTCTGGAGGAACTCCGTCCTGCGCACAAATGAATACCTTACACAGTTGTCATCCAGACCCACAAATCCGCAGCTCAAAGTATAAAAAGAGGGCTTATCAATACTACAGCGCGACCATGACCTCCTTCATCAGGTGCGCAGCCTCCGTGGGAGTGGTGCCCACGCGCACTCCCGCAGCTTCCAGGGCTTCCTTCTTCGCTTGGGCTGTTCCCACGGAACCGGTGACGATCGCACCGGCATGCCCCATTGTTTTGCCCTCAGGTGCGGTGAAGCCAGCCACATAACCCACAACCGGTTTATTCACGTGTTCCCTGATGAATTCAGCAGCGCGTTCCTCAGCATCACCACCGATCTCACCGATCATGATGATGGCCTTGGTCTCCGGATCCGCCTCAAAAGCGCGCAGGGCATCAATGTGGGTGGTACCGATGATCGGATCGCCACCAATGCCGATGGCGGTCGAGATGCCAATATCAGAAAGTTCATACATCATCTGATAGGTCAGTGTTCCTGACTTGGAGATCAATCCGATCGGACCGGACCCTGCGATATTGGCCGGGGTGATGCCGGCAAGAGAAACCTCTGGGGTGATGATCCCCGGACAGTTCGGACCGATGATACGGGTGCCACCATCAACTTTCTTAGCATGTGCCCAGGCTTCAGAGGTATCCCGGACCGGCATCCCCTCAGTGATCACCACCAGTAGTGGGATGTGGGCGTCGATAGCCTCAATCATCGCTTCGCGGGCAAATGCCGGCGGGACAAAGACCACCGAAACATTTGCCCCGGTTTTCTCCATGGCCTCGGACACCGTGCCAAAGACCGGCAGCTCCGTGTCATTGATGGTGACGGTCTGCCCCGCCTTGCGTGGGTTGGTACCTCCGACCACCTGCGCCCCGGCCCTGAGCATGCGAGCAGCGTGAAGCGACCCCTCCGCCCCAGTGATGCCTTGGATGATGATGCGGGAATTGTGATCAAGAAAAATAGCCATGGTGTGTTTCCCTCTATCTCAGCTCAGTGGTCGATTATCAAGTGTGGATATCTGCCAGGTCAGTGTGGGCAGCCAGCTCTGCAGCCTTATCCGCGGCTTCATCCATACTGGAGACCAGGGTGACCAGCCGATGGTTGTAATCAGAGAGAATGCGCCGCCCTTCCTCCACGTTGTTGCCGTCCAGGCGGACCACAATCGGCTTGAGCGCAGAGGAACCCAATTGTGTGAGAGCCCCCACGATGCCCTGGGCAACAACATCACATGCGGTGATGCCGCCAAAGACATTCACAAAAACACTTCGGACCTGTTCATCCCCGAGGATCACATCAAGCCCTGCTGCCATGCTCTCCGCTGAAGCTCCACCACCGATGTCCAAGAAGTTGGCGGATTTCTGCCCACCGTGCCGTTTACCTGCATTGGCCACGATATCGAGTGTGGACATCACCAGGCCTGCACCATTACCGATGACACCCACGGCACCATCCAACTTCACATAGTTGAGACCATGTTTCTTGGCTTTGAGTTCCAATACGTCCAGCCCCCCGGCGGATTCCGCCAGTACCTCACGGTTGTCATGGCGGAAGTCTGCATTAGCGTCCAGGGTGATCTTGCCGTCCAGAGCGATGATCTCCCCTTCTGCCGTTTTCACCAGGGGGTTCACTTCCACTAGGGTGGCGTCCTCATCCCGGTATACCTCGTAGATCTTCTGTAGAACAGGCACGACCTTTGCTGCGGTCTCTTTGGCAAAGCCCGAAGCAGTGACAATTTCCCAGGCCTTGGCTTCATCAATTCCAGTGAGTGGGTCGACCTCCACCCGTGCGAGGGCCTCTGGCTTTTCCACTGCCAGGAGTTCAATTTCCATGCCGCCCTCAACAGAACACATGGCCAGGTAGGAACGGTTGGCACGGTCCAGAAGGATGGAGAAGTAATACTCTTCCTCGATATCAGCGCCTTCGGAAACCATCACCTGTTCCACAACGTGGCCTTTGATGTCCATGCCGAGGATCGCCTCCGCAGATTCATAAGCTTTCTCAGATGTTGCGGCGATGCGGATGCCTCCGGCTTTACCGCGCCCACCAACCTTCACCTGGGCTTTCACCACCGTCAGTCCGCCGATTTCCCTAGCGGCTTGTTCTGCAGCTTCGGGTGTTGATGCCACTATCCCCTTCAGCACCGGCACTCCGTGCGCTTCAAAGAGGTCCCGCGCCTGGTACTCAAATAGATCCACGTTGCAATCCGCCCTCAGCTTGGTTCGCTGTGTTCGTGAGCTGGTGCGGAGTATTTCTCCGTCAGCTTTGCCACCTATGCCCTGGGTTGTTCGAGGGGTGTGAAAATTTCCCGAACAACACCATGATCCATAAGTGTGAATTCTATCACTTTATTCTTCGCAAAATATAGCGGATTCTGGAAGTTTTAAGGAAAATGGCTCTGATTATCAGAGCTGGAACTTTACCTGCGCTGTAGCAGATAGCGGGACCCGTCAAGCCTATTAGTCCAGACCATGACCTGATCGGCCCACTCCTCCACGATATAACCCGGCGCGCCACCGGGGAGATTGAGGGCGGTGTCTTCCCAGGTGACATCAGCACCAAATTCTGCGTATTCAGTAATGCCCGGGACGTGTTGGCAATAAAGCAGACGATCGGCGGCGGGGAACACAAATCTGATGTCTTCCGTATCCACCGGTACATATCCTGCACCTTCATCAATGTGGGTGTGCTGCCATGATCCGATCACCACGGTCTGCAACTCCCCTTCCTGCACGGAGGAGATATCTACTGCGTTGGCATTAAGCACTGGGTCATCCCAGGAGCAGGTTTCTTCCTGAGCTACTGGTAGATCTGATGGATCTGACGCCGGATCATCCATGGCTGTATCAACAGTCCGTCCCTGTTCTGGTGTTGAACCCAGATCTGAGGAATTATCATCACTGACTGTTTCAGACGTGCAGGCACTCAATATGAGCGCACCGGAGGCAAAAAGTGCCGCTAAGCGGATAGCTGAGGCATGAAGAATCATGACGTTTCCTTCTCATTGGGATACAGAGCCACTGGAATCAGACGGTAAGCAGTTGGAAAGTCCGACATTAATTGCCGCAGTGTCATATTTATGAAAAATCAGATTCCCTAGTTCAGCCTTGGGTTTAGTGGCTATGTTTAAAACATGGAGGACGATGACTACAAATCACCACATCACATCCTGGAACACGGCTTTCCACTCGATATTTCTTCGCATGCCGTTCCCCGTTATCTTGCCGGTGTTCGACGTACCTTAGCGTCCCTCCCCGACACAGAATCACTCCATGCACTGAAACTTCTCACTGCCCGCGTGATTGCCAAAGAACACCACGATCCTCAGGCTGCCGTCGCAATCAACCAGCAGATCCAGGAACTGGCTGATCGTCTCGGTGGTGACCTCGCCCAGGGTTATGCCCTACTGTCTTGGGCCAGCACGCATCCCACACCGGAGCACACCGCGGACCGCATCCAAGCAGCACGCCAAATCCTGGAGATCGCGCAACAAGCCGACGAAGCCGATCTACTTCGGGCAGCGTTAACCATTTTACTCATCGGGCTCCTGGAAGCCGGGGATCTCCGTTCAATTGATATCCATCTACTGGAAGAAGCTTCCGAAGGCAGTGACCAGAGCGCGGGCGCAAGTCCTGCACAATGGTTTCACTGCCTCCGATCAATCCTGGATGGAGATACCCAGCTTGCGGAACGACAAGCCCGTGAGCTGGTACCCACGCAGGCAACAACTCAGGCTGAGCATCACCATCTGATGATGACAGAATCGTTGGCAGTCTATTTCATCCAAATGGGGATGATTCGGTGGACGCAGGGACGTTTCGATCATGTTGAAGAGGTTCTTCTTCGCGCCCGGCGTGCCTATCCGGAGCAACTGTTATGGCCGACATCGCTTGCCTGGTTGTGGCTTTTACAGGGCCGTACCTCTGCGGGAAGTTCACTGCTGCGTTCTTTGCCGGAACCGGAAGAGGTTCCTCGGGATAGATACTGGTTGTGCACTCTCACCGTGATGGCTGAAATCGCCGTAATCCAAGGTCCACGCGATCGCGCCGAGCGGTTACAGCGGATTCTTCTTCCTTTCGCAGACCGTCTGGTGCCTGTGGGTGCTGGTATCGCCTTCTGGGGAACGGGTGCACGGACGCTCGGCCTGTTGGAAGAGCGTCTAGGCATGCTGGACCTGGCGAAGCAACACCTCCACTTGGCGGTGGAGAAAAGTGCACAGATCGGGGCATTACCGTGGTTGACGGAAGCTCAGATTGAGCTGGCAAAATTTGCTCTCCGTCATGAACTCACCGACATCCCAGCCTATGACTTACTCGCGGAGGCGAGGACGACCAGCCTGGCCAGGGGATTTGCCCAGCTATCCATCCGCGCATTGGCCCAGCCCCGGATTCGAGTCCTTGGGCAGTTTGATGTGGTGTCAGTCTGCGGAGTTCACGCTGAGTGGACTTCCCGCAAAGCACGCGAATTACTTAAAATGCTGGTCGCTGCCCGTGGCGTGCCCACATCCAGAGAAGTATTCATGGAGGTGCTCTGGCCTGGTGTGGCACCGTCGAGGCTGGGGAATCGCTTCTCTGTGGCGGTTAACGTCATCCGTCGCAGTTTGGATCCCGAGCGTATCCTCCCCACGCAACATTTCCTCATCACTGAAGGGGAATCAGCGCGGTTGGAGTTGAAAAACCTGGATATTGATCTCGAACGTTTCCTCACCCTGGCAAAACGTGCTGATGCCGACAGCCATCAAGCGGCTTATAAACTTTACCGTGGGGCGGCATTCGCTGAGGAACCCTACGCTGACTGGGCCGTCACCATACGGGATCACGCTCAGCTGATCTGCGCGAAGCTGCAGACCGATGAGCTTCCGGGCCCGGAGGTAGATGCGGTTCTCGGCTCTAGTTAACTTCCAGTGCCTCCTCACAATCTATTCGACCGTTCGGATATTCAAGGGCAACAAGATCATCTTCATTGAGCAGCATTGTGAGGATCCTGCAAAGTGAGGTTACACCCACCACTTCGGTTGCGTCACCATCAATGGATACCACCATGGTGTTGCCCTCCCAGGTTGCTGATGCGTCATTTGATTTGTAGGTACGTTCAATAGCCTCAGCCATCTGACCGCGCTCAGCACCGAAGGCATAATCGCCGGGGTCTGCTGTCACCACTGCCACGTCGTCTCTTGTCTGTTGTTCGGTCGCTGCGGCTGGTTCTGCGACGGCAACAGTCTGGGATCCACTTGAGTCATCGGAACCACACCCGGCTAGGGCAAACACAAGTGGTACAACTGCCAACACTCCAGCAATGGGGAGAGCTCTCCGAGCACCAAAACCCGTCATTCTTTTCATCATGTCCTCACCCAGGGTTGGCAAATGGAAAGTAACCGTCACTCCGGACCCTAAAGAATGCTCTGTCACTTTAATGAGAGCGGACTACCTCCTGTCCAAGCTGGGTAAACAGCTGAGAAGGACTCTAAGAAAACTCACAGAGCAAATACTATTGTGAAGAAAAGTAGTCCAGTGCAGTGCTGGGCCACGCGAGAAGGTTGAGTAGATCATGACAACTGATTCTGGATTTATGGGCGCGACTGCGTCGGTGAACCAATGGTCGCGCATTCTTGGGGTATCACTCCGGCCATGGTCTGGCAGGTCCCCGCTGGGTCTTATCATTCAAAGTGTCATTCAGATTGTAATCTTCAGCATCATCAGCAGCTTCGTCATCGGCCTGCGGGCGGAAGCACAAAATACACCAGAGGCCTTTGCCGCATTAGGGGCTCTATTGTTCATCATGATCATCTCCTTTATAGGCCTGATCCTGTTGGCGCTTGTACAGCTCGCAGTCGGTATCATTGATCTGGTTCCTCGACAGACTGTTCGCGGAGTTGTGGAGAGCGTCGACGAGCGCAAAATAGGTGATGTTCTACCCTACTTCGCTCAACAAATGGTGTTCAACCGCAATCCCAACCGCATGGACAAACGTAGGAGTCGAACAGAGCTGGTCCTCCGTACAGATAAGGGTGTCCGGCAGTGGACCGTGCGAAGTTCCAAGGCACGGCGTCAACTCCGGATCGGACAGACCGTAAGCATCACTGTCTCTCCGCTGGTCGGGTATGTGGCCAGCGTTGAAGTTCTCCAACCATAGGTTTGTGCACAGGTCATGAACGCACACACGCGGTGGATAGTAGCCGGACTAACGCTTAGCCTCGCCCTCCTGGGCGCAGGATGCACGGCAACAGATGAGGAAGTGGAATCCACTACGCCCGCTCTGCAGGATGTGGCACTGGACGCGCCTACGGCCCCACCACCAGAACCAATTGAAGTAGCACACAGCGAAGCACCCCTGCTGCCATCATCCGCCGGGTGCCTTCACAGGACCTGGTTAGCGGATAATCAATTCATGCGGACCATGATCAGCGGATATGGAGGAGAAGCTCTCAATGAGGTCACCGGTGCAGTGCTGCTCACGTATGACCCAAACGGGGCGCTCACCACTGAATACCGTGAATGGCGGTTGGTATCCTCTGATCAGGGTGAACAGATCACCATCAGGCGCGATGGGATAGATCTGGGCGAGTACACACTGGGCAACGGGACTATCTCATTTGCAGACCTGGAACTGGGCTCCATGTTGACAGTCTCCGCAGCAGACTTTGAAATGAACCAAATTCCCGAACCTACACATCTCAGAGATATTCCTTATACCTGCGAAGGTGACCTGGCGACGATGGAAATCCCGGAGGGAAGATTCACCATGGAAAGACAACGCTGACGAAATATAAAACAGAATACAAAAGAGCCGGAGTTAACAGATTCAATCTGATAACTCCGGCTCTTGCACTGCGACCCTGACGGGACTTGAACCCGCGACCTCCGCCGTGACAGGGCGGCGCGCTAACCAACTGCGCCACAGGGCC
>NZ_CALZFS010000137.1 GCF_945649885.1 uncultured Corynebacterium sp. | reverse complement strand
CAGTCCTTTGATGCCATCAAGTTCCGATACCCGCATCCGCTTGGAACGTTGCTGGCGGTGATAGGTGATGGCAAACCGGTGTGCCTCATCCCGGATCTGCTGCAGCAGGAATAATGCCTGCGAGTTACGCGGGAGAATGACCGGATCCGGATCACCCGGAAGCCAGATCTCCTCCAGCCGTTTGGCCAGCCCGACCAGGGTGACATCCACGATGCCCAGTTCATCAAAGACCTCCTGGGCAGCGGTGACCTGGGGCGCACCACCATCGACGATGAACAGCTGGGGTGGGTAGGCAAAGCGTCTGTTGTCCGTGGACATCTCTTCCACTTTTTCATCAGAAAAAGTAGACCCGTCAAATTCCTCAGCTTCCGGAACGGCAAGCTTGTCCCGGTTATGGCGCAGAAAGCGGCGTCTGGTGACCTCGGCGATGGAGGCCACATCATTGGAATGTCCATCGCCGGCAGCTTCCTTGATGCGGTAACGGCGATAATCAGATTTTCTGGGCAGCCCATCTTCAAAGACCACCAGGGAAGCCACCACATCGGTGCCTTGGATATGGGAGATATCCGTGCATTCAATGCGCAGGGGTGCCTGATCCATGTCCAGGGCCTCCTGGATATCCTGGAGCGCTGCAGAACGCGCGGTCAAGTCCCCAACGCGCTTGAGTTTATGCTGTTTGAGCTGTTCCTTGGCGTTGCGTTCCACGGTTTCCATCAGCAGGCGTTTATCTCCCCGCTGTGGCACGCGCAGATCAATGCTGGCACCGCGCATACCTTCCAGGACCTTGAGGGTCTGCTCTGCTTCATGGGGGCTGACCTGAACCAGGATCTCCCGTGGGACCACGGTGCTACGGCTGATCGGGACAGCTTCCTGTGTGGAGAACTGATCCACTCCCCTGCGTTCAATCTGCTCGGCGGCCTCGGCAGCTTCGTTGTCCACGCGCTCCACGGCATCGCCGTAGAACTGGACCAGAAAGTTCTGCATCAGGTGTGTGAGCGCTGGATCCGGAGCTGCTTCAGCATCAGCGTCTTCTGTTACATCGAGGTCGGGATCGATTGCTCTGTCCCAGTCACCGGTTTTCTCCACGACCCAGCCACGTTGGCCACGGATGCGTCCACCGCGGACGTGGAAGATCTGGACTGCGGCCTCCAGTTCATCGGTGTCAAAGGCAATCACATCAGCATCAGTACCATCACCGAGCACCACGGCCTGTTTCTCCATGACCTTATGGATTGCTCCGAGGTCATCGCGGAGCCTGGCGGCCTTCTCAAAATCGAGTTCCTCGGACGCCGCCATCATGTCAACGGTGAGTTTCTTGGTCACTTTGTCAGTCTGTCCAGACATGAAGGAACAGAATCCGTTGACGATCTCGCGGTGCTCATCTTCGGAGACCCGCCCCACACACGGAGCTGCACACTTATCGATATAGCCCAACAGGCAGGGGCGCCCCAAGTTCTCATGGCGGTTGAACACACCCTTGGAACAGGTGCGCATGGGAAAGACCCGGATCAGCAGGTCCAGGGTTTCCCGGACCGCCCAGGCATGTGAATAGGGGCCGTAGTAACGGACGCCTTTTCGACGCGGCCCCCGGTAGAAGAAGGCACGCGGGAATCGCTCACCAGTGGAGACAGCGAGCATGGGATAGGTTTTATCGTCGCGGTATTTGACGTTGAAGCGGGGATCAAAGCGTTTGATCCATGTGTATTCCAGCTGGAGGGCCTCCACCTCGCTGCTGACCACGGTCCATTCCACCGCTGATGCTGCAAACACCATCTGGCGGGTCCGCGGGTGCAGCTGGGTGACGTCCTGGAAGTAGTTGGACAGGCGGGAACGCAGGTTCTTGGCCTTGCCCACATAGATAACGCGGCGGGTTTCATCCCGGAATTTATAAACACCCGGCTCCGTGGGAATGCTCCCAGGTGCCGGGCGGTAAGTGGTCGGATCAGCCATGAGCGGGCCCTAGTCCTCCGGCATATGCTTGTTCTCGAGTTCACGGAACTGTGCAACCGCGCTGACCACAGATTCACCATCGCGTGCCTGGAAGGCCCACATCGGTACGTATTCGAAGTCGGGGAGCTCCAGGCGTGCCACACGCGCACCCTTGGGGAAGGACATGCCGTAGATGACAGCCCATGGGTAGAAGCGAGTGCCGATGAAGTTTCGGACCTCCACACCATCCTCATTGGCACGCACGCGTGCGCGGGTGAACGCGATATAAGCCAGGATCGACAGCAGAACACCGATGCCTGGGAAGGCGAGGGTGTCAATGAAGGAAACGGCTGCCCCGGTGAAGTCAACATCAACCACCGCACCCATGAAGATGTGGACAGCCATGACCACTACGACGATGAACCAGGCGATCTGCTTCATCGTCTTGGAGGTGACCACCAGTTTCCAGGGCTTGTCGGTAGTCGTACCGGCGAAGGCAGCCGTGTAGATCTGGAGCTCCTCATCGCTGAGTCGTATCTTGTGCTCCCTGTCAGCCTGCTCGACGTTGCCGGGATTCTGATTGTCCGGGTTGTTCAGATCGTCCGTTGCGCCGTCGGGAGCGTTGGTGGTCACTGTGTCACTTTTCCTTAACTATCTTCATGGAGTGAGTTTCAACAAGACAGTCTAACCCCTGTCGGCACGAATGCGAGAAAGCACCAGAGCCGTATCCAATGCTGCCACCATGGCCTCGGCCCCCTTGTCTTCTACAGAGCCTTCGGCACCGGAACGCTCGATGGCCTGTTCCTCGGTGTTGGTGGTGAGCACACCATTGCCGATCGGTGTGGAGGTATCCAGAGCGATGCGGGTCAGGCCCTCTGTGACGGAGTCACAGACATAGTCAAAGTGCGGGGTGCCTCCACGGATCACGCAACCAAGTGCCACGACTGCATCATGGGTGTGGGCGAGTTCCTGGACCACAACGGGCAGTTCCAGCGCACCGACCACCCGGTATTCGCTTATTTCTGCTCCGGCTGCACGACCTGCCTGAACGGCGTGATCGTGCAGACGGTCACAGATCTCTGCATTCCACTTTGCGGTGACTACAGCAACCTTGAGGCCTGTGGCATCAGGCAGGTCGATCTGTGGAAGTCCTTCTTTAGCCATTCTGGGTTCCTTCCCCTGGGTGTGCGTTTTCCCACTCAGCTACTGCTGGCAGGTCATGTCCCATGCGGTCACGTTTGGTGCGCAGGTAACGGACGTTATCTTCGTGCACCTGCACCGGGATGGGCGTGCGTCCCATGATGGAGATGCCGTGACCTTCCAGACCGACGCGCTTGGCAGGGTTGTTGCTCACCAGGTTCAGGGAGCGGACACCCAGGTCATAGAGGATCTGTGCGCTGGTGCCGAATTCACGGGAGTCTGCCGGCAGACCGAGTGCCAGGTTGGCATCGACGGTATCGGCGCCCTCGTCCTGGAGCTGGTAGGCGCGCAGTTTCGCCAGCAGGCCGATGCCACGTCCCTCATGTCCGCGCATGTATACAACAACACCGCGTCCAGCTTCATTGATCATCCGCAGGGATTCGTGGAGCTGCTGACCACAGTCACAGCGCCTGGAGCCGAAGACATCTCCGGTCAGGCACTCTGAGTGGACACGGACCAGAACGTCTTCCCCACCGTTGGATGAGGGATCGCCTTCCACGATGGCGACATATTCAGTGTCATCCACCTTGGAGCGGTATCCCACGGCACGGAAGTCTCCGAATTCGGTGGGCATCTTGGTTTCCACGATGCGTTCCACCAGGATTTCGTTCTTACGTCGCCAGGCGATGAGCTGCTCAATGGAGATCAGCTTCATATCGTGGGTGTCGCAGAACTTACGCAGTTCCGGCAGACGTGCCATGCCGGTGGGGTCTTCTTCACTGACTACTTCGCAGATGACACCAGCTGGGCGCAGGCCGGCGGCACGCGCCAGGTCGACGGCTGCTTCAGTGTGACCTGCACGGACCAGCACGCCGCCTTCACGGGCCCGGAGAGGGACAACGTGGCCTGGGCGGGTGAAGTCACTGCGGTCAGCATCCGGATCTGCCAGCAGGCGGATGGTGTGGGCGCGGTCTGTTGCGGAGATGCCCGTGGTGCCGGTGTTGGCATCCACAGTCACGGTGTAGGCGGTGCCACGCGCATCCTGGTTGTGGGCGGTCATCGGCGGAAGATCCAGACGATCGGCGTCCTCCGAGGTCATCGGGGTGCAGATGTAGCCGGAGGAGTAACGGACCATGAAGGCCACAAGCTCCGGGGTGGCAAGTTCTGCTGCGAAGATGATGTCACCCTCGTTCTCCCGGTTTTCATCATCGACAACAACGATGGCCTTGCCTGCGGCGATATCGGCAATGGCCTCTTCTACGGAGTCCAGTTCAACATTCTGGGATGCGTTATCAATCACAGTGATCACCTTAGTTCTCGGTGGAATCGGGCTGAGAGCCAGGTCCCATCATCATGCGTTCGACATATTTCGCAATCACGTCAACCTCGATGTTGACGATGTCGCCCACCTTCAGCCCACCATGAGTGGTGTCCCGCAGTGTGGTGGGAATGAGGGAGACTTCAAACCAGTCAGGTCCCAACGTGGAAATGGTCAGGGAGGCGCCGTTGAGGGCGATGGAGCCCTTGTCCACCACATAGCGTGACAGGTCTGCAGGCAGTGCGAAACGGAGGACATCCCAGTTTTCTGAACTCTCCCGGGATATCAGGGTGGTGGTGGCGTCCACGTGTCCCTGCATGATGTGCCCGCCTAACCTGCCGGTGGACAGCATGGCACGTTCCAGGTTCACTGGGTTTCCCACGGACAGGGCGCCCAGTGAGCTGTGATCCAGGGTTTGCTGCATGCAGTCAGCAGTGAAATGCCCCTCATCAAAGGTAGCCACGGTCAGACATACACCGTTGACTGCGATCGAATCACCCAGATGGACATCTTCTAGCACTGTGGTGGCATCAATGGTCAGGCGGACGGAGTCCCCCAGCTCATCCACGCCTGACACCGTGCCGAGTTCTTCTACAATTCCTGTGAACATCTAGTGGTCCTTTCGGGTCATTTCAATCAGCACATCATCACCGAGCTGTCGTACGGCGGTGGTGTGGAAACGCATGATCTCTGCGATGGTGGTTTCTCCATCCCAGCTCAGCACGGACTTGCCGGCGCCCAAAATTGCAGGGGCTATGTACGCCTGGATCGCATCTACCAGCCCTGCGCGCAGCATGGCGGTGGCAAATGTGGGTCCACCTTCCAACAGAATGTCACGGGCGCCTGTCTCCCACAGCGCTTCCAGGGTGTCATTCATTCCCGTGTACTGCTCAAACCCCAGCTGAGCCAGGTTTGATTCCGCAGGAACCGGGCGCTGCCCGATCACAATCCGACGGGGCTGGTGGGGATACGGTCCGTCCGGGCCACGTGCAGTCAAGGAGGGATTATCTGCCAGGACTGTTCCGGTACCGATCAGGATCGCATCACGTTTACTGCGGTCTGCGTGGACGAAGGCCCGGGCCACACTGCCGGTGATCCACTGGCTGGTGCCGTCGGTCGCGGCGGCAAAGCCATCAAGGGTGCCGGCGAACTTCAGTGTCACATGAGGTCTGCCCATGACGGTGGCCCGTAGCCACGGTTGGAGGGTAGGCACCAGCTGATCAAGAAGGTGGACTTGAATCCCCGCTGTGCGAAGGTGATCTGCTCCCCCGGCAGCCTGCGGGAAGGGGTCCGAATTGGCATAGTATACGGCGGTGATGCCGGCGTCGATAAGCGCCTGGGAGCAGGGTCCTGTGCGGCCGGTGTGGTTGCACGGTTCCAGGGTGACCACTGCTGTGCCACCGCGGGCGCGTCCACCCGCAGTCTGCAGGGCGATTACCTCAGCGTGTGCCCCACCGGGTGGCTGGGTGGCACCGACGCCGGCGACGTGGCCGGCGGCATCAAGGATGACAGCTCCAACCGGCGGGTTAGGGCTGGTGGTTCCCCTGACCTGTTCAGAGGCCTCTACCGCCAGTGTGAGTGCGGACAGGATCTCTGGAGGGAAGGTCATGGAGCGGCTACCGGGAGGCCAGTGCGCGGAGTTCCTCCACTGCCGCATTGGGATTTTCTGCGCCATATACTGCAGAACCTGCCACGAAGGCATCCACACCCGCCTCGGCAGCCTGGGCAATGGTCTTGGCGGAGATGCCACCATCGATTTCGATGATGATGTCCAGGCCACGCTCGTCGATGACCCGACGCAGGGTGCGGACCTTATCCAGCTGCTCCGGCATGAAGCTCTGGCCACCGAAGCCTGGCTCAACACTCATGATGATGACTTCATCAAAGTGCTCGAGATCATCCAGGTAGTCCTCGATCGGCGTGCCTGGGCGCAAGGAGAAACCCGCCTTGACACCCTGGGAGCGGATGTACTTGGCCAGTTCAACATGGCCGTCGGTGGCTTCCACGTGGAAGGTGATGCAGGCTGCACCGGCAGCGATGTAGTTGTCCACCCATTTTTCCGGATTTTCAATCATGAGGTGGACATCCAGGGGCTTGTCGGTGACACGGTGGACGGCCTTGGTCACGTCATGGCCGAAGCTCAGGTTCGGTACGAAGTGGCCATCCATGATATCCACGTGGATCCAGTCCGCGCTGGGAACCGCTGCGATCTCCTCGCCCAGGCGGGCGTAGTCGGCGGCCAGAATGGAAGGGGCAATAATCGGTGTGCGCTGTTGAGCCATACCTACAGATCATAGCCCGCCCCAGGCGCGAGGCAGGCCAGACCCCTCAGGTCCTACTTCTTGCGCAGAACAGAGACGAACATGGCGTCGGTGCCATGGCGGTGTGGCCACATCTGCACGGACTTGCTCTCGCCGGTGTCATCCATGCCTGGAACGAAGTCTGCGGCATTCAGTTCCTCGATGCCGAGGTTCTCCAAGGCGCGGTCCACGATGCCGCGGGTTTCACGCAGATCAGGTGAACAGGTGGAGTAGATGATCACACCTCCGGAACGCACGCGCCTCACTGCTGATTCCAGCAGGTCGTACTGCAAGGTGTTCAGCTGCGCGATATCGGATTCCTGCTTGCGCCAGCGGGCTTCCGGGCGGCGGCGTAGTGCACCCAGTCCGGTACACGGTGCATCCACGATGGCGCGGTCATAGCCGTCATCGAGCTTGAGAGTACGGCCATCGCCCACGTGGACTGTGACAGGTAGGTCACGGACGGAGCGCTGTACCAGCTTGGCGCGGTGGTCAGAGACCTCCACGGCATCGACG